>JBILUL010000120.1:0-14895 GCA_044371005.1 Phycisphaerales bacterium | reverse complement strand
CGAGGTGTGCAAGGCGGCGGGGATCGAGCCCGGCAAGACGCCCGCCGCGGCCAAGGTACAGCGGATGATCGCGCCACCCATGCTCCTTGGCACCCGGCGCGGCGGCGGCGGATCCGGGCATAGTTCGGGCAGTTGCTGCGGAGAGGCGGGGTGCCATGGGTGACTTCGATCAATGCTGGCTCTTCGCCGCTCGCAACCATGAACAAGGAGTCCGCTCATGCAGTTCATGACCGTCGACGAAATTGCCAAGCACGTCCTTGCCGATCATGAACGTGGTGAGGAGATCGCGCCGGGCGTCGTGGTCGAAAGGCGGACGATCCTTCGCTTTGGCATCGCCGCGGCGGGGCTTGCGACTATGAGTGGCCTTGGGCTTGCTGGCTGCGCATCGCGTGCGAAGGACTCGGGCGGCCTTGCGAACACGCGCGGCACAAAGCCATCTCGCGCCGCGAGCGCTGACGAGTTCGTCGCCGCCGTCATGCCTCAGGCGCGGGCTCTCATCGCCGCTCCTGCCCCCGACGAGGAGGCGTATCTGGCCGCTGTCACAGCGTTGCTGGCCCGCGTCGAGAACCCGCCGACTTGGCGAGCCTCCCCCGCGGGCAAGGACTGGTCGATGGACACCATCGCCTACTACCCGCCCATCGTGCTCATGCAGATCAAGATGGCTCCCAAGTCCGTGATCCACCTGCACGACCACCGGCACTACAACGGCGTGCTGCTTGCCACGCAGGGTGCCGCCCGCTGCCGCAACTTCGACATCGTGCAGCCGGACGGCAAGCGGCTCGCCATCGCCGCGGGCGAGGTGCCCTGCAAGGGCGAGGATTTCCTGATCCGCCAGAACGCCGACACGGTGCTGCGACCGCGACAGCTCTCCACACTTACGCGCGACCGCGACAACATCCACCACGTCGAGGCCGGCGACGAAGGGGCCACGCTGGTCGACTTCTTCACGCACTTTTCGCCCAAGGCGCGCTCGTACGAGCTCGCGTGGGACGGCAAGGCGTACGACGAGGCCAAGTGCCTGTACAGGGTCGCGTGGAAGGATGCGTGAGGCGGCGGATCCTGTGCATGAGTAGTTGTTGATTTCTATGCGAGTCCTTCACCACCGCACAAGTCGATTCGCCACGACCCTCGCCGCCGCGATGGTCGTGGCTTTCACGTTGCTCTTCGCGGGCGGTTGCGCCACGAGCACTCCGACAGCCGCAGGCCGCGATGCCCCGCTCTCGACTGTCGCCGAGCGCTACCAGTTCCGTGAACTACTCCTCAAGGCCCTGGACCGCGAGGCGCTGTACACCCTTGTCGGCGGGCTCAAGCCGATGAGCACGGGGTTCTGGCAGGGCAAAGTCGACGTCGCTGCACCGGACACGGCGGAGATCGAGCGCATCCGGCGTGCGCTCGCGCCGCTGCGAAACCGGACGTACTACGCCGATGTGCAGACCTTCGCCACGGCCCACGATGGCCAGCGGCATGTCGAGGCGTATGTCGTGCATCGCGCGGCGCTGGCGGCGATGCTCGAACGTGAAGCTGCGTTCTGGTCTCCGCTGGGCATCACGCCGTGCACGCACCCGGCCGAGATCGTCGCGGTCGTCGATCGCTTGCCGCGCGACGACCGCTGGCGGGCCTACGGCTTTCTCTTTGGCTACCCCAACTACGCCATCGACTTCTTTGTTGAAGCGACCGAGCGGGCGCGCAGGGATGGCGGCGAGGTTGGGCCCGGCAAAGATCGCGCGTTCTACCACATACCCACCGCGTCGGCCGTCGAGGGCCAGTTCACGTGGGCGGTGCCAATCGGGCACGTGGAACGCGACGAGGACCGGGCCATTCGCGACAGGGCCGCGGCGATTCTCGCGGCGTACCGCGTCGCCGCGCCACGACTCGCAGCCGCGAGCGATCCGATGACGGTGCTCTCGGAGTTGAACGGCCGGCTGGAGCGCCCGCAATATCGGCCGACAGTCGACGCGACGCAACCGGGAACATGGCAGAGCGCGGCGCACGGACGCCTCGCGGGCGTCTGGTATGTCGAGCATGTTGAGGTGTTCGCGAAGGAGGGGCTTTCCTCGCTTGGGTCGGATGGAGCCGCCGCCATCGCGCAGACGTGGGCCAGTACCGACCGTACCAACACCCTGCTTCGCGAGCAGAGGCTCTCGATCGTGCACACGCTCAACGCCGACGGCACCTACACCCACAATCTCGAATGGGCCGACCCTCCCGGTCGCCGCGTCGAAGAGTCGGGCACATGGACGATCGACAGCGCGGGCGTGATCCGGTGCGTCAACAACACGGGCGACCCGTCGTCTCTCCCCGAGGCGCGTGTGCTCTCCATGGATGACTCCTCGCTCATCGTGCGGATGGACTTCTCCGGTCCTTCGGCCGGTCAAGCCGAGATCATCCGCCACCGTCGTCTGACTCGGGCGCAGGACGCGCTGCCCGCTCGTCCGTCAACTCCGTCCAACGCTTCGCAGAAGTGAGAGATATCCATGAGCACACTCAAGAACATGATCACCTCCGCTGCCAACGCCATCGCTGGAAAGCGTTCACCACTGCCGGAGAAGCTGCCCGTCACGGTGTTGTCCGGTTTCCTGGGCGCGGGCAAGACAACGCTGCTGAACCACATCCTCGCCAACCGCGAGGGCAAGCGGGTCGCGGTGATCGTCAACGACATGAGCGAGGTGAACATCGACGCCGAGCTCGTGAAGACCGGCGGCAAGGTCGGCGAGGCCGTGCTCGATCGCGTGGACGAGAAGATGGTCGAAATGTCGAACGGCTGCATCTGCTGCACGCTCCGAGAGGACTTGCTGAAGGAGGTCTCTCACCTCGCCCGCGAGAAGAAGTTCGACTACTTGCTGATCGAGGGCACGGGCATCGCCGAGCCGCTGCCCATCGCGCAGACCTTCACCTTCGAGGATGAAGAGGGCCGCTCGCTCGCCGAGATCACGCGGCTGGACACCATGGTCACGGTCGTCGACGCGTTGAACTTCATCAAGAACTTCCAGACGGAGGACGACCTGGCCGACCGCGGCATCGGCAACGACGAGGCCGACACCCGCTCGATCGCCGATCTGCTCACCGATCAGGTTGAGTTCGCCGACGTGATCATCCTGAACAAGTGCGACCTGGTCAGCGAAGACCACCTCCGCAAGGTCGAAGGGCACATCCGCTCGCTGAACGCCGACGCGACGATCATCCGTAGCACCTTCGGCAAGGTGTCGCTCAACGCCATCCTCGACACCAAGCGTTTTGACATGGCCAAGTCCCAGGCCTCGCCCAAGTGGATCAAGGAGCTCAACAACGAGCACACGCCCGAGACCGAGGAGTATGGCGTGTCGTCGTTCGTCTTCGAAGCCCGGCGGCCGTTCCACCCGCAGCGCCTCTACGACTTCATCGTCGGCGGGTTCCTCAAGACCGTCCGAAGCAAGGGCTTCGTGTGGCTCGCCAACCGCAGCGACGTCGCGGCGCTGTGGTCGCAGGCGGGCGGCTCGTTCCGCATCGAGCCCGCGGGAGTGTGGTGGGCAGCGCGTCCCAAGGAGCACCGGCCAAGCGACCCTGAAGCGCGTGCGTGGCTCGAGAAGTGCTGGCAGGACCCCTTCGGCGACCGCCGCCAGCAACTCGTGCTCATCGGCGTCGACTTCGACAAGCAGTCCCAGCGGCTGCTGCTCGAATCGTGCCTGCTCACCGACGAAGAGATGCGCGGCGGCATCGAGGGCTGGAAACACCTCCCCGACCCTTTCCCGGCGTGGCACATGGACGGAATGCAGCAGACCCGCGAGGAATCGTGACGCCGCGACGGCCAGCCACCGCAGTAAGTAGCGCTTCGATCTCGTCATAGCTGGTGACGACTGTGTGGGTGGCCACGACGGCTGGATGAGTCTTGCCGGTGAACCACATCTGCCCTGCTTGTCTCTCTATCTCTGAAACGCCGATCGTCAGACCACCCCTCGCCCTCTATTTCGAAGGCCGGTTGCGAAAGCAACCGGCCGTGTGGGTTTTTTCGGGAAGCCCCGGAGGGGACCACGGCGGCGGGTTCCGCACGCGTCGGCGACTGGGCCCGCCGTCGCCGACGTCTCTGGCCTTCAGCCCGCGATCAACAGCGTCCGGCGATCCGGATTCATCGTGAACGATGTTGACATTCGTTGCCGCAGACTTCAGAATAGGAAAGCTGGTGGGGCGGGCGGTTCCCAAGGCTTCGAACACCATCGGAGGGCGACAGATGCATGCGAGAACGGCTGGGCGGCACGACGGATTCACGCTCATCGAGTTGATAGCAGTGGTCGTGATCGTGGGCGTGCTGTTTGCCATATTGCTGCCCGCGGCGACCGATCAACGGGCCGCGGGTCGCCGGGCGATCGATCAGGCCAATCTGCAGCGACTCGGTCGGACCATCGAGAGTTACGCCACCGACAATCGCAATCGCCTCTTCTCGTTCTCGATCACCCAGGCCACCGCGAACCTTCTGGCCTATGCCGACCTCCAGGCCCTCGCGAACACGGACTACCAGGTTCAGTCGGCCGCGGCTCAGGCCGTTGACATCATGCGTCGCCGCAGCGGCCGAGGTCAGTCCTTCGACGGCACTGCCTACATCTCAAGCTGGATACCCCACGTGTTTTACGCCCACCTGGTGCTGCAGGATTATCTGGCGGAGGCCCTGCCCGGGCCAGGCGTCGTTTCGCCCGCGGACGCCCTCCGCGGCCGTTGGCAGGCAGATCCGCTCGCCTTCGAGCGAGGGGAGATCCCTGGTCCTGCCGGTCACGAGAATCGCTGGCCTTACGGTTCCTCGTACGAAACCGTTCCGTTCGTGTCCTTCAATGACCGATGTGACGGCACGATCGGCGGCGTGACGCAGGCGACGACTCACCGTTCCTATCAATTCGCCAACTCCCCCAACATGCAGCTCGCGGCGGGGCGGGCGCTGAGCGAGGTGCAGTTCCCGTGCAACAAGGTCGCGATGTTCGACTCGGTGTCGAGGTATGCGGGTAAGTCGCAGATGTACTACGCCTATCCCGATGCAGTAACCTGCAACCTCTTCTTCGACGGCAGCGTTCGCTGGAAACGCACGGGGCTCCCGTTCAACCTTGGCGGCAGGTTGCTCGACGCCAACGATGGCGTCGACCCCACGACGCCCTACTCCATGTTTCCGCTGCTCGTCACGTACTCGCCCGAAGCGTCGTGGGAGCCCGTTCGCGGCGCAGACAACGCCCGCACGGCCCCGGGATTCCAACGCTGGACCCGCGGCGGGCTCAAGGGCCGCGACTTTGACTGCATGCAGTGGTGGTTCCCCGAGCGTCCGGCCGGTGACTACTAACGAGCGGGCTCGCCCTCCGCCGGGGTGGGCGTGGTGCGGACGCCGATGCGAGACCGATTTTTCGGAGACACATGCGATGCTGACGAAGGCGATAGACGGGCATGAAGGGCGCGGCGCGGCCGGCAACCACGATTGTGGGCATAGTTGGACATCACTCGCGCTGCGATCCATGGCGAGGGTGGCGGCCCTTGCGGGTCTCGTGCTCGCCGTGTCGGCAGTCGCACAGCCATGCGAGCCGGGGTGGCTCGCCGAGGGTGGCGTGCTCGGCGTCGACGGTGCGATCAACGCATCGGCGATCTGGGACCCCGATGGCCCGGGCCCTGCGACACATCGATTGGTGGTAGCCGGGAACTTTTTGGCTGCCGGGTCGGTCGCGGCGAGCAACATTGCAACCTGCGACCTGCAGACGGGCGACTGGTCCTCGATCGGCTTGGGGCTCGA
This sequence comes from Phycisphaerales bacterium, assembly GCA_044371005.1. GTDB lineage: Bacteria > Planctomycetota > Phycisphaerae > Phycisphaerales > UBA1924 > UBA2402. Next base: position 9,158 of record JBILUL010000120.1, on the reverse strand, counting down.
GATCGACGGATCGATCCATGCCTTGGCCGTGCTTCCCGGCGGCGACCTCGTGATCGGCGGCGACTTCAGCACCGTCGGCGGCGCGGCCGTGTCGGGCATTGCGCGTTGGAATGGAAATGCATGGTCGCCGCTTGGCGCAGGCACGGATGACTCCGTGCGAGCCCTGGCGGTGTTGCCCGGGGGAGATCTGGTGGCCGCCGGCGACTTCCAAGTCGCGGGCGATGTCCAGACCCGGGGCATCGCTCGGTGGAACGGCTCGGCCTGGTCGGCGTTTGGCGCCGGATTGAGCGATCCCGGGATCGTCAAGGTGAACGCACTCGCGGTGCTCGGGAATGGCGACGTGGTGGCGGGCGGCATCTTCCAGTTCGCGGGCGGGGTCGAGTCTCGAGGGATCGCTCGTTGGAACGGGTCGGCATGGTCGGCGCTGGGATCCGGGATGAACGGCCCCGTCAATGCGATGGTCGTGCTGCCCAATGGCAACCTGATCGTCGGAGGCAACTTCACGACCGCCGGCGGCCTCACGATCAGCCGCATCGCCCGATGGGATGGGCTTGCGTGGTCTCCGCTCAGCACCGGATTCGGTGGCGAGGTGCACACGCTTGAGGTGCTTGGCAATGGCGACGTGCTCGCGGCGGGATGGACAGGGTCGACCTCGTCGGTGCGTCGTTGGAATGGATCGACGTGGTCGAGCCTGGGCGCGGGCATGAACAGCGCGGTGAACTCCGTGAAAGCGCTCCCGGACGGAGGCGTGATGGCGTTGGGGCACTTCCTCACGGCGGATGCCGCGCCGGCCAACTCGGCCGCTCGTTGGAACGGAACACGTTGGAATCCGCCTGGGGTGGGCGTGCCCCGAAACGGGTCGTCCATGGTGTACGCGATGCTCTCGCTGCCGACCGGAAGCCTTGTGGTGGGAGGTTCGTTCACCACCGCCACGGGGTCGCCAGCGAACTACCTCGCCACATGGAACGGCGCGACGTGGACCCCGGTCGGATCGGGACCGGGCGGCACGGTCCGCGCGTTGGTTCAACGCTCGAGCGGAGAGGTGGTCGCGGGGGGTTCGTTCACGACCGTCGGTGGCGTGGCGGCCGCCAAAGTAGCGAGGTGGGACGGCGCGTCTTGGTTTCCGATGGGCGCCGGCGTCGGCGGCACGGTCAACGCCCTGGCGGTGCTTCCCGACGACAGCGTCGTGGCGGGGAACAGCAACGGCGCGGTCGTTCGCTGGGACGGCATGTCGTGGTCGACCCTCGGGGCGGCGTTCAACGGCCCGGTCAATGCACTGGCGGTGCTCCCTGACGGCAGCGTGGTGGCGGGCGGCGCGTTCACGCTCCAGGGGACCACCGCGACGGCGCGCGTCGCACGGTGGGACGGCACGGCATGGACCGCGCTGGGCACGGGTGTCGGTGGCGCAGCGTCCGATCGGGTGCTTGCCATCGCAGCGATGGACAACGGCGATGTGATCGTCGGCGGCGAGTTCACGCTCGCAGGCACGCGATCGACCAACGCAATCGCGAGATGGAACGGGTTCGAGTGGGTTGACTTGGGCGACGGCATGAACGGTGGCTGCAGCTCCGTCTCCGCGCTGCTGGCGCTCCCGTCGGGAGGACTCATCGCCGCGGGACGCTTCACGAGCGCCGGAGGCATCGCGACGACCAACGTGGCGATGTGGGACGGCTTGGCGTGGTTGGGACTGGGCATGCAGGGCCCCGAGGACGCTTCATTCCTGAACGCGCTCGCGATGCTCCCGGGCGGTGACTTGATCGTCGGTGGGTGGTTGCATCCGGGCGGCATCATCGCGAGACGCTTCGCTGGAGGTGCGCCGGCCGTGGCGATCTCGCCGATCTCCGGAGTGGCGCTCGAGGGGGAGACGCTCACGTTGACTGCCGCTCCGATCAACGGCATGCGGAACGTCTCGGTTCGCTGGCAACGCGACGGCAGCGATTTGGTCAATGGTCCTGGCGGAGCGGCACCAGGAGGAGGCCTCGTGAGCGGGGCGAGCGCTTCGTTGGCGTCGCCCACCCTGGCCTCCATCGCAACGCTGACCATTCAGGGCATCGCACCGGTCGACGCTGGGCGATACCAAGCGGTATTCACGAACGCGTGCGGCAGTTCCACGACCAGTGAGGCCACCGTCGCCGTCATCCTCACCTGCGCAGCAGACTTCAATCAGGATGGAGGCATCGACTTCCTCGATGTTCAATCCTTCTTCACGGCGTGGGAGCAAGCCGATCCTTCGGCTGATGTCAATCGAGACGGCGGCGTGGACGGCCCCGACATCGAGTCGTTCATCCGTGTGTGGGAGGCCGGCGGGTGTTGACGCCTTCACGCGGTCACGGTCGATCGGAAGCGCAACGGCGCGTCGATGGGCGGCAAGGGATGGACACGCCCCGCGGCCTTGATCGCGCGGGCTTGGTGGCCGATTCTTGATGATCGCGAATAGTTTCACTGCGCGCGACCAGTCGCTCGTTGGGGTCTTGCGAGCACGATCGGCGATCTGGCCTCGCGGACAAACGACTCGTACAGGCGAACGTGGGCCCCCGAGTCGCAAGACTCGGGGGGGGTTCGCTTTTGTTGGTGGCCTGTGTGCCGCCATGACCGGGCTCATTTGGGAGGTGCCGCGGAATCATCGTGGTCGTCTACGTGCTGTCTCTGGCCATCTTCCGCAGCGCGGCCTTGACTGCCGCGAGTCGGGCGTTGAGTCCAGCGTTGTCTGAGCGAAATCCGTCGACCTCGCTGTCGTGATGCGCCTGGTGTTCCTGAATCGCCCCGATGGCGACGCCGGTCATCCAGGCGTACTTGACGGTGAGGGTGGCCCTGGATTCATCGCCCACGACGAGCTCGGGCAGAACTTGGCGGACCTCCTGGGCGATGAAGCCAAAGTCGGATGCCACGCTCTGCTTCCAGCGGACGTTGACAGGGCGGAGCTTCATCGCCGCGGTGAGGTGGCCAGCATTCAGGTTGGTCAGCGCGGTGCCGTTGCCCGCGATGGTGAGGACGCCGACTGCGTTGGCGGTGGTGTTTCCGGTGTTGAAGTTGCCCGAGGCATCGCGCAGCACGATGGTGTTCGGGTTATTCAGCGTGGTCGCGGTGGTCCGGGTGCTGGCCGACGTCCTGTCGCTGCTGCCGCACGACCCGTTGTCGTTGGCGGATACACTGCACTGCGTCGATTCTGCGTTGAGTCTGCAGCATTCACACTTCGCGGAACAACGCGTGACACCAACAGGAACACACGATGGCGACACGCCCCTTGCTCGTGCGATTTGGAATGATCCTCGCGATCGCTGCGTTGCTGTGGTCCCCCACAGCCGCGGCCCAAGAGCCGGTCGCCGTTCCGGATCTCACCAAAGGGGAGCAGGTCCCCAAGAGTGCGAAACACGATTGGAACCTTGGACCGACAGGTCTGCGGGGTTGGATGTACTGCAACCAGCTTGTGACGACCGACGCGCGGCAGATTCTGGTCACGACCGTGGACCAAGGGTCACCCGCCGCGGCGGTGTTCCGGGTTGGGGACGTGATCCTGGGCGTCGCGGGCAAGCCGTTCTCGTACGACCCCCGGACCGAGTTTGGCAAGGCGGTGACGGATGCGCAGACGAAGGCGGGTGGCGGCACACTCGCACTCACGCGGTGGCGTGCGGGCCAGTTGGAAGAGGTGGAGATCAGCCTGCCGGTGCTCGGTGGATACAGCGAGACAGCCCCCTTCGATTGTGAAAAGTCGACGCGATTGCTGAACGAGGGGTGCACGGCATTGGCGGCACGGATGCCAAAGCCCGGATACACCGAGATGGACGCCATCCCGCGTTCGCTCAATGCGCTCGGACTCCTGGCCAGTGGGAACGCCGAGTATCTGCCCCTGGTCAAACGGGAAGCCCAGTGGGCGGCCCGTTACTCAACGAAAAGCATGCAGACCTGGTACTACGCCTACTGCACGATGTTTCTCGCCGAATACGTACTGGCCACAGGCGACGAGTCGGTGCTTCCCGGGCTGCGGCGGCTCGCCAGGGAAGCCGCGGTGGGACAGAGTGCCGTCGGCTCGTGGGGTCACGGATTCGCGATTCCCGACGGGCGCCTTGGCGGATACGGAATGATGAACTCCCCCGGCCTTGTGCTGACGATCGGGCTGGTGCTGGCCCGGGACGCGGGCGTGCGCGACGCCGAGGTGGCCGCCGCGATCGATCGAAGCGCCACCCTGGTGCGATTCTTCATCGGCAAGGGGTCGGTCCCGTATGGCGATCACGCTCCATGGATGGAGGGACACGAAGACAACGGCAAGTGTGGCATGGCGGCGGTTCTCTTCAATGCACTCGGCGAGGCGAAAGGGGCCGAGTTCTTCTCGCGAATGAGCGTCGCGGCACACGGCTCGGAGCGCGACTGCGGGCACACCGGGAACTACTTCAACATGCTGTGGGCGCTGCCGGGGGTCTCTCTGTCGGGGCCGAACGCCTCTGGCATGTGGATGAATGAGTTCGGCGCGTGGTACTTCGACCTGGCCCGCTGCTGGGATGGCAGCTACCCGCACCAGGGCCCGCCGCAGTACGAGAACGATAGTTACGAGGGGTGGGATGCCACGGGCACGTACCTGCTGGCGTACGCGATGCCGCTCAAGAGGATTCGGCTGACCGGCTCGGGCAGGTCGGTCGTCCCCACGCTGGACAAGGCCGCTGCGAACTCCCTGATCATCGACGGCCGCGGGTGGAGCAACAAGGACCGTAACAGTGCGTATGACACACTCGGCGCGGATCAACTCGTCGAGCGGCTTGGAAGTTGGTCGCCGATCGTGCGAGAGCGAGCCGCCATGGCGCTGAGCCGTCGAAAGCAAGTGCCTCTCCCGTCGATTCTCACACTGCTGGACGCTTCGAGCATCGATGCTCGGTATGGTGCGTGCCAAGCGCTGGGCAAGCTCGGCGATCGGGCCGCACCCGCCTTCGAGCCGCTGCTGAGATGCCTCGACGACAACGACCTCTGGCTGCGCGTCAAGGCCGCCGAAGCCCTGGCCAGCCTGGGACCAGCCGCCAAGCCCGCGGTCCCGAAACTCCTGGACCTGCTCGCCGTGGTGGACGGGGTCAACGACCCCCGCGGCATGCAGCAGCGGTATCTCACCTTCGTCCTGTTCGACAGTGACAGGGACATGCTCCACGGCTCCCTGGACGGGGTCGACCGCGAGGCGCTCTACCGGGCGGTGCGGGCCGGACTGGAGAACCAGGACGGGCGAGCGCGAAGCAGTCTCAGTTCCGTCTGTCGGAACCTCTCTCTCGAAGATATCAGGCCGCTGTTGCCCGCCATCTACAGAGCAATCATCCAGCCAGCCCCGAGCGGAGAGATGTTCGCCGACGCCATTCGCGTGGAGGGGCTGCGCCTGTTCGCCAAGCACAAGATCGCGGAGGGCATCACAGCGTGCGTTGAGTATGCTCGCACACAGAACCCATGGGAGAGCCAGCTGCGCACGCCTGAACTCATGAAAATCCTGCTCAGTTACGGCACTCACGCCAAGGCGGTCATCCCGGAGTTGACCAGACTTGCGACGTACTTTGAAAAAGAAGAGGTGGACTTTCCCGAAGAGTTGATGAAGCTCAAGGCCGAGTGCGTTCGCAGCGCGATCCGCGATATCGAGGCATCAACTCAGACACCAACGCTGATCCGCCTCGATCCGGCACCCGAAGGCAGGGCCCCGAACGCCGATGTTCGACGGGCACCACTCAAGGTCTTCATCCTTGCCGGGCAGTCGAACATGCAGGGCCACGCCGCGATCTCGACGTTTGGCTCGCTGGCCGATGATCCCAAACTCTCGCCTCTTCTCCATGAGATGCGAGGGCCGGACGGCAAGCCTGTCGTCTGCAGGAGAGTCTGGATCACCTCCGTCGGCAGTCTCGGCGATGCCTACTCCGACCTTACCGAAGCCAAGGGCAAACTGACCGCCGGCTTCGGCGCCCCGGAAGACAAGATCGGCCCCGAGTTCACATTCGGCATCTTCATGGAGAAGGGCATCGACAACCCGATCCTCATCATCAAGACTGCCTGGGGTGGCCGAAGCCTGCATACCGACTTTCGCCCGCCGAGCGCCGGGCCATTCGTCATGGCAAAGGAGACTCAGGAACTCTGGGACAAACACCCCGAGGGCGCCCACGGCATTCCGAAGGTTGAGGAGCGGCCCAAAGTCCTCGCCGAACGGGCAGCCGCCACAGGCGTCTACTACCGCGAGATGATCAAGCACGTGAAGTACGTGCTCAAGGACATCAAGCGGGTGGTGCCCGAGTACGACCAGACGCAAGGCTACGAGTTGGCCGGATTCGTCTGGTTCCAGGGATTCAACGACTACGTCGATTCCGGGGTGTATCCGAACCAGGACAAGCCCGGCGGATACGACCTCTACGCGGATCTTCTGGGCCACTTTGTCCGAGACGTCCGCAAGGACCTCTCGGCCCCCTACATGCCCTTCGTCATCGGCGTCATGGGCATCGACGGCATGAAGGGGGACACGCAAGCCCCGATGATGCACTTCCGAGCCGCCCAGCGCACGCTCGCTGGCCTCGATGAGTTCAGGAGCAACGTCATCGCCGTTGAGACGGCCCCGTTCTGGGATGACGACCTCGACGAACTCCATCAGCGGATGGAGCGCCTCAACAACACGCTCGAAGCCCAGTTCAGTCGAAACACCCAGGTGAAGGACGAGGACAAGGACCAAGCCCGACAGAGAGCCATCGCGGAACAGTTCACCCCCGAAGAACTCCGCCGGCTCGAGTCCGGAGTCTCCAACGGCGGCTACCACTACCTCGGAGCAGCCAGAATCATGGTCCCCATCGGCAAGGCCTTCGCGGACGCTCTTCTCGCCGCTCAAGCTGCGAAAGAGTGATCAGAGCCGCTCGCCCCTCCGCCCCAACGGCTGCAACGACTGCACGCTGCGCGATGACCTGATGAAGGAGGTGCCTGGCATTGCGTGCGAGAAGAAGTTCGACCACCGATGTCCGCAACTTCCCCTCCCCCCCTCCCCCCCTCCCCCCCCTCCGTCGCCGCGTCGAACGCGATCGAAGAGGGCCAAAGAGCGCAGAACCATGACCGGTGGACTTCTCCATCGCGTGCTGTCTCTGTGGGTCTCTGAAAGGCCCGCCGTCAGACCAACCCCCCCGCGCACTATTCGAAAGCCCCTGGGTTGCAAGACTCGGGGGTTGTCGTTTTTTTTGCCCGCCGGGAAACCTGTCGCCGCGTCTACTTACCTCGCGGGTGACAGCGGAGATTTTGCCCAAGGCGGCCCCGCACGAGGAGTGGGCGTGAGTGTCTTGAGGGAGTGTTCGAAGACGGCCTGGGGCGACTGGTCCGGATCGCTCTTGTGCGTGAACCGCACCACCTTCAACACCGCCTGATCGTCGGCGAGCAGGAGATGGCCCGCCTTCGCGGCGTGCAGCCATCGAACTCCCGGGAGCTCTGTCGCCGAACGCGGAGGATCGGAAGGTGAAACAAGGAAGTACCTCAGACTGTCGTGCCACACGCTCCAAAGCAGGTCTTTGTGCTTGCTCCTTCCCGCGTCGACCACAGCGAGGATGGCCATGCGCGTGCCGCTGAGCTCGGAGATGGCGGCGAGATGTCCCCGATCATCCGTCTTGACGCCGAATCTCGCCACTTGCTCCATCGAAAGTGCCGTCCAGCCGGGCCCCAGGTGCAGGGGCCAGTGCTCGTCACGCACGTGCATCGGCCACTCCTCGAACCTCGCCCACAGCCTTGCCTGATCCTCGTCCTTGAGGGCATCACGACTGATCGCGGCACCAGAGGGCCCGAAGGTGTCGGGATGTGTCAGCGCCGAGAGCCACGGCAGCCGCGACACGGCGAACGCACCACCGAAAAAGCCGGAGAACGGGCCGTCCGTCGGACCTTCAGCGTGGTACAGAAAAAACTCGCCATCGGGCGAGAGCGTGCAGCGATGGGCACGGAGGTGCATGGTGGTCCACGCACCTTCCTCAACGGTCTGCGATTGCCAATTCCATCGGAGCACGCACGTCCATCGAGGCTCGCCGTAGCAGCGGGCCATCACCGCGACGATCGGGGCTTGGGAGGCGGCGACGCACCACACACGCGGCAGAGTGATGTCGGGTTGTGTGGATGGCGACGGCATCTTACGAGGATCATAGAGACAGCTTTGCCAGAGAGCCTCTTCCCCGCGCCGTGTCTCCGGGGCTCTGAGCATCACGTCGTCACACCACCCCTCGTCCTCTGTTTGAGAACCCCCGGAGCGCAAGACTCGGGGGTTGTCGTTCTTGAACCGTCGGGTATCCGAAGGTCGATCTCCGGACACCCCAAGCTTCGAGCGTTCGGAACTGTTTCCACGTGTGGAGCTTGGGACTGCGCGAACGGGCTACTTCCTTCCTCGTGTTGCCCACCCCTCACGCTCTGCGTATGCAAGCGCGGCCGCGACTCGAGCATCATCTTCTTCGAGTGTCGCCCGAACGTTGACCCGGGGTGGATTCGCCGTTGCGTCCAGTGTCAAGCAGAGCCTCGTCGGCACGCCTGATGCGAGTTGTTCAAGGACGCCCGTGGGCAACCGGTGGTGACCCTTCGCTGTCAGCTCGCCGGAATACGCCAGCCAAACGAGTTTGCCGCCTGCATCCAATGACAGCAGGACCTCTCGAACCCCCGCCTTGTTGGGCGGCAGCATCAGACGCGTGGTCGTTTCGGGGAGCAACGTGAACTCCGCCGTGCCTTCTTGACCGACCGAGGCCACTGACACATGTGCTGATACACGCTCAGTGAGATGCGCGATTGTCGGTGGTTGGAGGAGGGCTGGCTGGGATTGCGCGATCGAAGGTGTTGCTGCAGGGATGACGAATGCAAGGACTGTCACCGTAGCCAGACTCGCGGCCGCGACGCGCGGAGCGAGGCGGCCGCGGCGAGCAGCGGCAGGCGCCTCGGCAACAGGGCGTCGCAGGATGATCACCGCGGCAATGAACGCGATCACGCCGACGACCAACGCTCCGATGACCGCTCTATTCACCCACGACTCGGCCGCCGGATCCCGATGCACGATCATCATCGTGGCGGTCCAGACCCCGTTGACACTGGCGTGCATGGCGAAGGAAAGCCAGATTGTTCCGGTCCTCCAGGCAACGAGTCCCAGCCACAAGCCAAGCGGCAGGATTGCGGATGCCGAGACTGGGTCGCCGTGGACGATTGCAAAG
>JBILUL010000212.1:0-7171 GCA_044371005.1 Phycisphaerales bacterium | reverse complement strand
CGGACGAACTCGCGGACGTTCGCCGCGGCGAGGAGGTTGCGAGGGGTTGCGAGCGGATGATCACACTCAAGCAGACCCCCAGCCTGCGCCATCTGCTCCAACGGACTCGATCGGTGGCGCCAATCCGGGACCACCGTGCCCAGCACTCGCTTCCAACGAACACCCGAGAGGTCGGACGCAGCGTTCAGCATCGACACGCTGGCCTTACCGAGCGCCAGCACGTGAGTCCGGGTGCCATCACCGACGAACTTGCGGATGCGGGAGGCATGAGCCGCGAGGCACGCGCGGGGATCCGCCGCGTGCTGCACGGCGCTGAGGACCTGTCGCAGATCTGCCTGCAACCTGCCGGAGGATTCAGAACTGGGTGCAGAGGCGTCCACGCCTGATAACCGTAGTCGGAGCAGACTGGCGAAACGTCCGGCCCGGGAGTTGGTATCATTCAGGCACTGTGTGGCGTCGCGGCGTTGCGTTTCCAGGGCCGGCCACGCGGAGAGGTTTGTTTTCAGGAGAGAGATATGAACAAGTTGCTTTGTGCGTGCGTGCTCGCGGCAATTCCCGGCGTGGCTTCAGCTACGACCTATTTCAAGAACACCAACGACAACGGCCTCTTCACGCCGTTCAACTCGTCGACGCCTGCCGGCGTTCGGTACGGTGACGGCGGCTGGCTTTCCGATTTCCAGCCCGGTGGCTTCACACTGACGGGCATCACGCTGGGTCTCGCTGCGTTTGGCGGCACGGCGAACGGCACGACCGACATCACCTTCACCTTCAACGATGGCGACCCCAGCGGCCTGGTCTTCGGCTCGGGCAACACGCTCCACTCGACGACGATCACGAACGTTCAGCTCATCGCCGATGAGGCCTCGCCCGCCACGCTCTTTGATCTGTACATCCCGCTGCCCAGCGTCGTGACCTCCGGTGGCTTCAACAACATCGGCTTTAGCATCGGTGTTTCGAACTTCAACTTCGATGGCCAGTTCGGCTTCCAGTGCTCCAGCGCGTTTGGCCAGCAGATCGGCTTCTACACCAACAACGCTTCGTACTACAGCGGAAGCAACTGGTCGCTCTTCAGCTTCGGACCCGGCGCATTTGGCGTTGGCAACTTCGTCGCTGAAATCGTCCCCTCGCCCGCCAGCGGCATGACCCTCGCTGCCGCATGCCTGCTTGCAGCACGCCGTCGCCGTGGCTGAATCAACCGCACATCCTGAATCATGAGCCAAACGGCCCCCCGCGGGGGCCGTTTCCTTTTGTTCCGCATCACCTGCCTTGCAGACCAGTGACGGCGATCGCTCACGGCGAAACCCCGCTCAATTCGAGGCGAGCAGGGGGAAGGAACCAGCGTTACAACTTCTCTAGAAGCATGGAGCGTACTCCATGCTACCGCTTGATCATGGACGCCGGGATACGGATACGCATCATCCCCGTGCCGCCAAAGTTCTCGGCGGGGAGTTCGAGATTCAGGTACTCGACTTTGCCGACAGGCTCCTCAAACACCAATACATCTTGGATGGCCTTACCGGGATAGACCGAGTCCGATTCGGCCGCTCCCTTGACCTTGCTGCAGAACCCGAAGCTCACCACCTTGTATCTGTTGTCGAAGTTGTCTGTGAGCGAGGTGCGTGTCCCAAAGGCAACCACGCCTCTGGGCGATGTCCGCGGCGGTCGTCATTGTCTTGAGGCTAGTCGTCATCGCGTTGGTCTCCGTTGCGTGCGGGGCGGGGCCGCCGCATGGCAAGGCGATGGCGGGTCAAGCCGTAGCGGGATTTGCAGATTGCAGTTACTGCGAACCTTGTGGCAAGGCCTTAGCTCCGCGGGGCCGACTTGGGGCCTGTCGCGTGGCGGCAACTTCTGACCATTAGGGGAGACCCCCAGCACCGAGGCTCTGACGCAGCTGCTGCCGGATCAGTGGATTGCGGCCAACCCCAAGTACAGGCTGCCGGTCAACAGATAGGCCCGTTCAGAACGGCTGGCAAGGGTGTGGGGGTACCATCGATTCTCGAACGGGTACGGTTAATCGATACAGCAGGTCCGAAAACTCAGGCACGAATTCGCCGGCTAGGGGCTAGTATACACGCAAGTGCTGCGGTCGCGTGCCCGCAACACCCGGTTGCACCATGTTCGGCATCAGGAAGTTGCTTTGTGGAGCGAAAGCTCCACGCAGGAGCTTACAATGGTCAAGCAGTCTCATTCGATCAGAGCCCTTTGCTTCGCACTCGTCGCTTCAGCTGGGCAAGCCAGCGCCCAGGATGCAGTAACGACGCTGAACCTTCAGGTCAGCACCGATGGCATCAACTGGACCAACGGTCTTGACCTCGAGGCCAGTTCCGCAACCAGGCGTGTGCTCTTCCGCGCGAGCGCGAGCTGGTCTTCGGACACAGAGCCAGCGCCGCTCGGGTTGAGCGGTCTGACCTTCCAGCCGATCTTCGCTGGCTTCCGAGAAGCGGACGCGATCGCGCCTTTCGTAAACACGGGAAACAACCTGACTGGTGGCGGGGTCACCATCGACAGCACACCGATGGATGGCCCGTTTGGCCGCGTGATTCCATTCGCAGCCATCGGCAGTTCCACCCGCTCGTATGTGGTCCATGTGCACAATGCCGCCGGGCTCTATCTCCGCATCGCACGCAACGATATCACTCGGTGGATCGGGACCGGCCCGACCAGCGGGACCGCGGCGGTGAACAACTTCAACGGGGCCGGCGGCGTCGTCATCGCTCAGAAGGCCATCAACGCCCCCCGCAGCTCCGCTGACCCCGCGTTCCTGTATGGCACGCAGGACATCGTGCTCTTCCAGATCGCACTCGACATCGCGCCGAACGCGGGGAGCGCAATGCTCGACCTCTCGATCGATGTTCCGCCGATGGCGATGCAGAGAAACGCCGTGACCAACCTTCCGGAAGCATTATGGTTCACCGACGCCTCCGCGATTGCAGCTCGGACGCGCGTCGACGTGATCTCCGCGTCGATCCACGTCCGCGGCGACTTCCCCCCACCGCCCACCTGCCCCCGTTGCATCGCCGATGCCAACGAAGACGGTGGAATCGACGGCAACGACGTCTCCGAGTTCTTCGCCCTCTGGGAAAGTGGCGATGCCTGCGGCGATGCAAACCAGGACGGAGGCATCGACGGCGCCGATGTTTACAGCTTTTTTGCAGTCTGGGAAGCCGGCGGCTGCTGACAAAGGCGCCACCGATCATTGGCTTGGCAATGACCGGTGCGTGCCGGTGATCACTACCAATCCTGCCCCACGTCGCCAGTCCGTGATTCAGGTTCCCTGATTGATCCGCACTACCAGCACCTGCTGCGGCTTCAACTCGCCAACCGGTTTGTACGCGCCGTCCTGCCACGCGTTCACCCGAACTACCCCGATCAGATCGTCCTGCGCCTGAACGCCACCGCTCGCCGCGGGCTGCTTCACGCCATACTCGGAAACGGCCTGTTCACTGAGATTCGCGACCACCAGCAGCGACTTGCCATCGCCAGTCGTTCGAGTGAATGCCAGGACCTGCGGCGAGCCAGTCTCGAGTACCTCGACATCGGTACCCGTTCGAGAATCGATGGTACCGCCAACCCCCTTGCCAGCCCTTCTGAACGGGCATATCTGCTGCACGCCGCCATGCATCGCGTCAAACCTCCCGACCAGCAGATTCGGGTCGCACGCTCGCGGCGATCACAGGGGTGAGGAAGCTGCCAAGCTGAACGCAAGCAGCGAGATTGGTGTTGGGGCCATATTGCCGCTCCCCCATGCGATAGATAGAGCTTGAACCAAATCCGCGGCAATGCCCCTGGCTGCCGCCAGAGCGATTCTGCGGCAGCGGGCGTGCGAAGAAGGGGCCAAGACCGCCGCGGCCTTACGCGGGGCTGTCCAACGCTGGATCTCGGCACCCGAACCCGATCCCAAACCACCAACCACGCCGTTCAGCTTCTGCTTGCCGGGCATGAATTGCTCCTGAATCTCCATAATCGCGAGCCCATCGCGATCGGCGGACGAAACACGCAGGCGATTGTGAACGTGCCGCACGCACCTGCGGGAGATCTGGAACGCTGGCTGCCGCACCGATGGAGAGTGTGGAATCACGAGCAGGACCGGGCCGCGGAGGGTGTGGTTGGTTGAGCGGCCACAGCTTGGGAGTCCGTTCGCCCTAAAGGGGTGAAGTTGATCCGTCGCTCAGCACACACCATTGGCACCACACTCAGGGCAGACGACCGATCTAGCTCCGAGCGTCGGATAGCCACACTTTGGGCACTGGCCGGCATCGCGCCGAAATCGCCGCAGCCGCCACCAGATCCATAATCCGGCAACTGCGGACGGCAGTGCGAGATAGATGAACGGGACATTCACCATGACTCCGATTCCGCTATTCGCAACGACCGGCATGAATGCTCCGCGAGCGTCAAGTGAAGCTCGGGGTATGACGATTACATTGCTCTGTGGTCTGAGCGCGACAGGGTTGTCGAGTGTGGTCCGGCGTTGCTCGGCGGATTGCACGAAAAAGCCGATCCAACCTGCTGTCGCAATTGCCTTGTTGCCGCTCACAAAGGTCACCCGAACCTCGAAAAAACAACTCGCAACCCCAGCCAAAGTCAGGATCAATGAAGCAAGCATCAATAGCCGCCAGGCGATTTGCGCAACCCACTCTCCGGCCCGTTTTGGATTCAAATCTCGCATCAGTTCGCTCGCGACACTTTCAGTGGGGCACCAGCACTGGTGCTGATTCTCGCAATAACTCCGGGCAAATTTTCTCGCAGCGATCGAAGCGTTCCCGCACCATGAGAATGCAACCCGTGCGATCAGCACTTCCTTCAGGGCATCTTCGGCATTGGACCAGATTCTCGTTGTAGTTCTTCGCACAGTGGCACGGATCAGGCCAGTTCGTTTCGCGAGGCTCTACCACGATAACCTTATCGCCACTCAAGGGTTCACCCCAACAAGGTTCATCCGGCGAGATCGGAGTCGATCTCGGGACCGCTGGATTCGGCTTGATCTGGGCCGGGATGGTGGGTGGCATCCCGCCCGGAAAAAGGTACGTAATGCAGACAGTACAGCTCTGCACTCCTTGCAACGCAGAGCCCAAGCATCCTGCCGCCGCAAGGAGACAAGCGGGCCACGAAATCAGCTGAGTCCCAGGAATCGCTCCAGTGCCGCACGCAGCGATCGCAGTTGGGCAGGCGGCCAAGTACGTCAATATTGTGCCTAGGCACTTGATGCAATCACGTGGGCTCAGTCCTGATGGGTCGCGTAGAAGGATTGGAGCGTTGCGGACATAAGCGAACAGACTCATCCCATCCGCATACCCAATCGGATCCCGTCGCGTCCACCGTCCCAACTCCGGTTCATACACCCGATGCCGGACGTGGTGCAACCCCACCATCGCGCCCGATACCGTGCGGTCGTGGTTCACGCTGCCATCCCACTGATAGCCCGCGTAGCCAACGCGGACCGCTGTCCGCATGCACAACCCCGCCTGCGGCGTCTCGCCCGATTCCCAGATGTCCTCGAACGCCGCGACGTCGGCACCATCCACACCGCCATCGTTGTTGATATCGGCACTGGGAAGGCCTCCCTCCCACGCGAGGAAGAAGGCTTCGGTGTCGCCACCGTCCACGCCGCCATCGCCTTTGAAGTCTGCATTTCCCAGCGGGTTCGTCACGGCCATGCCGTAGGGAGTGTACTGGATCCACTCGATCAGCGTCCCCGTCCTGCCCAACGTCGCCACCAGATCGGCCCGCCAGTTCTGGAGCACGTAGACGCGCTCTTCAAGGGCATCGCCGCCGTAGCTTGATCCTGTGCCGCTATGCACCACATCCCGGTCACGCAGCACCACAGAATCGATGTAGCTGCTGCCGCCGGTCCCCGCCAGGCCCGCGGCATGGTGCACCCAGCGTTCTGTGGGCCCTGCCGCCGAGGGCGAGGCATAGGTGCCCACCACACGCCAGCGTTCGTCATAGGCAAAGTACGTCTTCACGTCGCTGCCATCAATGTCAGCGTCGTTGTCCACGTTGATTTCATGCGTCAGCCGCATGCCAAGGCCGTTGTAACGGTACGCGGAATCTACCCTCCAGTGCGCAATACCCATCACCAGCACAATCACGCTACACGGAATCGACCCGCAGAGGAACTTGACTCTGATGTTCATGCATTAGCTTGCCGCGCTCCCGAGCAACCTCCGCGGGTGGTTCCCCAATGGGCGGCAAAGGGGTTATCCACAGGCGTGGCAACGAGGGGGTTGCCTATTTACTACAATCAGATCACTGCACCTGCTCCGCCTTCAATCCGCCTACACCAACTTTTTGAAACTTGAACCGGTACTCTCCCATGTTTCCGATTGAACCGGTCGGAAGAGGTGCCAGCCAGAAGCCGTCATTGCCCTTTGTCAGAACCAACTGAGGATAGCCAAAATCATCTACTGAGAGGGTAACTGCCGGAGATCCCGTCGCCCGGGAAACAATCATGCATCGAAACTCTCCGCTGACCTCGCTCAGGGTCATGACACAGTTGCCCTGCTTGTCCACAAGCTCAAACCGGCGACCGCGAACTACGTCGTGAACGGCACCTACATCCGATTTGTTCCCGTGCTTTTCGGAGCACTTCGCATCGCTGGCCTCGACTGGACCCTCGCCCCCAGCTGGCAATCCCCTGGCGAGCCATCCGCCAACAATCATGGCGAGAATCCACCGAATCATCGACGCCAAGGGCGCGTCTTGGCACGCCCCCCCAAAAACTCGAATGAGGATGTTCCACAACATAAAAACTCCTTAGAGAGGCCGAATGCTTGTAGAAACTGGTTCGCTCAAACTCCAATGCTCTTCGCGATATCTGGGATCGCCGCCATACCACGGCCACCTGACGATACCTCCTGCCGAACTCGCCTTTCCTCGACAGTTTCGAACGAGGCGAAACGTTACGCCGACTAATTGACCACCATACCGAGCAAACCCCGGCAGCACATCACTCGTTGAAAGCCCCTCCCCAGACTCAGGCTGTCCACCGGGGGTCCATGTACTCGGACTGATGTAGCATAACGAATCAGAGCGACGCGAATGGCACGGGTGCCGGTTCGCCCGTATTCCTCGTGGACTCGGGCGATTCCTGATCAACCGCTGCGGGTGTACCGCTCTTGTCATCCGTGCATCAATGCCACAATGCAGCGGGGGGGGGGGGGGCGCCCCC
>JBILUL010000206.1:0-7720 GCA_044371005.1 Phycisphaerales bacterium | reverse complement strand
GGCCGCGTGCAACGCACGCGGCCCGCTTCTTTTCCATCGAAAGCACCAGACAAAATAAGCGTGCGTATTCGATCGCCCGCGTCTCGCGCAGCACCGTCACGCGGATCTCGCCGGGGAAGGTCATCTCTTCGCTCACCTTCTTGGCGATCTGGTGCGCAATGAGGAATGCCTCATCGTCATCCACCTTCGCGGCATCGATCATGACGCGCACCTCGCGGCCGGCCTGAATGGCGTAGGCCTCGGTCACGCCGCGGAACGTGAGTGCGATGTCCTGAAGGTCATTGAGCCGCTGGACGTACTTCTCCATGCTCTCGCGACGCGCACCGGGGCGGGCCGACGAGACGGCATCAGCCGCCATGACGATGGGCGTGTAGAAGCTGGTCGAAGGAATGTCGGCGTGGTGGCCGCCGATGGCGTTGAGCACGGGCTCTTTCTCGCCGAACTGCTTGGCGAAGTCCATGCCGATCTTCGGGTGGCCGCCTTCCATTTCATGGTCCATTGCCTTGCCGATGTCGTGCAGGAAGCCACATCGACGGGCAATCGCGCCGTCCAGGCCCAGCTGCTCGGCGATGATCTGGCAGAGGAAGCCCACTTCGATCGAATGCCGCAGCACGTTCTGGCCGTAGCTGGTGCGGTAGTGGAGCTTGCCCATCGCCTCCATGACCTTGGGGTGCAGCCCGCGGAGATTCGCCTCCACCGATGCATCCTTGCCGTACTTCATGATGCGTTCGTTGATCTCGCTGCGAACCTTCTCGACGATCTCTTCAATGCGGCTGGGGTGCATGCGGCCATCGGCAATCAGCCGTTCGAGCGACTCGACCGCAATAGCCTGGCGCACCTTGTCGAAGCACGAGACGATGATCACACCCGGGGTATCGTCGACGATGATGTCGACACCCGTGGCCCGTTCGATCGCACGGATGTTGCGGCCCTCGCGACCGATGATCCGCCCCTTCATGTCATCTGAAGGAATCGCAACGCTTCGAACCGTCGTTTCCGAAACATGCTCACCGGCATACCGCTGCACGGCCATGAGCGTGATCTCGCGAGCCTTCTCCTTGGCCTCGGACTCAGCCTCTTCGACAATCTTGCGAGCGACCTTGCCCATCTCGTGGCGCGTGTCCTCGGCGATCTTGTCCAGCAGCATGTCACGGGCCTGCGCTGCGGTCATGCCGCTGAGCTTGTGAAGCGCCTCACGCTGCTCGGTCAGAGTCTTATCGAGCTGCTCACGAAGCTTGGTGACTTCACCTTCCTTCGAGCGCAGACTATCGAGTTGGCGGCTGAGCGACTGATCCTTCTGGTTGAGTGCTTCTTCCTTTCGATCGAATGCATCTTCGCGTTTGGTCAGTCTCCGTTCGGTCTCGCGAAGCTCGTTGCGGGCGCTCTCCAGCTCCCGCTCCCCGGCGGTCTTTCGTTCCAGAGCCGCCTTCTCGCCCTCGAGGCGGATGCGTTCGGCTTCTGCCTTGGCTTCCTGTTCTGCCCGCTCGATCAGGCGCTGTGCCTCGATGCGTTCCTGAGCCAGGGCACCCTTGGCCATCACGCGGCTGATCAGCACGCCCGCAGCGACCGCCGCGATCGCAAGAAGGGCACCGCCACCGAAAACTACAGCAGAGGAAATCTCCATGGCAAGCACGGGGGGAATGTCCAAGGATCGACCGCTCCCGGTCAGCAGTCCCGGCAGAAGAATGTTGAAGTGGTACATCGCGTCCATGATCGGTTCGCGGCAGATGCCGCGGCCTCCTAAGGCTGGTTCCGCGCACACGGAGCCTGGCAGCATGGATCGCAAGCGACAACGAACAAACCTGCACCTCCGACACGACGCGCCGCGAACCGGCCCGACTGATCAGAGCAGAACATGCCGTCGAACATGGATAACCGCGGCGAGTCGTGGCCGTCAACCAACACCATCCACCAGATGACTCAACCTCTCTCATGCATCCCAATGCCCCGCGAACATGCAGTTCTGGGAGCTATCGGGACCAATCAGGGCGAAGAGGTTGTGGCTTTGTTCCGGCGGGAGGCTCCAACACGAACCATCAGGCAGACGCGACGCGGGCTCCAGGAGTTCAATGCCCGTTCGTCTTACCCTGCAACGAACGGGAACGGCATGCTCGAGAGTTCAGGATGCTGCTTCCGGCGCGGGAATGAAGGAAGACCAAGATCGATCGCGACGGAGGGAGGAAGCGTCCTTGAATGTGCAGACAAGTTGTCGCCGCGGTCCGAAACTGCCGCGTGCCCCGTCCGGGCACCTTACCCGGGTGGGTCACGCGAACTCCGCTGGCATTGCTATGCTAGGACGTTCTGATCCGATAGAACAACTGCCGGAACTGGCGATCGCCAGCCAACCCGTACACAAAGCAAACATTTGGGACCACTGTTCTATGCAGTCAGCCATCAAGCCACTCGTGCTCTCGATCCTCGCCGCGGCATTCTCGATCGCCCCCACCATGGGTGGGTGCGCCCGCCTGGAGAAAAACCAGCTCGTCGCCATCTCCGGCGAGCCGCAGGCTCTGCGGGTCATGGCACTGGATGTTCAGAATCAGTTCGGCACGGTGTTCATTGAAGTGGATCGGGCGCTGACCGCCCCGCAGGTCGTCGCGGGATGCCAGGGGGAGACCGAAGCGGCTCGCAAGCCGGACTTCGTGAGCGCCGAGCTGGTCAATGAAAGCGGCCGGAGCATCCTGCGCGTCCTGAGCGCCAGCCCCGGCCCGGGCGACCCCAAGCCGGTTGATATCCGAATCAAGGTTCCCACCTGTGATGGCCTGCGCGTGGTGAATGCCGGCGGCCGAGTCTACGTCAAGGGTGTCAACGGCGCGATTGACGTGACCAACGATGTCGCGGGCAAGTCAGGCGGCACGGTCGTGATCGTGCAGGACCCCGTGACTTCGCCGATCATCATCAAGGCCCGCCGCGGCGGGATCGATCTGCGGGTCCCTGCGGAGTCAACGGGTCGCCTGAGCGCCAAGTCCTCATCCGGTACGCTCTCGATCGATGTGGGTGAAGGCACGATCAAGAACGCCAAGGCGTCGCTCCGCGAGTATTCGGGCACGCTGGGCACCACCGAAAACGAAATCACCCTCGTCGCGGACGAGGGTGATGTGCAGTTCGTGCTGGGCCACCGCTGATTCGTGCGTGCTTCGGCCGACCGATCTGATCACGCGGCCTTGGCAACCGCGCTGAGCTTGTTCACATATCGCACAATCTGATCCACCACGAACTCGCGGTGGGCGGGATTGAACGAGAAATCAAACGCAGCACCGGCATGCAGGTTCTGACTGCTGTCGATGTGCTTGTGGACGATCTTCGCGGTCATGGCGATTGGCGCACCGATGACCGGGCGCAGATCGATCCGCATCCAGATCAGACGTGAGCGATCCGCGGCGGATGCTTCTTCCTTGTTGAAGATGAGGCCCACGCCGCCACCACCGATGTTCAGCAGCTGCGCCGTGAACTTGGGGCCGACTTCCGGCAGCAGGGCGCGGCCGGCCATCTCGGCGCCATGCGCCGACATGTTGCCATCCTGAAGGTCCTTGATCATGATGCGATTGGCCGACTCGGCAGGACCAACAGTCATCGGATTGAGCAGCGGCCAGCATTCCACGGTGGGAAGGTGCAGTTCCGCCGTCGAGATACGCAGGAACTCACGCCGGTGACAGCGCTCGACGTTGGTCGGCATGGCGAGTCGAAGGCCGCCGGGATTGGCTCCCCAAGGTGAGGGGCCATCGGCCGTGCCGAGCAGCTTCGAGTGGAACATCCAGCGGTTCTGACCGACGGACATCACGCCGATGACGCCGCAGTTCTCGGCGATTGGCACCATGGTGCCCGCGGCACCTGGTGATTCAACCAGAAGTTCCTTCTCGGAGAGGCCGATCACGCGGACACGCCACATGAGGTCGGGAATGCAGACTTCATGCTCGCCACCCGCCGCGTCGCCCTGGGGGACTTTGCAGCGATCCAGCGAAAACTCAATGCCGCCGCCGCGTTCATAGATCTGCTGAAGGCAATCTTTCCAACGCTCGGTTCTCGATCGGTTTGCGGGCACAGGATGGCTCCCGAAAAGATGCGTGCTCTCGCGGCACAACGTCCGCGCGCTTCGCTGCCCTCGGTATCGGACGGATTGCCCCTCGTCTTCACGCCGGCTCGACACCCGAGCGCGGCCTGGCCCCGATGCACCGCATGCCCTTCACAGGTGAACGACACGTGCAGGATTACCGGCCGGTTGACCGGACTGCCTTGATGAGTTGGTTGATCCTGCCCTGATCCATGACCTTGCTGCTGAATGCCGCCGCGTAGACCTGCATGCTCGCATCGATCAGGGTCTGTCGAATCTCGGCCGGCACACCGACCAGGGATCGGCTGTGATCAAGAAGTGGTCGCCAGGGTGCCCGCGATGCACCCAGACGATCGAACGCGCGATCCAGTTCCCGTCCCAGTCGCCTCGCGGCCCCATTGCCCGCCGCACCCCAGCCGCGATGCAGTGCCCCACCAGCGCCGCGCCGTCGAATCCGGGACACGAGCCACCGGAGCACCACCACGAGCAAGGAGAAGCCGATCAATCCGCCCGCGGCATACCCGGTGAGCGCGAGCACGCGGTTGAGCAGGTTCTTCATCCGCACATGCTCGGGATCGGTCCCGCGGCTGACAGCCTCCGCGAACTCGGAGTACCAGGGCTGATCGCGTTCAGGAACGCCAAGCAGCTTCTGCTGACTATTGGCATCGAATGTCACGACCGACTGATTCCACTTGTCGCGCAGGTCCGCGAAGAACGCGCCGATGCGTGCCGTAAGCGAGGCATTTCGATCGCGGAACGTGTCGAAGGTCGATGCGGGCGTCGGGTCAAAGGTCTCCCAGATGCCATCGGCCGTGTTCACCTCGCACCACGCATGCGCGTGCGATTGACGCACGAGGTACGTGCTGGACTGCGGATCAAACTCGGTCGCCAGATAGCCCGCAATCACGCGGGCATCGATGCCCACCGCTCGGCACATCCCCGCCAATGCCGCGGCGAAGAGTTCACAGTTTCCCTCCTTGGACTCGAAGAGGAAGTACTCCACCGGATCCTTCTTCAGCGGCGCACCGGGCACATCCAGGGTGTAACGGCATGCCGAGGAGACATAGCTCTGCAGTGCGTTGGCGGCCGCCACATCATCCTCGCGAGGGCGGGTGCTCGGATCCGGGTCGATGCCCTGCTCCCGCACGACGCGCCGGGCCTCCTGGGTGAGCGCCGATGACTGCTCGGGCAATCGCCCTCGCTGATTCCGATCGACCAGCACATCCTCGGCTGATGAGGGGTATGACGTGATGGTGTACTCGAATCGTCCCGCTTCATTCTTGTTGACCAGACGCGCCGTGACGGTGTCGAACTCGATATCGGTCCCGCCGGGGATCTCGATGCGACGCGGTCTCCACACGCAGAACAAGGTCGTGTCGCCGCGCGATGACTGGCGTGTCACGATCCGCTGCATGAGTACCGTGCGCGGGTCGGGTTCAACGCGCAGGCGTCGCGACTGCGTGAGGTTGGCGTGCGGAGCACCGGGCGTCAGCCGCCTGATCACGACCCGAGTGTCGTCCTCCGCCCGCGACCGCTTCCATTCACGCCCCGTGTACGAATCCAGCACTGCGCCGCGAAGGTAAAGCGGCGATCGATCTTCCGTCAGCAGCCTCCCCGCCCCGTCCATGAGTTGCACATCAAGGGCCCGAGTCTGCGACTCGCTGATCAGCCCGCCCTGATCGAGGTCCACTTCATCAACGAAACCCGTCGCCTTTCCCGTCCCCGCCTGCGCGAACTCGCCGAACCGCCGCAATCCGATGCCACGCGGCACGAGCACGAAGGCCACCACCGCGAGCGCGGCCCCCACCACCACGCCCGTCCATCCGATCCGTCGCAGTGATCGCACGGCCCGACGCGAAATGATCACCTCGGTCTGCCCGGCACGCACCGCCGCGGCGTGCAGCTGGTAGGTCATCACGCCGCTCGCCACCACCGGGACCTGCGCCAGCAGCGTCACCCCCATCAGCAGCGAGTTGTCCGAGAGGGTCGCCCCCACGGTCATGAAGATGCTCACCGTGAGCATCTGCCCGTAATCTCGCACATTGCGGCGCTCCCACATCTTCAGAAGCAGGATCGAAGCAAGCAGCCAGAGGAATGACGAAATGACATCGTGTTCAAGGTACCCGCGAACGACTGCCGCGATGACGGCCAGCGTGAGCAGCGTGGTCGAGAGCCACCGCGCAACGCCCACTGGCACGCGTCCTTTGCGGTGGAGTGCCCGCTCGTTGAAGTGCCACCCGCTGAGGTTCAGCACAAACCCCATCACGGCGATGAGCAGTGAATCCTCGGCGATGGCGAAGGAAGCCAGCGCGAGCGTCGTGCAAACGAGCAGCTGCCGGCTGAGGCGGCGACCCAGCATCATGCCTTCGGCCCAGCTTTCGAAGCGGCATCAACTCCGCCGGATGGTCCGAACGTCTGCGGATCGTCCGCCGCCACGAGGATCGCCCCCTCACGCCGCGTGACGGCAGCTCCCCCCGGGACAACGGTGACGCGAACCACATCTCGGGGTCGGACCAGCGCACGCTCGCTGGCCGCCGTTCCGGGCGCATCGAAGAGTGCGAGCCCCTTGAGTACCGACCGAAGGTGCGCCTTGCCCGTTCCAAAGGAACTCACCATGCCACCGCCAACGCGTGCGACGGCAACCTGGTTGCCCTGCTCGCATGAACGCTGCGCCATCGCGGCGACACATGAGATCACGCGTTCCAGTGCAGGGCCTCCTGTCACCGAATCAAACTCAAGGATGACGCGGCCAGAACTCCGCCGCGTGTTCTCGCGTACGAGCAGCGTGTCGCCTCTGGCCGAGGCTCGCCATGCAACGCTCCGCAGCGGATCGCCATCGACGTACTCGCGGAGGGAGTGAAACTCGTCTCCATGGCGAGAAGGTGTGGCTCTGGACTGTGAGAGCCGCTCGCCCGCGACCGCATGAATCGGATCAGTCCGAAGCGGGGCCTGCATCGGGTAGACAATCACCTGATCCGCAGCGTCGAAGACCACACTCTTGCGGGTGAGGCCGAACGGGAATGTGCTGGTGACTCGACAGCGTGAGAGAGATGCCAGCCCGCGCTCGCGGCAGAGCGCACTGGCTTCCACGACGAGCGACTCACCCGCGGGGATGTACGCCGCGAACCCGACGATGCTCCCCAGCTTCGACAGAATGCCACGTTTGGGCGGAAGTTCTTCGAGGAGGATCGCGCACGCGGGAAGGAATCGATTGACGTTGCTGATGCGGTATCGCAGCGTCGCCTGCTCTCCCACGCGGGCCTCGAGCGATTGAAGCCGGCTGACGCGGATGCCCATCAGGTTGGCGCCGCTGAGAAAGCCGGAGATCACCAGGCCCCCGGTGGCGAGTCCGAAGAGTGCGAAGAGGAAGTTGTTCTGGCCGTTGATGGCGCCGAGAATCAGGACGATGGTGGTGACGGCGTAGGTGATGCCGGGCGCATGAAACAGGTAGCGACGGCCGATGATCCTTGCCTCGCGTCCTTGCTGTTGGTTCATGTCCCGGGTGACTCCGCTGGTCGCCGACTGATCTGCCTCGCCGATGTCTCAGGGCGTCGGCCGCAACTCCTGCGTGGTCGGAAGATCCTTGATCGATGCGAGGCCGAAGTGGTCGAGGAACTGCTTGGTGGTGCCGTAGAGCATGGGGCGACCCAGTTCTTCAGCGCGTCCCTT
>JBILUL010000119.1:0-15050 GCA_044371005.1 Phycisphaerales bacterium | reverse complement strand
CGCTTGAAGTCTGGACCGTCGGCATCCAGTTCGTCCTGGGGTGGGTCGCCTTTGGTCTGGGCAGCCGAGCCCTGAAGGCCGATTCGGTGGGCGAAGCGCTGCTCCGCACGCTGCACCAGGCCAACGGTGCCCTGCTGCTGGCCGTCTGCACCGCAACGATGGTGTTGGCACGGCGACTGGCTCCGCGCAAGAGGTGAAGTCGGGGCAGCCCGAAACGTCGCCCACTCCATGGCCCTCGACACCACTCGATGCGAGGATTCGACTTTCAGACTCGCTTGATCACGACCGCCGTGGTGTCGTCTGCCTGCCGGGTTCCCTGCGAGAACTCCTGGACGGCGCGGTCGATGGCGGCCAGTATCTCTGAGGCACTGGCGTGCTGGCGTTCGCGGATCACTTCGGTGAGGCGCTGCGTGCCAAAGAGCTGGCTGTCGGAGCCTCGTGACCACTCCACGAACCCGTCGGTGAGTAGCACAAGGCAATCCCCGGTCTGCATGTAGAAGTCGTGGGCCGTGTCGTAGAGTTCATCGCCGATGATGCCCAACGGCAGCCCATCGCCGCCAAAGACCTGAACGCTCTGATCGCTGGCTCGCAGCAGGAGCGTGGGGCCGTGCCCGGCCGATGCGAGGCGAACACCACCATCGGCGCTGAGAATCGCGATGGCCATGGTGATGAACCGTCCACCCCGAATGTCGTTCACGATCAAGTCGTTGATGCGCTGCAGAATCGCTTCAGGGGTCGGCGCAGCCGGAGACGCGGCACGCGAATACGCCCGACAGACTGCCATCATCAGCGCGGGGCCGATTCCATGCCCGGTCACGTCGGCAATCGCGACGGCCACGCGCCCATCGAGCAGCGGCTGCCAGTCGTAGTAGTCGCCGCCGGTCTCATCCGCGGGCCGGTTCATCGCCGCGATCTCAAAGCCGGCCAGATTCGGCACCAAAGTGGGAAGCAGCCCCATCTGGATCTCGCGAGCAACGGCCAGATCATGCTTGACGCCTTCGAGGGCCTGACGTGTGCGCTCCGCGGCAGTGACTTCATCAACGGTTTCTCGCAGGTAGCGACGTGCCTGCTTGCAGACCGCCGCAGCGGCTACGCCCGTGAGCACCATCAGCACCGCATACGTGAACAACAATGGCCAGTGAGTACGGTCAATCGCCTCGACACTGATCGCGCGCAGCACAAGCAGCGCATGCCCTGCGCCGGCTATGACGCCGGTGAGCAGCGAAAACCAGGGGCGCAGTCGCAGAATCGACAGCACCGAGACAATCGGCATCAGAAGCAGCACGGGCGCCGAGAGCGCCGCGTAGGCTCCCCGCGGCGAATGGAGCTGAAGCAGGAACAGGCAGCTGAGCGGCACCGCCAGATCAACCGCACCGCCGAGCACCCAGCGCCAGCCCTGCATCACCCGGTGCGCCCGTTCGCTGCGTCGAAACTCCAGCAGCATCCAGCCCTGGAAGGCGATGCCAACCAGAATCACGCCCACACTGGGATAGAAGAGCGCATCGACTGTCATGACCACGCCGCCAAGCCAGCGCCGGATGATCATGGAGATCAGCGAGACAGTGAGCACGAGTGCCATGAGCACCGTGCGCCACTGTTCACTGCGTTGAATGCGTGCCGCGAAGGATTCGCTCGAAGTAATAGACCCTGCCGCCACGTGAAAACCTCGTTTCGTGAACAGAAGACCGAACCATCAATTGACAGGAGCGGCGGGGGAAGGAGCGGGCACTCCCGCCGCGGGCGGGGTCGCAGGCTTGGGAAGAGACATCGCGGCAGCTTCGGCCGCGGCGGCGGCCTCGCGGCGGACAGCCTCCTGCTGCTCGATGGCCGCCATGCGTTCGAGCTGCGCCTTTCGGCCCATCTGAATGAACCCAAGTGCCACCAGTCCGATGGCAAGGCCCGTGGCGTAGTAGCCAAGGCGCCGGATTATCACATGTCGGGGATTGAGGTCGTCGATCATGAGGCCGAAAGTGTATTCAGCCCTTGCGCCGCTTCCCGGCGCGGGTTCCAGGTGCTCCGGGCTTGCCCTTGGAGGCCTCCCGGCCACGCGAAGACTTGGATGAGCCTGCCCCATCAATCTCCGAACGCTTGGCGAGCGTGGAACCGCCTCCCGCCACCGCCGCGTCACGGCGTTTCTTGAGCTTCTGGACGGAATCACGCAGCGTCGCAGCCTTCTCGAACTCCATCGCCGCGGCGGCTTCGAGCATCTCCTGCTCCAGCGTCGTGATCAATTCACTCATCTCATAGGCAGGTTCGTTCGAACTCACGATGTCGCGTGCAGTCTTGCGGGCCCGCAACTCGACCTCAAGGCCGCGGCGGATGGCCTTGTGAATCGTCTGGGGCGTGATGTTGTTCTCGGCGTTGTACTTTGCCTGCTTCACGCGACGACGCTCAGTCTCGCCGATGGCATTCTGCATGGAGGGCGTCATCACATCGGCATACATCACCACCACACCGTTGGCGTTTCGCGCGGCGCGGCCCATGAGCTGGATGAGACTCGTGGGCGATCGCAGGAACCCTTCCTTGTCGGCATCGAGAATGGCCACCAGCGAGACTTCCGGAAGATCGAGGCCTTCGCGCAGCAGGTTGACGCCCACGAGAATATCGAAGTTGCCAAGCCGCAGATCCGAGAGAATCTCCACGCGATCGAGCGTTTCGATGTCGCTGTGGAGGTAGCGGACGCGGAGCCCTTTCTCGGCCATGTAAGTCGAGAGGTCTTCGCAGAGGCGCTTGGTGAGCGCAGTGACAAGCACGCGTTCGCCCCGTGCGATGCGTTCTTCGCAGCGAGTGATGAGATCCTGCACCTGTCCTTTGGTCGGGCGAATCTCCACGATGGGATCGAGCAGACCGGTGGGACGGATGACCTGCTCGGCCACTTCGCCCGAGGTGTGTTCGAGTTCGTACGCACTGGGGGTTGCGCTCACGAACATGATCTGGGGAACGATCGCCTCGAACTCCTCGAAACGCAGCGGGCGGTTGTCAAGTGCGCTGGGAAGACGGAACCCGTGTTCGACCAGGACGGTCTTTCGGGCGCGGTCGCCGTTGTACATCGCACGCACCTGCGGCAGCGTGACATGCGATTCATCGATGATGAGGAGCCAATCACGGTAGTTGGGGCGAGGGAGCGTGGGGTCGATCGGGGCAGCGCCCGCAGCTGGAATGACCGGAACCGCATCGCCCACCGGACGGGGCGGAGCAAAGTCGAAGTAGTCCATCAGCGTGTAGGGACGCTCGCCCGGTTGCCGCCCATCCATGAAGCGCGAGTAGTTCTCGATGCCCGGGCAGATGCCGGTTTCCTCGAGCAGCTCAAGATCAAAGCGCGTGCGCGAGATGAGCCGCTGGGCTTCGAGGAGCTTGCCCTGCGAACGCAGTTCGAGCACGCGTGCATCGAGTTCCGCGCGGATCGCGGCGACCGCGCCCTGCATCTGCTCCTCGGGCATCACGTAGTGCACTGCCGGGAAGAGATGGAACGTGCGTTCCTGCGCAAGCACTTCGCCACTGGTGGGATTGATGAGCTCAATGCGGTCGATCTCGCTGCCGAAGAGTTCGACATGCACCGCGTACTTCTCGTACGCAGGCCAGATGTCGATGGCATCGCCCCGGACGCGGAACTGGCCTCGCTTCCATTCCAGTTCAGAACGCTGGTACTGCATCGCGGAAAGAGCCAGCATGAATCCGCGGCGGTCGATCAGGCCGCCGGTGGTCATCGTCAGCACCTTGTTGCCGTACGCAAAGGGTGATCCCAGACCGAAGATGCACGACACACTCGAGACAACAACGGTGTCGCGGCGGGAGAGAATGTTGCTGGTGGCGGCGAGTCGCAGCTGATCAAGATCGTCGTTGCGCGAGGAGTCCTTCTCGATGTAGATGTCGCGCTGGGGGATGTAGGCTTCGGGCTGGTAGTAGTCGTAGTAGCTGACGAAGTAGTTCACGGAGTTCTGAGGGAAGAACTCGCGAAGTTCCTCGTAGAGCTGAGCCGCGAGGGTCTTGTTGTGACTGAGGATGAGCGTGGGCTTGTTGAGGCGAGCGATCACGTTCGCCATCGTGAACGTCTTGCCAGTACCGGTCGCGCCGAGCAGGCAGACATGCGATGCTCCGCGCGAGAGCCCGCCGACCAGCTGCTCGATCGCAGCAGGCTGGTCACCCGTGGGTGAGAAGGGCGAAACGACTTTGAACCTGTGGTCGGTCATGGAGCCTGTCTGGCGAAGCTGCAGGAACTGGGTACGCGGCGGATCAGACGTCGTCCTGATCAACTGGACGCTGGGTCTTGGGTGCCGCGGCGGAGAGTC
The DNA here is from genome assembly GCA_044371005.1 of Phycisphaerales bacterium. Lineage (GTDB taxonomy): Bacteria > Planctomycetota > Phycisphaerae > Phycisphaerales > UBA1924 > UBA2402. The sequence continues at coordinate 10,761 of JBILUL010000119.1, read as the reverse complement.
CAGGGGTTGCCAGGAGCGTGGCCAGCGCCTTGGCATCACGCGCGGCGAGCACCTTGGCGACGGTCACCGGATTGGCGTTGGTCTTGACCAGTTCGCGCTCGACGGCCTCCCACTTCTTCTTGAGCGCGGCTTCGCCCGTGGTGAGATAGAGGTCGGACGCGAGCTCCTGGAGTTTGACAACGACGCGGGCATCCTGATTCGCGTAATAGCGGTTCACGATGCTCTTCTGGTAGCTGTTGAGGTATTGGTTCTTCGCCATGGTGGATGCATGAGCGTATCAGACCCGAACAACAACCCGGCGTGATGAACTGCCGCGCCCCTGCTTGATCGCGCCTGAGAGTCCCCCCCCCCACCACACAGGATCTTTCCCCAAGGACTCCTGCCACTTGACATTCAAACACTTGTATGAAACACTTGTTTCACGTCAGCCGAAGGGGTTGGCGAGCAGGAAGGACTGGCGATGAGCGATGTTGCTGGACAATCTGGGGGTGGGAGGCCGGTCGAAGAGGGGACTCGGGAGCGGCTGATTCACGCGGCGGGAGAGGAGTTCGCCTGCCGCGGGTTTCGGGATGCGACGGTGCGGGACATCTGCGCGAGGGCGGGGGCCAATCTCGCTGCGGTGAACTATCACTTTGGCGACAAGGACGGGCTCTATCAGGCGGTGATGCGGTATTCGCATGAGTTGGCGAGAGTGCGCTATCCGGTGCAGTTCTCGGCGGATGCGGATGCATCGACGCGGCTGCGGCAGTTTCTTGGCGGGATGATGTCGCGACTGCTTGATGATGGGCGTCCGGCATGGCATGGCAAGTTGATGTCACGGGAGATGGTGGAACCAACCCCCGCACTGGCGATGGTGGTAGAGGAGACCATTGGCCCGATGTATGCGCTTTTGAGTTCGATCGTGGCGGAGCTGCTGGGCGAGGGGAAGCGGGATGTGAGCCGCGTGCGGTTGGTGGCCAACAGCATCATCGGGCAGTGTCTGATGTACAAGCACTGTCAGCCGGTGCTGAAGCTGCTGGAGCGTCCGGGACAGCCGCGTGATTCGATTGAGGAGCTTGCCTCGCACATTGCCGAGTTTTCACTGGCGGCGATTGCGGGTCTGCGCGATGGTGGAACTGGACATGGAAAGGAGCGGGCCTGATGCTGCTGCTTGCACTGCACATGCTGCTTCGCGACAGGGCGAAGTATCTCGGGATCGTGATGGGTGTGACTCTGGCGTCGATGGTGATCACGCAGCAGGGGTCGATCTTCGTGGGGTTGATGTCGCGCACGTTCGCGGCGATCACCGACTGCGGCGGCCCGGATGTCTGGGTGATGGACCCCAAGGTGCAGTTCATCGACGACACCAAGCCGATGCAGATCACCGCGCTCAACCGGGTGCGGGGCGTCGAGGGAGTGGCCTTCGCGGCGCCGCTGTACAAGGGCATGCTGCGTGCACGGCTCGAGAATGGTGAGTTCCAGAACTGCACCGTGCTGGGGCTTGATGATTCGACGCTGACGGGCGGGCCACCGGCGATGCTCGAAGGCCGGGTTGAAGACCTTCGCATGGCCGATGCGGTGATCGTTGATTCGGTCGGTGCTTCGACGCGGCTTGCCAAGAAGCCTGTCGAACCGGGTGGAAAGCCCATCCCACTCAAGGTGGGCGACACGATGGAGCTCAACGACAAACGGGGCGTGGTGGTTGGCATCTCGATCAACACGCGGTCATTCCAGAGTCAGCCGACGATTTACACGACCTACAGCCGCGCGGTGCAGTTTGCCCCGCGTGAGCGCAAGCAGTTGACGTTCATTCTCGTGAATGCCGCCGAGGGAATCGAGCCGCGTGCACTGTGCCAGCGGATCAGCGAGTCCACAGGGCTTGCGGCCTACACGCGCAACGAGTTCAAGTGGAAAACGGTGATGTACTTCGTGCAGAACACGGGCATTCCGATTAACTTCGGCATTGCCGTGGCGCTGGGCTTCATCATCGGCGCGGTCATCACGGGCTTCATGTTCTTCTCGTTCACGCTCGACAACCTGCGGTTCCTGGGCACGCTCAAGGCCATGGGAACGCGCGATGGCGTACTCCTGCGGATGATCCTCCTTCAGGCAGTGAGCGTCGCGGTCGTGGGGTACGGCCTGGGAATCGGTCTTGCGTGCTGGTTCGGCTACAGCATGCGCAACACGCCCCTGGCCTTCCTGCTCACGTGGCAGCTGCTGGTGGTGGCCTTCTGTGCGGTGGTCACCATCTGCATGCTCTCAGCCATGCTGAGCATCCGCAAGGTGATGAAGCTCGAGCCGGCCATCGTCTTCAAGGGTTGAACCGGGTCAATCCCCTGCCTGCAAAACCAGCGCAGGATGCATCCAACGGCCTTGACAATACGAACGGTGTGGTGTAAGTTAACGGTGTTCAGTGAAGCAACTGTGTTCATTATCAGGACCTCATGGGATCAGTACAGCGACGAGAACGGGAACGGCAGGCGACGCGCGAGTTGATCCTCGGCGCGGCTCGTGATCTGTTCCTCAAGGAGGGGTTCGAGGCGGTCTCGATGCGGCGGATTGCGCAGGCGATCGAGTACACGCCTGCCGCGATCTACACGCACTTTGCCGACAAGCAGGCGCTGCTGATGGCGCTGGGCGAAACGGACTTCCGGCTCCTGCGGGAGTCGATGCGGGAAGTGGACCACATCGAGGATCCGGTGGAGCGGCTGCGTGCCGGGGGCCTTGCGTACATCCATTTTGCACTCGACCACCCCCACCACTACCGGCTCATGTTCATGACGCGCTGGCCGCAGATGGATCCGGCCCAGTGCCCCATCGAGCACGGGAACGCCGACCAGGATGCCTTCGCGTGTCTGGAGCAGGTCGTCGGTGAATGCATCAGGACCGGACGTTTCAAGCCCGCGTATCGCGACCCGCAGGTGGTGACGCAGCTGTGCTGGGCCGCGGTGCACGGTGTGGTCTCGCTCTTCATCACGCACGGGGATGACCCGTGGGTCGACTTCAAGTCGCCGCTGGAGACCGCCCGCAAGCTGCTGGCGGCTTCGATTGACGGCATGCTCATTCAGGATTCTCCCGCGCAGAAGCCGGCACCAAGGCGAAAGGCAAAGTCATGATCCGCATTGCCATCAAGATGCTGATGGGAGACCGCCTCAAGTACGTGGGGCTCCTGGCTGGCATGATCTTCGCCGCGATGATGATCGCGCAGCAGGCGTCGATCTTCTCTGGCCTCTCCGCGCAGACCGGCACGTTCATCCGCGAGATCGGTGATGTGGATCTGTGGGTCATGGACCCGCAGGTGCGCTTCAGCGAGGACATGATGAGCCTGCCGCCCACCACGGCGCAGCGCGTGCGGAGCATCGAGGGCGTCGACTGGGCCGCGCCCATCTACAAGGGGTTTCTCCGCTGCCAGTTGCCCGACGGTTCACGATCAAGCATGATCGTCGTGGGCATCGACGATTCCACCCTCGCCGGCGCTCCTCACACGATGTCGGAGGGCTCGACCGCCGCGGCCTTGCGGCAGGACCCCGGCATCCTGATCGATGAACGCGACAGCGCCACCAAACTCGTCGGCAAGAAGAGCGGCCGACCGATGAAGATCGGCGATCGTGTCTCGATCAACGACAACGACGCGGTGGTCGTGGGCACGTACAAGGGCAGCCCCTCCTTCTTCTGGGATCCGGTCGTCTACACCACCTATTCACGCGCCATCCGCTTCGCACCTCGCGAACGCAACCTGATGTCATTCGTGCTGGTCAAGTGCAAGCCGGGCACCGATATCGAAGCCGTCAAGCAGCGCATCGAGGCATCGGTCTCGCCCCTGGTCGCACGCACCGGCCCCGAGTTCGAACAGGTCACGCGTGCCTACATCCTCAAGAGCACGGGCATTCTCATCAACTTCGGCATCGCCATCGGCCTGGGCTTCGTCATCGGCATGCTCATCACCGGGCAGACCTTCTTCAACTTCACGCTCGACAACCTCCGCTATTACGCGGCACTCAAGGCACTGGGCGCCTCGGGGGGCCTGCTGGTCAAGATGGTCATGGTGCAGGTGCTCAGCGTGACCTGGCTGAGCTTCGGCATCGGCGTTGGCATCGCCGCGCTCATGGGCCAGGTGCTCGCCGGGTCCGACCTTGCCTTCCTGATGCAGTGGCAGACGCTGGCGATGACCGGCGGAGCCATGCTGCTCGTTGGCATCATCGCCGCGTTGATCAGCCTGTGGCGTGTGCTCCGCCTTGAACCAGCCATCGTCTTCAAGGGTGCCTGACACCTGTCACACTTGTTGCTCGCTCCAAACCCCTTCTCGTTCTGACCTTCCTTCAGCAAGCACTCAGCCATGACCGCCACCCTTTCACCAGCAGATCGAACCCAATCGCCAGGCCGCGGGATCGCGGTGCGCTGCCGCGGCGTCACCAAGACCTACGGCACCGGCAACGCCGCCGTGAAGGCACTCCGCGGCGTCGACATCGACGTCAACACCGGCGAACTGCTCATGCTCGTGGGCCCCTCGGGCTGCGGCAAGACCACGCTCATCTCCGTCATCGCCGGCGTGCTCGACCGGGACGGGGGCGAATGCACGGTGCTGGGCCAGGACTTTTCCGCGATGCGGTCGGATGCCAAGACCACCTTCCGCGGCCGCAACGTCGGCTTTGTCTTCCAGGCCTTCAACCTCATCCCCACCCTCACCATCGCTGAGAACGTCTCGGTGCCGCTGCTCATCAACGGCCACAAGCGAGCCGCGGCGATGAAGGCAGCCAAGGAGATGCTCGCGCAGGTGGGTCTGGGCGAACGCGTGAACGACACGCCCAGCCGGCTCTCGGGCGGCCAGCAGCAGCGCGTGGCCATCGCCCGCGCCCTCGTTCACAAACCCAAGCTGCTCGTCTGCGATGAACCCACCAGCGCACTCGACCACGTCACCGGACAGAAGGTGATGGAGCTGCTGCGTGTGGTCGCGACCGCTCACGATCTCTCCCTGGTGGTGGTGACCCACGACCAGCGCATCTTCGAGTTTGCCGACCGCATCGCCGAGATGGATGACGGCCACATCACGAGAATGACCACGGGCATGGGCCACAAGGTCGCTGAACACGAAGCGACCAACTCACTTGGAACCTGATTCAATCACGGGCCGCGGGATCAGTCCCGCCGCGGCCCACTTTCGGAGAATCGCGTCATGATCCGTACCTTCCTCATTCCGATTCTGGCGATCGCCGGCATGGTGCTCGCGGCGTACACAGTGGTTCAGGGTGCCAAGCCCCCGATTCCTCTTCCGCCCGTCATCGAGCCGCCCCGCTCCCCATACCAGACGTTCGTCGCCGGTGCCGGGCTCATCGAGTCGAGCAGTCAGAACATCGCGGTGGGTTCGCCGGTTGGCGCAGTGGTCATCAAGGTGCTTGTCACGGTGGGTGACGACGTTGCTGCCGGTGCACCCCTCTTTGAACTCGAATCGGCTCCTCAGCGGGCAGAACTCGCGGCAAGCGAAGCTGCGGTCGCGGTCGCGCAGCAGAAGCTCGCAAAGCTCCGGGCCGGAACCCGTCCCGAGCAGATCCCGCCGGTGCGGGCTCGCATCGCCATGGCCGAAGCCGATCTTTCCGACATGAAGGCCCAGCTGGCGAAGTTCGAACAGGTCAACGACCCGCGCGCCGTGAGTGCTGATGACATCTCCCGCAGGCGCTTTGCGGTGCAGGCAGCCGAGGCGAGGCTCGAAGCCGCCCGCGCCGACCTTGCCCTGCTCGAAGCAGGCACTTGGGCACCCGACATCAGCGTTGCCGAGAGCGAGGTCCTTCAGGCCAGCGCTCAGGTGGCCATCGCCAAAGCCGAGATTGAACGCCGCACGGTGCGGGCACCGGTGGCTGGCCGGATTCTGCAGGCCAACATCCGCGCCGGCGAGTTCGCGCAGGCAGGTGCGCTGTCACAGCCTCTGATCATGATGGGATCGGTGAACCCGCTTCATGTGCGCACCGACATCGATGAGCACGAAGCCTGGCGGGTCAACTCCGGTGCCCCGGCAACCGCCTTCGTGAAGGGCAACAAGGACATCACCTTCAAGCTCCGCTTCGTACGCTTCGAGCCCTACGTTCTTCCCAAGCGCAGTCTCACCGGCGATAGTCAGGAGCGTGTCGATACACGCGTGCTGCAGGTGATCTTCGCGTTTGATCCCACGGATCTGCCGGTCTTCGTCGGCCAGCAGGTCGATGTGTATGTTGAAGACGCTGCCGCTGCGACCGGCAGCACGCCCCCGCCCGCCAAACCCGCCGCGAAGTAAGCGGCACTGAAGATTCGTGCCACGACCGAGGCACTCACCCAACGACCGCTCCAACCATCGCCGCCATCGCGCGATGAACGACAGGACCTTTCGAATGAAGCTCTTTGCCCCTCTGACTGCTCCCACTGCCCTCGCCCTCGTGCTCCTCGCTGGCTGCACCGTCGGCCCCGACTACAAGGGACCACCCGAACGCAAGGCACCCGAGGCGTTCTCGGCACTCACCGGGCCCGATGTGGACAAAGCCGCAGCCAAGCAGGTCCCCACCTTCGGTGAACCGGCTGACCTTGCGCAGTGGTGGAAGGGATTCACCGACCCCGTCCTTGATTCACTGATTGAACGCGCCATTGCGGGCAACCTCGATCTCAAGATCGCCGAAGCTCGCGTGCGCGAGGCTCGTGCACTCCGGGGAATCGAAGCCGCGGGCGCGTATCCGACCATCGATGCCATGGGCGGCGTCAGCCGCCAGCGTGAGAGCGAGAACCTCAACCGAGGCTTCCCTGCCGAGCAGGATTCCACGAACCTCTTCCAGGCCGGACTTGATGCCAGCTGGGAGATCGATGTCTTCGGCGGCGTGCGCCGTGCAGTGCAGGCAGCCGATGCGGACCTTGCCGCGGCTGAGGAATCACGCCGCGATGCACTCGTGACGCTTGTGGCCGAAGTCGCCCGCAACTACACCGAACTCCGCGGCTACCAGAGCCGCATCGAACTCAACGAAAACACGGTCAAGGCGCAAGGCGAAACGGTCGGGCTGACCGAATCGCTGAGTAAGGCGGGCATCTCTTCCGAACTGCAAGTGCAGCAGGCCACGGCCCAGCTCAACTCGCGTGAAGCGCAGCTCCCACCGCTGCATGTCGGACAGCGTGCCGCGGCGTATCGCCTCGCCGTACTTCTGGGCCAGGAGCCGGGATCACTGCTGGCCGAACTCGCTGAACGCAAGAGCATCCCTGCACCCCCGCAGACCATTCCGCTGGGACTCGCTTCGGATCTGCTCCGTCGCCGGCCCGACATCCGCCGTGCCGAACGCGGGATCGCCGCGGCGAGCGCGCGGGTGGGTGTCGCCACCTCGGATCTCTTCCCCAAGTTCTCCCTCACCGGCAGCTTCGGACTCCAGAGCGAGGAGGCGGACACATTCTTCAACATGAACAGCCGCTACTGGAGCATCGCGCCGTCGGTGCGCTGGAATGTCTTTGACGCCAAGCGCATCCGCAACCGCATCAACGCAGCAACCGCCCGCGAAGAAGCCGCGGTCTCGGAGTATGAGAAGACGGTGATCAGTGCGCTCGAAGATGTGGAGAACTCGCTGACGGAGTTCGTGCAGGAACAGGCACGCTGGCGTGCGCTCTCCGCCGCGGCGACTGCTTCGGCCCGTGCACTCGAACTGGCGACCGACCGCTACAAGAGCGGCATCGGCGACTTCCTCGATGTGCTCGAGACCCAGCGTGCGCTCTATGACCTGCAGGACCAGATCGTGCAGAGCGAACTGGGCCTCTCCCGCAGCCTCATCTCGCTCTACAAGGCGCTGGGCGGCGGCTGGGAGGCACCCGCAGCGGCCAAGCAGTAACCGAGTTCACCGCATCACGTATCTGAACAACCCGCCACGCAGCCGCGTTCCGCTTTCCCGGCAACAGCGGTGCCGCATCCCCTCATCGGAAGCCCGCAGACTGATCGCCGGAATGCGCACCACGGCCCGCCGCTTCGAATGAATGTTCGGCGATGAGCGTCAGTGCAGGATTGCATCGCCGCGAGGACCCATGCTCGACCAAGTTCTGTGCAGTGCTGGAAGCACGACTCCCACGTTCTCAGAGGACACCATGAGTCTGGCTCCCGCGTTGAGGGCGATTGATCTCGTGTCGCGATGTTGGAGTGTGCGGACTTACCCCACGCGCCGCGTATCGCCCCGCTTGGCCTTCTGATGAAGCGTCGGGGTGACATGGAAGGTGACCTCGCAGACGCCGACCTTGCGGTCTTTGGCGCAGATGCGGGCCATCAGCGGGTCCTTCTTCTTGAGCTTGGCCAGCGCCTGGGGAACAAGCGCCTGCTGCATGATCTCAAGGTCCAGCGTGATGTTGAACTCCTTGTCCGCCGCGATCAGGTCCGCAAGGCTCTCGCGGGGCACGATCTTGTAGATCGCAGGCCCATAGCAGGGACGAAGGAATCGGTACTGGAGGTTCTTGCAGACGATCGTGTAGTCGCCGCCGGTGATGCCCATCACGTACGCGCCCGCCGCGATCTCGCTGTTGGCCAGGAGCGCGGCACCCGCCATCGCGTTGTACCAGTTGCGATTGAACCGCTTGAAGGGGAGCGTGGCGGAGAAGGTGCGCTCATCCACCCGCTTCATCTGGATGCCGCTCTTGAAGGCATAGGGCAGCCAGATCATCGAACAGACGCGGTGCCAGAAACGGTTGCGCGTTGAAAGACGGGCAATGAAAGCTTCGAGCCGGTCCCGCAGTGACAGCGTGACCTCGCGGGGGCGCGTGGCCATCTTCGCCAGAATCTGGCGTTCATCCTGCTCGGAGACCTCCGCATCGGAGGCACCGGCAACCCGGGTTGGATCTGCAGTATCCATGCTTCGCGACTTCAGCCGAATCTCACCCGATTTTCACGGGCCGCAAGTGTAGTGCCATCAGACCCCCACAGGCGGTCCGGCGGCTTCACCGCGAGCCGCTGGTGATCTGCGCCAGCAACCCGTCGTCGATGCCCAGATAATCACGCATGTGCCGGTCGTAGGTGTTCGCATCCTCATCCCGCGACAGATCAAGCCGCAGTTCGTTGATCACCTTGGTTCCCTGCTTGATCCAGTCATCAAAGGTCTGCTGCGAAATGTGCTCCTGAATCCAGGCACCCACCGGACCCTTGAAGGGCTGGCGCGACATTTTCGTGCCCGGCTTGCCCGTCAGCGTGCAGACAAAAGAACCATCAATCGCTCCGGCCGGGGCCGCTGCGGGGGCACGCTCGGCCACCGCTGGAAGTGCCACACCCAGCCGCTCGAGCATCTCTCCCATCGCCCGGCGGGGCATCAGGTCGCCCTTGCCCGCAGCGATCTTGTAGCCAGCCACCAGCACCTCGCCGGCCTGCTCCGAATCTCCCGCCTCCATCAGCGCCTTGCCTGCCAGCTGATACGCCTTCGACATCGCCGGGTTGATCTCAAAGCACCGGATGAACGCCTTGGCTGCGTCGGCGTGCCGCCCCGCCTGGGAGTATGCACCGCCAAGGCTGAACCACGCCATGTCGTTGTTCGGATCCGCCTCGGGACGAACCATCGTTTCAAACTGGGCAATCCGCTGATTGATATCCATGGAGCAAGGGTATGGTCGGATTTTCGCCGATGCGACCAGCAGAACCCGCTGCCTGAAAGCCCCGCCAGATCGCTTCGCGGCGGGGAAGAATCCCCTCTACCGTTGCTGCTCACCATGGCCTCACCCCTCGCCACCAGCCTTGCGGGAATCCCGCTGCGAAACCCCATCCTCCTCGCGGCAGGGACCGCCGGCACCCTGACCGAACTGGCCGATGTCCTGGACCTTTCCAGAATCGGCGGGCTTGTCACCAAATCCATCACCGTCGAACCCCGCGAGGGCAACAAGACCTGGCGCATCATCCCGTGCGAACATGGCATGCTGAACGCGATCGGGCTTGCCAATATCGGCATCGACGCCTTCATGCGCGACTACGCGCCCAAGGTCCAGGCCGTCCCCACGACGGTCATTGGCTCAGTCTCCGAGTTCAGCGTCGAAGGCTACGTCAGGGTCGCCGCGGCATTCGAATCCATCGCAGCCATCCAGGGCGTCGAACTCAACGTCTCCTGCCCCAACGTCAACCATGGCTGCGAGTTCGGCTCTGACCCAGCCCTCCTGAGCGAACTGGTCCGTGAAGTCCGTGCGGTCCTCCCCACCAAACGACTGCTGGTGAAGCTCAGCCCTGTTGTCATGGGAAACCCTGGCATCGTGACCATCTCCAAAGCTGCCATTGAGCCCTCGGGTTCAGCTCCCCCCAGCGGCCCCAACCAGCGCCCCGGTGCCGACTGCCTGTGCATCGCCAACACTGTCCCGGCGATGGCCATCGATGTCGAAACGCGGGCTCCCAGGCTGTCCCGAGGCGGCGGCGGCCTCTCAGGCCCTGGCATCCACCCCATCGCCGTCCGGCTCGTTCACGACGCCTTCCAGGGCATCTGCAAGGCCACCGCGACACCCATCGTCGGCATCGGCGGCGTCCTCCATTGGCAGGACGCCGCGGAGTTCATCATCGCGGGCGCGACAGCTGTTGAAATCGGCACGGGCCTCTTCATCGACCCCCGCAGCCCACTGAAGGTTGCCTCGGGCCTCGAAGCCTGGGTCCGTCGTCAGGGAGCCAGCTCAGTTGGAGAACTGGTCGGGAGCATCCGTCCGCCCGTGGATCCGGTCCGCGGCTCGTGAGAGGAATCGCCATGACCGCACTCGACGCTATTCCGCGGCCCCTTCGGATCACTGCATTTCTTGTCACTGTTGGCATTGTTTCAGGTACCACCGATTGGTACAACGCAT
>JBILUL010000017.1:0-52686 GCA_044371005.1 Phycisphaerales bacterium | reverse complement strand
CGGCTTGGCCGACCCTCGATGGGCTCGTGGCTCACCTACGGCCTTGGCAGCGAGAACTCCAACCTCCCCGGTTTTGTCGTACTGCTCTCGGGCGGCAAGTTGCCCAGTTCCGGCAAGAGCGTCTGGGGAAGCGGCTTTCTCCCTTCGGTCTATTCCGGGTGTCAGTGCCGCAGCACCGGCGAGCCGGTGCTCTACGTCAACAACGACCCGAATGTGGATCGCGCCGAACGTCGCACGCAGCTCGATACGCTCGCCAAACTCAACCGCATGCGGCATGCCGAGCATGGCGACCCGGAAACGCTCTCGCGGATCGAGCAGTATGAACTGGCCTTCCGCATGCAGATGAGCGTGCCGGAGGTCATGGATATCGGCTCGGAACCCCAGCACGTGCTGAGTTCCTACGGCATCGATGATCCCGCGCAGCCCAGCTTCGCGCGCAACTGCCTCCTGGCCCGGCGACTGGTCGAGCAGGGAGTGCGCTTCGTACAGCTCTTTGACCACGGCTGGGATGTGCATGGCACCAACTCAGGCGACGACATCATCACGCAGCTGCCGCTCAAGTGCAGGCAGACCGATCAGTCAGCCGCGGCGCTCGTGCTGGACCTCAAGCAGCGAGGCCTGCTCGAGGACACGCTGGTGGTCTGGTCCGGCGAATTCGGCCGCACCGCCATGAACGAGGAACGCGACGGCAGCAAGTTCCTGGGCCGAGATCATCACCCGCACAGCTTCACCATCTGGATGGCCGGCGGAGGCATCAAGCGCGGCCACATCCACGGCCGGACCGATGAACTGGGCTACCGCATCGAAGAAGGCGCAGTCCACATCCACGACCTGCAGGCGACCATCCTGCACGCCATGGGACTTGACCATGAGAAGCTGACGTACCGATTCCAGGGGCGAGACTTCCGTCTCACCGATGTGCACGGCAAGGTGATCCACGAACTCTTCGCCTGAGTCAGCCGTCGGCTCAGCAGCCGCCGGCTTCCCAGACAGTGAAGAAGGCTTCGATGTCGCCGCCGTCGACGCCACCGTCCTGATTCACATCGGCGCACGAGGCCGATGCTTCCCATTCCGGGAAGAAGGCACCGATGTCGGTGCCGTCGACGCCGCCGTCGGAGTTGTAATCCGCGGGGCATGCAGGGCACGAAGAGCAGTTCTCGTAGCAGAACCGGACGATCGCGTCGAAACGCGTGCCGCCGCCCGCGGCGTTCTCGAGCTGGACGCGCGTGACGACCCGACCATCATCTCCAAGATCGATGCCCGGCCCGGCAATGACCGATTCGGGAAGGTCGTAGACGCGGAAGTCGCCAAGACCGTCGCCATCGAAGTCGAGCACATCGCCGCTGCCGACGATGCGGCGAGAATCGGTCAGCGAGCTGCCCGGGCCGACGAAGAGAACCTTGGGAGTGGGGGATCCGCTGCCGACCGACCAGAGGTGGGCGACCTGACCCAGGTTGTTGACCGATGCAACGCGGACGGCCGCGGGCGTCGTCAATGTCACGCCGTCGAGAGTGTCATTCTCGTGCGCGGAGGAGATGCCATTGAAGGCGACGAAGCCGTTGGAGCTGGGCGAGTCAAAGTTGCTCGATTCACCCGTGATGATCCACTCTCCCGAGTTGTTCACGCCCACGCTGGAGAATGTGTTCCAGGCCTCGTTCTCGTACGGCGTACCGATGAATGCCTCGCCGGGACGAGCGATCCACTCAAGATCCTTGAGGACGTACGCAAGGCCGCTCGAACCGGTGCCCACTCCGGCGATGTGGATGGTGTGCAGCGCGTTGTCCGAGGAGTCGTAGCGGAAGGAGAGATTGGGTGTAGCGAACCGCAGCGTCTCGCCGGCGACCACATCGCCGGTCTTGTAGACCAGCGTGAGGCCCGGAACGCCCAGCTTGCCCCGGTAGAGAGCGCGGTCGGTGGTGGTTCCGCCGGGCACGTTGGCATAGCCAGCCATGAACGAGAAGTTCCCGTCGCCGTACATGCGAGGGCCGCTTGCGAACTTGATGAACTTTCCCGAAACCCCGGGCGCCACATCCCGGTCCGCGATCAGGTAGCCGTCGCTGGTCCAGATGCCGTCGTTGCCATTGATGCTCGGTGAATAGATGAACCGTCCGCCCGAGGCCAGGCCCATCGTCGTCTCATGGCCGGTGAGCGTATAGGCCGACACCGTCGCATCGATGAATGGCGTGCCGCTCTCGTTGAAGACAAACGCCTGCGAGAGTCCATCGGGGTTGATCGTGCCCGCAAAGCCAACGCTGCCATCAGAGCCCACGAACGGAGTCGAGATCTCAGTGACCGAGCCCCCGCCTGCCCACGACGGCATGTCGCCGACAGCCAGAATCTTCTCTGCGCGGATGATGCTCTGGGCATTCGCCGTCACCATCGTCGCGATCGTTCCGGCAACCAGACCCAGGATTCGTGCGGTGTTCTTCTTCATTGAGATCTTCCCTTTCGCTCACTTCAACGCGACCTGCATCGCCGGAATGTTCGTACGACAACTCACGGTGCATGCACCCTCTGTGAATCGTAGATTACATAATTTGATGAACTGAAGTGGTTATCGGGCCACTTGTATGGACTGTGCGGCGAATTGGGCGGCGATTGGTGCCCGTTTGGTTTCGCGGGAATGTGAGGCTTACCCTGCCCGATTGAGAGGGGGTGCGGGGGCGAGGATCGTCTCCGGCGACAGTTCCACGCAAGCCGCGGCGGGCGGATGCTCGAAAGTAGATACACATGGACACGTTGTTTACCAGCCAGGGATTCTGGAAGCTCGGCCTGATCGCCGCGGTGGCCGCCTTCTCGTTCTTCGGGCTGATCAAGAGTTCGCGATTCAGCCTCCTGTTCATCGGCGCCATGCTCTTTCTTTCCGGGCTGGGTCTTGGCGAAGACATCCAGAAGGGCGCCGAATACCACACCTGGCTCTTTCCTTTGCAGTCCAACCGTCAGGCGGTCTACATGGCCTGCGCCGGAATGGTGCTGCTGGGCGGCATGATTCACGCGGCGAAGCTCAACACCCGGAACATTCCCGGCCTTGGAATCGGAATGATGGTGCTGGGCATCTACATGGGAACCGTCACGATCTTCCACACCGGAATGATCAACGGATTCGCCGCGATCATCCTGGCGATCTTCTCGATGTCCGCAGTGATGCTCGTGCTTGCCTCGCAGCTTCGCGAATGGGACGACTTCGTGGGCATGCTCCGTGTGCTTTCGTTCATCGGATGTGTCTGGACGATGGCCTGCGTCGTGCAGTTCGTGGTCGACAAATCCGCACTGACCACGGGCTTTGGTCTGCGTCGCTTCATTGGACTCTCGGGTAACCCGCAGCACGCCGCGGGTCTTTCGGCGGTCATGGCGACGCTGAGCTTCTGGCTGGTACTCAACGATCGGTCCAAGTTCTGGAAGCTCTTGGCCGTGATGGCCGCGTCGACGCACATCATCTTCGTCCTCTGGACGGCCAGCCGCACCGGACTGGCGCTCACGTTCATCGGGTTCACGGGCATTCTCTATGCCCGTCTTGGCCGCGCGGTCTTCTTTGCGCCCATCGCCGGCGCGGTCGGTTACGCGCTGCTCACGCTCGCTCAGAACATGGGCGTCGAGTTCGGGTTCGAGCGTCTGACCAGCAGCGACGACACCCGAAGCGACAAGTGGAACATCCTCCTGGAGCGAGGCTTCTCCAGCCCGATCATCGGGGTGGGTCTTGAGGATGCAGGTGGCAGCGAGAACGGATTTCTCTACGGATTCGCATCGTTCGGATTCGGTGTGCCGGTCATCATGATGCTCATCATGCTCGCGACGATGGTCGTCTGCCTGCGTCTGGTGAAGGCCCGGTTCGAGACGCCCAACCCCGTCGGCAAACGCGTCATCGATCTCACGCTCGCCTTCTTCGCGATGTACTGGGCCGGCAACCTGTTTGAAGGGTTCGGCGTGGCGCGAATCTCGCCGCAGCTCACCTACTTCCTGGTCTTCTCGTGCTTTGCATCCTGCGCCATCGCGCTGGCTCGTGACGAGCACGCAATGGCAGCCGCGGCGGGACCGGAAGACGCCCCGGAAGAGGAGTACTTCCCGCAGCCCATCCGCGTCTGATCGCCCGCATCGGGCCCGGAGCAGAGGGCACTCAGCAGCTTCCGGTCTCCCAGGCCAGAATGAAGGCCTCGATATCGCCTCCGTCGATGCCTCCATCGGCATTCGTGTCGGCACATCCGACGCCCGCTTCCCACTCGGCGAAGAACGCGCCGACATCGCTGCCGTCGACTCCGCCATCCTGATTGAAGTCCGCCGTGCAGACCGGGCAGTTGGAGGTGCACGTCCACGCCGCGGCGCACCCGCTCAGCAGCAGGACATACTGGCCCCGCAGGCCGCCCGCAGCTCGCCAGCTCGTCACGAGGCCCCCGGCGCCAGGCCCGTCCGGTGCCCGCTGCGCCCTGTACGGTTCATCATTCCAGATCGCAGCTCCCGACTCATCGAGCGGATCCAGGTTGAACGATGACACCGCCAGCAGATAGGCACCAGGCGGAAGGCCTGCCGCCAACTGCACGCGGCTCTGATTCGACAGCGTCAGCGGGTCATCGTCGTTCATCACGATCCCCGACCCATCCGCGTTGAACAGAAACAGTTGTGTGTCAAGCGTGGGGCCACCCACCGTCGTTGCCGTCACGGGCCCGGCGGCACACACCTCAATCCGGTACATGTCGATGTCGCCGTCGTACGCCAGTTCCCCCTCAATCCGCACCGGCGACTGCGCGGTCTCGACCACCTGGGCCGTGTCGATCGAAGCGCCCGCATCAACTGTCTCTCGCCAGACGTCATCCGGCGGCGGGGGCACGATGCGCATCGAAATCGTCACCACATCGTCGGGTGCTGCGGGCGGCACCGGCGGCGTTGAACGGAACTGCCCGGCCTGCACGTAATACCGCACGCCCGCACGCACATCGAATTCGAGTGACGATCGAAATCCGCACGAATCATCGTCACACCAGAGCGCCGACAGCCCGTTGCACGAGCCATCCCCCGACTCGTACAGGGCCAGGGTCGTGTCGGGGAGCGTCACCAGCGGGTTGTCCTGGGCGCACGTGCTGATCATCACCCGCGCATGGCTCGCGGGCACGAAGGTGTACCAGACGGTCGACCCTGTTGTCGTACACGGGTCGGCAACTTCCGGCAGCGACGCGGCCTGCGCAATCGAGACAGGCGCGGTCGTCGTCGGCAGCAACGACCAGTCGATGGCCATCGCATTCGAGCAGGAGTCATTCACCGGTTGTGCCTGAGCGCAGCCGGCCACCAGGGCGATGAATCCACCCCAGGCCCGCATGCCATGTCGTTCGCCCAGCTCCGCCACCATGTCCCCTTTGCTGTGTGGGTCCACTGCCCTCACCGGCTCCGCTCCGCACCGACACGACTGCGGTCCCCGGTTGAGCTCCATGAATCGACCAGAATCCTGCGGATCAGGGCACCGCTCGCCCCTTCTGCCCCTCTGGGCCGCCAGCCCGGCGCGTTGCGAACGCTACAGACCGCAGATCCTGTTCCCACCACCACACTTTCCCTCCGCGAACCTACCGTTGCGGTTCCTATGCATATCAGTGTTCGCTGGCTCAATCTGCTCCTCCAACCCGCCACCGTCACCGCCGACGAGGCCGAACAGACCCTCATGAACCTGGGCTTTCCGAGCGAAAGCCGAACGGACCTGCCGGACGGCGATGCCTGTCTGGATGTCGAAGTCACCAGCAATCGGGGTGATGTACTCTGCCATGTGGGAATGGCCGGCGAAATCGCCGCGGCGAGCGGGCGCACCCTCTCGCTTCCTCCCGCGCCGGCACCAGCTGTCTCCGACGAGCAGGCCTCAACCGTCCTGTCCGTCACCAACGACGATCACACGGCCTGTCCGCTCTTCACGGCGCGCGTGATCAAGGGCGTGAAGGTCGGTCCCAGCCCCGACTGGCTGCGGACCGCGCTCGAAGCCGTCGGTCAGCGATCCATCAGCAACGTTGTCGACATCTCCAACTACATCGCCTTTGAACTGGGCAATCCGTGCCATGTCTTTGATCTGGCCCGGCTCGAGGGCTCCAGGCTCATCATCCGACCCGCACACCCCAAGGAGCAGCTCACGACGCTCGATGGCAAGGTGCGCACGCTCGCCGGCGATGAATTGGTTGTTGCCGATGCTTCGAGGGCCCAGAGCCTGGCGGGAGTGATGGGCGGCGCTGATTCGCAGGTCACAGAATCCACCGTCGATGTCGTTCTGGAAATGGCGACGTGGGATCCCGTGGCCGTGCGCCGTTCATCGCGGCGTCATGCAGTCCGCACCGATTCAAGCTACCGCTTTGAGCGAATCGTCGATGCCCGCACCATCAAGGCCGCCGCGGATCGCGCAGCTGCCCTCATCGTGCAGGTGGCCGGTGGCCAGCTGCTTGCCGGCAGCATCGATGTGGGCGCACCCTTCCAGGTGCAATCGCCCATCGCACTCCGCGCTTCGCGATGCAACGCGCTTCTGGGCTCGAACTTGAGCCGCGAGGAGATGGCGGCCATTCTCAAGCGGCTGGGCATCGCCGTCACGCTCGATGGCCAGGGCACGCTGATGTGCACCGTGCCGCCGCAGCGACGCGACCTCACCCGCGAGGTCGATCTCATCGAGGAAATCGCCCGCGTGCGCGGGCTTGATGCCATCGAGGTGCGCACAAGTCTTCCCGTCACGGTCAAGCCGCCGCAGATCAGCGAACTGGCGCGGCGCGAACTGGCCTCCACGCTCACGGGCCTTGGGTTCTTTGAGACCGTCACGTTCAGCTTCGTCACGCGCGAGGCCGCCGCGGCATTCCTGCCCTCGGAACTTCGCACGGTCGAGATCAGCGAAGACCGCCGCAAGGCCGAACCTGCCTGTCGCCCGAGCATCATCCCCGGACTGCTCAACTGCCGCCGCGCCAACCAGCACGGTGGCGTCCGCGTCCCCGGTGGCGTTCGACTCTTCGAGATCTCGTCGGTCTTCGCTCAGGACAGCAACACACGCAGCATCGAGAACTTCAATCTCGCGATGCTGGTCGATGTTCCGTTTGCCGGAAAGTCGGCGACGATCGCCGATCGCCAGAACGGGCTGCGTCTGCTCCGGGGCAGCATCGAGGCTCTTGCCCGGAATCTCGCCGGCGCGGCGGCGACGATTACCCTCAGCAGCGCTTCACCCCACTGCCCGGGCATTGATGCCGGTGGATACGCCACCGTGCTGCTCAATGGCGAGCGCCTTGGATACTGCGGTCTGGTGAGTGATGCACAGAATGCCGCGTACGACCTTCCCGGTCCGGTCGCTGTTGCGGAGCTTTCGCTGGCTGCACTGCTGGCGGCGTATCCCCCCAAGGCGATGATCACGCTGCCGCCACAGTTCCCCGGCATCGAGCGCGATGTCTCCTTCATCGTTGATGAACAGATCACCTGGGAGACGCTCAAGGGGCATGTCGAGAGCCAGCGCTCAGCACTGCTCGAACGCGCATCGTTCGTCGGCACCTTCCGTGGAACTCAGATCGGCAAGGGAAAGAAGAGCGTTACGGTGCGCCTTGCCTATCGCGACCCGGAGCGCACCCTGCGCCACGAGGAGATCGATGGCCCTGTCAACGAACTCATCGAGGCGATGAAGCAGC
This sequence comes from Phycisphaerales bacterium, assembly GCA_044371005.1. Taxonomy (GTDB): domain Bacteria; phylum Planctomycetota; class Phycisphaerae; order Phycisphaerales; family UBA1924; genus UBA2402. The sequence continues at coordinate 45,067 of JBILUL010000017.1, read as the reverse complement.
AGGTCGGTGCCACGCTTCGCGCCTAGGTTCATCACCCACTCATGACCGCGAGCGTCCCCAGAACCGCGATCATCATCGGCCCCACGGCGGGAGGCAAGACTGCACTGGCCGTCGCCTGCGCCGGGCTCTTTGCACAGCGCACCGGTGCTCGCGCCGAGATCATCTCCGCTGACAGCATGCTCGTCTACCGCGGGCTTGACATCGGCAGCGCCAAGCCGACGGCCCAGGAGATGGGCGGCGTGCCGCATCATCTCATTGACATCTGCGATCCCACTGAGCCATTCACCGTTCAGGAGTGGCTCGAACGCGCCGAGGCAGCCATCAGCGACATCCGCGCCAGGGGCCACTGGCCCATCGTCGTGGGTGGAACGCATCTGTACGTCAAAGCGCTCCTCGATGGACTCTTCGATGGTCCAGGTGCCGATCCGGCCATCCGCGAACGCCTGGGTGCCCTTGCGCCCGCGGAACTGCGAGCCCGCCTCGAAGCCATCGATCCGCCGCTGGCGCAGAAACTCCACCCCAACGACCTGCGCCGCACGATTCGTGCCCTCGAAGTCTTTGAACTCACCGGCAAGCCGATGAGCGAGCATCAGACGCAGTGGGATGCTTCGCGTGACGCAGGTCCGACTGACCGCACGTTGATTGGCATCGAGTGGCCAGGGGAACTCATCAATCCGCGGATCAACGCGAGGGTGAAGGAGATGTTCAGCCGCGGGCTGCTGGAGGAGGCCCGGGGCCTCTTCGCGGCGGGAAAGTTCGGTGCCCAGGCTCGCGAAGCACTCGGCTACAAGCAGTTGATCGCTCATTTTGAAGTGCGCTGTACGCTCGATGAAGCCATCGAGGAGATCAAGATTGAAACCAGACGCTTTGCCAAGAACCAGCGGACCTGGGCACGTCGTCTGCGACTGACGCCCGGAGCCTGCCGCATCGATGCCGCGGCGATTCCGGTTGAACACTGGAGCGAACTGGTGCTCGATGCCTGTTCACGACCACTGGATCCTCACCCATCCGCATGAAGAGGAACCCGCTGCAGCTTGAAGCCGTCGCCAGCGATGCAGAACGCCTGCGTCGCCGACGCCTGTACCAGGTCCTGGGATTCCAGGGGGTCTGCGTCATTCTGCTGCTGTGCTTTGCGCGGGTCTTTCACTATCTGCCCGGCGTGATCGCCTGCGTCGTCGTCATCGTGATGACGAACTTCTATCTGCTGTGGACGACCACACAGCTCTCGGGCATGCAGTGGTCGACGCGCGAACGACTGCGCAAGAGCGGCTACAGGGTCTGCCCGGACTGCAGCTACGACCTTGCTTCAAGCCCGGCTGAAGGCGTCTGTCCTGAGTGCGGCACCAGCTACACGCCGGCACTGCTCAAGGAACGGTGGGAATCCGCCTACAAGCGCATGCTGGAGAAGGCCGGACGGTGACCGCTGACGCGCCAGCCCACGCGCTGAACTCCCGAACGCATTCCAATCAAATGCAAGGTGAGGCCAAATTCTCATCATTTCATTCTGCGACACCCAGCATATTGGCGATAGTCTTATAATAATGTCATTCAAGATCAAAAAATGGCTATCTTGGTCTGAAGGGGGATGTGCGGGGGCATTGCCGGGCTGAGGCCTGATCATGGGAATCGCTTTCAGCGCGGGATCCGCCTCCTTGACAATTTGATCCGGGGCTCCTTCCCTGTCCGATGGGCAGGCAGGCCAGGATCCGATTTGTTCGGATCGCGATTGGGATTTGCGTGTTCAGAACAGGCATATGGCGAAGAAGGCAACATCCCGGAAATCGGTCAAGGAAAAGCCCGCCGCGGCAGACGCGGTGGCCACTGCTCCCGCCGCGCCCAAGAAGGCCAAGGGCGGCAAGCCGCCTCGTCGGACAGCCACCACGGCCTACACCGCTGGCGCCGGCAAGGATCGCCATCTGGTGATCGTGGAATCACCCAGCAAGGCCAAGACCATCAATAAGTACCTGGGCAAGGAGTACCTGGTCCTTGCGAGCGTCGGCCATGTGCGGGATCTGCCCGAGAAGAACCCCAAGGGCAACAAGAGCCCGGTGCCGGGCGTCGATCTCGAGCACGACTTCAAGCCCACCTACGTGATCAGCGACGGCAAGGACCGCGTCATCTCCGACCTCAAGCGTGCAGCCAAGGAATCGCTTGGCAGCGGCCACGAAGTCTGGTTCGCCACCGACCTTGACCGTGAAGGTGAAGCCATCGCGTGGCACCTTGCGCAGGAGCTTGGCATCAGCAGTGCGCAGGCCAAGCGGGTCGTCTTCCCCGCCATCACCAAGACGGAGATCGAGAAGGCCTTCGGCAATCCGCACCCGATCAATGAAGATCGTGTGAACGCCCAGCAGGCCCGCCGCATCCTGGATCGCATCGTGGGCTATCAGGTCTCGCCGCTGCTCTGGAAGAAGGTCGCCCGCGGCCTTTCGGCCGGTCGCGTGCAGAGCGTCGCCACGCGTCTGGTCGTGCAGCGTGAACGCGAGATCCGAGCCTTCATTCCCGATGAATACTGGGCGGTTTCGGCCTGTTTCACCGCAGCGATTGCCAAGGCGCCCGGCCTTGTTGAAAGCTGGAAGAAGTATCTGGCGACGGTGCTGCCCAAGCCGGAAAACGCACGCAAGAGCGACAGGAACACCGGTCCCACACTGCGCATGCAGGGCGGATGGCTGACCGAGCACGATGGCTTCCGCGCCGAACTGGTCGAAGTTGACGGAAAGAAGATCGATACCGCCGAAGGCTCGCCGCTCAAGGGTGCCGAGCTCGCGGCTCGCGCCAAGCTCTTTGCTCAGCTTGCGGGCATCCGCAACCTGACGCTCGCTGAATCAGAAGATCCCGAAGGCAAGGGCCCAGCCACCACGCTTCGCACGCTCCGCGGCGATGTGGATCCCGCGACGCCTTACAAGGTCGTCTCGATCGACACGCGCCGCACGACGACTCGGCCCACGCCGCCGTTCATCACGTCGACCATGCAGGCCGCCGCGGCAAGCCGCCTTTCCTTTGCTGCCCAGCGGACGATGCGCACCGCACAGCAGCTCTATGAAGGTGTCGAGATTCCCGGCGAAGGCCCGGTTGGTCTCATCACCTACATGCGTACCGACTCGACGCATCTCTCAAAAGATGCGCTCGACATGGTGCGAGGCTTCGTGCAGCGCCAGTACGGCGATCGCTACCTTCCCGAGAAGCCCAACTTCTACTCATCCTCGAACAAGGATGCTCAGGAAGCACACGAAGCCATCCGTCCGACCAACGTCGAACTCACGCCCCGCAAGGTGGCCTCCGCCCTGTCGCCCGATCAGCTCAAGCTCTACACGCTCATCTGGGAGCGTTTCGTCGCCTGCCAGATGATGCCGGCGCAGTGGGATTCAACCGCCTTCATGATTGCCGGCGGCACCGATCCCGCCCGCCCCTGCACCTTCCGCGCCACCGGCCGCGTGCTGGTGTTCGATGGCTTCTACAAGGCCACGGGCGTTCCCCAGAGCGCAGATGAGCAGAACCTGCCTCCAGTTGCCGAAGGGACGGCGTTGGCTCCCTTTGCCATCGACGCGCTGCAGAAGTTCACCAGCCCGCCGCCCCGGTACAGCGAAGCCAGCCTGATCAAGACGCTCGAAGCCGAGGGCATCGGCCGTCCGTCAACCTACGCCTCGATCATCAGCGTCATTCAGGACCGCAAGTACGTCGAGAAGCTCGAAGGCCGCTTCGCCTCGACCGATCTGGGTGAAGTGGTCACCGACAAGCTCACCGAGGCCTTCCCGGAGATCCTCGATGTGGGGTACACCCGCGAGATGGAGTCGCAGCTCGACAAGGTCGAGGACGATCACATCGACTGGGTGGAGATGCTCCACCGGTTCTACAAGCCATTCAAGAAGGCACTGGCCGCCGCCGAGACCGATCTCAAGCACGCCAAGGCCGAGACCGTTCCCGCTCCGGACAAGTACAAGTGTCCCCAGTGCGGTTCGGGCCTGGTCTACCGCTTCGGCCGCAACGGGCGATTCCTCTCGTGCGCGACCTATCCCGCGTGCAACTACGCCAGCCCCGTGGACCGCAATGGCGTCCCACGTCCCGCGGCGGAGACCGTGGACGTCGCCTGCGCCAAGTGCAATGCCCCGATGACCAAACGCGTCGGTCGCTTTGGCCCCTTCCTGGGGTGCTCCAAGTACGGCGACAAGACCGCTCCCTGCGACGGACTGCTCAATCTGGACAAGAAGGGCCGCGTGGAGGCTCCGAGCATGCCCGCGCTGCTTACGGAACTCCCCTGCGAGAAGTGTCAGCGTCCCCTGAATCTGCGAAATGGCGTTCGCGGGCTCTGGCTGGGGTGCTCGGGCTTCCCCAAGTGCCGCGGCCGCGGGAAGTGGAACGAACTCGAGGCCCCCGTCAGGGAGGCTCTGGAGGCCCTCTTCGCCAAGCATGAGAAGGCTCACCCGATTCCGATCATCAAGAACATGAAGGGTGAACCCCTGACCGATGCTGCCGGTAAACCTCTGGCCACGGCCCGTCCCGTGGGTTCGAGCGAAGCGGAAGAACCCGCCACGCTCGAAGCCGCGGCGGACGAACTGAACCTCTGATCCAGAGCACGGGACCCGCCCCAACGGGCAATCCCCGATCTTCGGGCGGGACATTGGCCGATAGCAGGTCTGCGTGCACGCTGGTGCCTGCCTGCGTCGATTCGTTCCGGATGCGCTGCGACCTCTCCCTGCCCTTTCCGCCCGCGTCGATCGCCGGGCTGCTTCATGGAGTTCTGTTTGAACACCCACTGTTTCCTGATGCTGCTGGCTCAGACTGATCCTGCCGCGGCCGCCAGCCAGAGCGTGCCCACCAAGAGCCTGCTCAGCTATGTCGCTGACGGGGGCTTCCTCAGCTATGTGCTCGTCTGCCTTTCGGCGGTCGCGCTGACATTGATGGTGAGGATGATGCTGGTGCTCAGGCGAGACCTGTTCACCCCTGAACCGATCATGCGGGAGTTGACCGCCGCGGCTCAGGAGGGGAATCTCTCGGCGTTCGCCGCGTCGTGCGGGCGAAGTGACTCGTTTGCCGCGCGGGTCCTCTTTGGCGGCATCCGCCGGGCCCAGACCTCGCCCCTTGGCATGCTCGAGTTCAACAACGGCGTCGAGGACGAGATGAATCGGGAGACCGAGCGGCTGCACCGCATGAACGATGCGGTCGCCATCATCGCGGCGGTCGCACCGATGCTGGGATTGCTGGGCACGGTCATCGGCATGATCGGCGCGTTTGCGACGATCGCTGGACTTCAGGGAGCTGCCCGCAGCAACGAACTGGCCCGCTTCATGTCGATGGCATTGGTGAACACCGCTGAAGGACTCGTGATTGCGATCCCGGCGACGATTGCCTTTGGTCTTGCTCGCCGACGCATCGAATCGCTGGTGGACGACACGGCGGAAGCGATTGAGCCGATCGCGGCGCTGGTGCAGCGCGCGGCCGGGGGTGCCAAGCAGGCTGGTGCGGCACGTCCGGTGGTGCCGCCTGCGACTCCGATTCCGCCCCGGCCGGCCGTCTGATTCATCCGGACCACTCTCTTCATCTGGCGGGCAGGCAACACCATGGGATTCCGGCGACCAAAGCGAGAACGGGATGATGCGACGTTCGATCTCACTCCGATGATCGACGTGGTGCTGCTGCTCATCATCTTCTTCATGCTCACCTCGCAGTTTGCCGCGTCTGACCGGGCCACGCTCAATCTGCCCGATCAGGCGGGGCTTGGCGCTCAGGAGACGCGGGGGACGGAACTGGTGATCGACATCGATGCGAAGGGCGAGACGTCGGTGCTCGGACGCGAGATCTCCATCGACGGCATTCTGAATGAAGCGGCCAGTGCCGCGGCGGGCACCAGGGCCGGCAAGGGGCAGGTGCGGGTGCTGCTGCGTGCCGATCGCAACTGTCCGGCCTCGGTGGTGCAGAACCTGTGCGCGGCACTCATCAACGCGGGCATTCGCTCGGTGTCGCTTGGCACCAGCGGCGAAAAGGGAGCCACCTGATGGGGTTTCTCCGTCGCAAACGCAGGCGGCTTGATCCTGCTGCACTGAGGCTTCCGCTCATCGCGCTCATCGATGTCGTGCTCTTTCTGCTCATGTACTTCATGGTGGCCGGCACGCTTGGATCAGAGGAAAAGGAACTGTCCACGGCGCTGGGAGTCGATCGGGGCAGCGGGCCGGGCGGAGCCAGCGGACTGCTGCCGATGGTGCTGACGGTTGCGAAGGCCGAGCGTGGCGGGGGGGCGGTCTTCCGACTGGGTGAGCGCAGCTTCAAGAGTCAGGCCGCGCTGACCGAACTGCTCAGGAGCCTGCCCAAGGAGAGCGGCGTCGTGATCAAGACGGCGGATGGAACGACGGTGGCCGATCTGGCCGCGGCACTCCAGGCGTGCAAGGATGCCCAGTTCACGAAGATCAGCTTCGTCACACGATGATCATTGTTTCGGCATGATCCGGATCAAGACCGCTGGTGATCGCCGGCTGTTGGCCGATCGTCACACGCGCGTTGACGTATCCGGGGCTGCCGTCGGAGCCGAAAGGGACAGTGCTCCGGGGTCTCCGCCACGGTTCCGATTGAGGCGGAATGCACTCTGTTGTTCCGATGCTTCCGACACCGCATACAAGGCCGTGATTGCATGGGCCGGGCGATGTGCCGGGCGGCACAGGCACCCAGCGGCCGGTGGCAGCCCCACATCGCCTCTCCGGGCAGACTCAAGCTGCCCGGTGAGGCCGAGTGAAGCATGCATGCCTCGCAAGTGGTACCGGCATGATGGTCCCGATCACGCGCCCGAAAGTGCTGACAAACACTCAGCGCCGACGACGGCGAGTGGCCGCGATGACTGCGGGTGCTGCCCAGAGCAAGGTTGCCCCTTCGGGAATCACTACCCGAACATCCAGATGGTTGTTCCCGGGCCACGTGTACGAATAGCTCTCATTCGTATGGGTGATCCAGGTCGCCGCGCCGCCGACAGTTTCGGCTGAAACGCTGAGCCGGTACCCAACACCCGCCTCGAGGTCCGCTGCATCAATCGCGAACTCTCCGAGTCCGGAAGTCACGGAGACAAGCGGCGCGCCCGGCGAATCGATCCGAGTGATGGTCGCCGAGAACTCGAAGGGGAAGGTGTAGGGGTACGCCTGCCCTCGGTTGACGATCATGTACAGTCCAGGAACGCTTTCGCTGAGGGAGAACATCACGTCAACGGTCGCCATTCCGCGGGCAAAGTACGATGCATAAGGGCCGACCCATCGAGACTGAGGCTGACCGTTCGTATCAGTCTGAACAAGCAGCTCGGATGGGCTGAATGCATACGTGTATCGTGCCATTGATTCCTGCGAGTGTCCGTCCCAATGCACCACGTTGACGGATGAATAAGGCTCAGAACCGGCGTGGGAGTTCGCCTCCCAATAGTCCCACGTGGGCCCGGCGGACCCGTACCCGACTTGGCTGGACGTACTCACCATCGCATGCACAAATGGAAATGCACCGATGCCATCGAGGGATTGGAAGACTGCCGTGGCGCACGCATTCGACGTCAAAAGAGCCGTCGCAGCAATGCCCGACATCCAGGTCACGTTCATGTCTTTGCTCCTCGCCGGTGTCCGGCGTGCTCAGAACAGACGACTCGCGATTCCTGCACAGGTGTACGCCACCGAGAGGATCGCAGGATCTGCACTGGCGTCATCGCGTCCTTCGATCACGCGCAGACCGGAGCCAGCCCGCTGGGCTTGGTTTCAGATCCTGCGGACCGGATCTGATCCATGCGGAGCTTCTCCTGGCATTGGGATTGTCGACGCCGCCGATGACGCAGTAAACCAGTGATTTATCCCTGATCCGCGGTCACTTCTCTGACGCGAGTTGCATCCGTTCCAAGTCATCGTCAGTCCCGCCGCCTGACCGCTGTGCCCCTGGTCCTGGCCATTCGCAGCTGCGGTGCGGCGGACGCGCGATCGCTCGCGTTGATGGTGCGGCCGTGTGCCCGGTGCTCTGTCGGCACGTTTGCAGAATGCTGTGGGTGATTCACGGGCAGCATTCTGCGTTCGCCACACGTTGGATGTGTCGTGACGCCGCTTGGAAGGCGAGCGATGAGACTTGGGTCGTCAAGATCAGCTCGCTTCCGTGGCGAAGCTCATCATCAGGAAGGTGTGGATCGGTCCGCCATGGCCGTGCCACCAGGCTCGTGGGTCGCGAGTCCCTTGCTGATGTGGCGGCGGACCTTTCCGATCAACATGTCGAACACCCGGTCACCCGGCTGTCCGTTGCACAGCGTGATGAGTGCGACGCCCGCGGCGGGGTGACCTTCGCTGTGTCCCCACCAACCCGGGCGGCATCCGGCGTGGCGATAGATCGGGGCGCCGCCGTGCGTGTCAAGCTGGAATCCAAGGCCCCATGAGCGTCCGGAGGTGTCCAGACGCTGGTCGCGGGTCATTTCCGCGGCGAGCGTTGCGGAGAGCAGCGGGGGAGTCTGGCCGATCCATGTGGTGCCGGGCATGCAGGCCAGCCAGAAGCGGGCAAGGTCAGCCGCGGTCGTGAACAGACCGCTGGCGGTGACGTCCGGAAGTTCGCGGTATTCGCACGGGTTTCCCTCCGGATCATGGCCGCTGACCAGCCTCTGCCGGAGCGGGCCATCAACCCGAAAGAAGCTTGAGGTCATGGAAGCGGGGACGAGAACTTCCTCGGTGATGACCGCCGCGGCATCGCGCCCAGTCAGCCGTTCGATGAGGAGTCGCAGCAGCGTGTATCCACCGCCGGAGTATTCCCATCGGGAGCCAGGTTCGTGCGTGAGGGTGAGCACGCCCCATGGGCCCATGCAGCCGCTGATGAGTTGCCTGGCACTGGGCAGGCGAGTGGAGCCATCGAGGAAGTCGTAACTGTGAACATTGAAGCCGGCCGTGTGGGAGAGGATGCGCCGAAGCGTGACACCCCGGGGATCGAATCCGTTGCACTGGGCCGGAGTGAGCACCTCGGCGCCGATGAACTCGATGACTGGTGCATCCAGGGAGAGCAGGCCCCGGTCGACCAGCCGCAGACAGGTCGCGGCGGTGATGGCCTTGGTCATGGAGCAGGCGCGGAAGATGCTCGATTCGGTGATGGGTTCATCGCTGCCGCGGCGGACATGGCCGGTCGTGATGGAAAGAATCGGCAGTGTGCCGACACCGATGGCCACGCACGCGCCGGGGATGATGCCAAGTCGCGGATGGTCGGCCAGATGTTCGCGCACAACGGTGGCGATACCATCCAGCAGGACCTGTTCGTCGCCGGGGCTGCTGGTGGATGCGATGCCTTCGGGGGCGTCGGGGGGTTGGGTCAGTTCGTTCATTGCGTCTTGGCAACAGGAATCTGTTTGTCCATGTGATCATCCTGGATCCATGGAACCGGTGGGAAGCACGCCAGAATGGGGCGGGCTGCTGAGGAATCTCAACGTACCAGAGTACCACGGATTGCCTGTGGATGCCAGCAATTCCTTCGCCGCGTCGATGAGAAAGCGCGGACCTGGAAAACACACAGAACCCGGCCATCTGGGCCGGGTTCTGTGTTCGAGGAGGAGACAAGTTCGTCGGCGGCCAGCCTAGCGACATCCGTGACGCAACGCGGGCCGGGAGGATCGGTGCTCAGGCAACGGCGAGGTTCTTGGCCGGGCCGATCGGGCGTGCCTGGGTGAAGACGACGTCGTTGATGGGGCCGCTGGTGATCGGACGTGCCTGCTGGGGGGCAGCGGCGATCGGGGCGGGTGCTGCGACGGGTGCCGCGGGGGCTGCAAGCTGCTGGGAGAAGAGCAGGACGAGCTGCACGCGGTTGTTGACGTTGAGGGCGCTGTAGATCGCCTTGGTGTGATCGTGAACGGTGTGACGGCTGCGGCCGATCTTCTCGGCGATCTGGGGTTCGGTCAGTCCGGCCAGGAGGAACTCAAGCACGCGTGCCTGAGCGTTGCTGACTCGGCCCATCAGATCGGGGCGGCCTGCCGCGATCTGTTGTCCCGAGTTCTCGAAGCGGCTCGCGGTTGCATTTCCACCCATCAGTTCCGCCGCCACTGCACTCTGCATCGAAGTCATAGCAGGTCCTTTATGTGCAAGCGGTACGCGGCCACACGCGGACTCCCCGATTTTCCACCACCGGGGTAACTGTTGACAGAGTCCTTTCCACCAAACCACGATCGGGAGAGAGTTTCGATCGTGCCTTACGTGTGTGACCTACGTCGCTTGTTGATGTGCAGAGTATCGGAACCAGTCCCCGAACCCATGTATAGGTAATTTGACCCCAAACAGGCAGCAGGTTCGGGGGGCAGGGAACCCTTCCCTAAGTGGCCGTTTGCTATCGACTTAGGGGATTATTCCCCTGTCCGTGGAGCCCTCGATAAGTGCCCTTGCTAGGGGTGAATCCCCTGTCCGGGGCTTGATTTCCCGCTGTTTGGTGGTGCCATTTGGCCTCATCGGCGCGCGAAGATCGCGTGAGGAGGGCGCGATGGCTCGAGGTGAGGCACGCGTGGTGAGGCAAGTGATTTGAATGAGAGAGGCTTCGGGCCGGTCGGTGTACGCGCCGGAGGCGGGCAGATCGGGGCGGGCGACCGGGTGCGTAGATCAGGGCTCGATGATGCCTTCTCGGATGGCAAGGCGGGTCAGCTGGACGCGGTCGTGAATCTTGAGGCGGTTCATGACGCTGGCGGTGTGATTCTCGACGGTCTTGACCGAGAGGTGCATGAGCTTGGCGATTTCCTTCTTCGACAGGCCCTTGGAGATGTAGGTGAAGACTTCAAGTTCGCGCGGCGTGAGCTGCTGGACCGTGGGTTTGATCTCGAGGTGGACGCCGGAGCTGTCGACGATGAGTCGCGACTGCACTTCGGGGGAGAAGTATGACTGGCCCGAGGCCACCGAGCGGATGGCGCGGACCACCTTCTCGGGCTGTTCGGTCTTGCAGAGGTAGCCCATTGCTCCGCAGGAGAGGGCGGCCTGGATGTAGCGGTCGTGGGTGAATGCCGAGAGGAAGATGATCTTGACGGTCGGGCAGCGGGCGATGATGGTGCGTGCCGCGTCGAAGGCCGAGATGCCCGGCATGTCGATGTCCAGGACCACCACATCAGGGTTGGCGTTGGCGCGGATCGAGACGTCGACCGCTTCGTCGGCGGTGCCGACATCGGCGATCACGAGCATGTTGGCGTTTTCATTGAGCAGGCGAGCCAGCGACTGGCGGAGCAGGGTGTGATCGTCGGCAAGCACAACGCGAATCAGTCCGGTCATGGCAGCTCCTCCGAGTGCGCGGGTGATGGGGAACGCTCTGATATCGGTCCGGGCAGGGAGTCCGGACCAGCGGCATCTGCCGCAGTCGCCAGACCGTGGAGACAGGCTTCAAGATCCGACACTCTGAAGGGCTTGCGCAGCCGCACGAGCCTTGGAATTGTCGGGCATTCGTCGGCCATCACATCCGCGATGAGGATGCCGCACAGGTCGGGCCAGCGGGTGTGGAGGGACTGGAAGAGGTCCAGCCCGGTGCCGTCCTGCAGGTTCAGATCCGCCACCAGGAGGCCGATCGGTTTGCTCATCGAGGCTGATTTCGAGGTGGCCTCTGACATGTTCGCGGCGTGGATGATCTCGTAATCCAGAGCCGCGAGCATCGACGCCACGACTCCCCGCACCATGGGGCTGTTCTGGACGACCATCGCGGGGCCCGCGGGCTGGCGTCGGCCTTCAGCCACGGAGGTTCCGGGCTTGGATTCAACCAGGGGGAAGGGCGAGGCGACGGTTGGAAGCAGGACCTTGAATGTGGATCCTTTGCCCGGCGCGGACTGCACTTCGATGAATCCGCCGTGTTCCTGGACGATGCCGTGAATGACGGGCAGACCCAGCCCCGTGCCGCTCGAGCGCGGCTTGGTGGAGAAGAAGGGCTCGAAGATGCGGGAGAGGATCTCCGGGGGCATGCCCTGACCGTTGTCACGAACGATGATCGCGACCCACGATGTGGTGGAGGAGGCGTTCGCGGCGGGCGGTCGGGGCACGGTCTGGAGGCTGATGGCGATGGTGCCTGCGCCGTCGATGGCATCGCGAGCGTTGAGCGCGAGGTTGGTGATGACCTGGTGGAGCTGCGTCTCATCGCCGCTGACCCACAGGTCGCCTGCACCATCGAAATCCGTGGAAAACGTGATCCTGGGGCCCAGGGTGCGGCGGAAAAGTCTGGCGGACTGTTCGACGATGGCCGCCATGCGCACCGGACGCATCTCGGCCCGCTTCTTGCCGGCGAAGGTGAGCAGCGCGCGGGCGACGCCGGTGGCCTGGAGCGCGGCCTCTTCCACCTGAGCGAGTGATTCGAGCGCGGTGTGACCCTCGGAAAGGGAGGATCGGGTGAGGCTGGCGTAGCCGCGGATGGCGGTGAGGAGATTGCTGAAGTCGTGGGCGATTCCGCCGGCGAGCTGCCCGACCGCTTCCATTTTCTGCGACTGGCGGAGTTGTTCCTCGGTTTCGCGCAGGGCCCGCTCGGCCTTCTTGCGATTGGTGATGTCGTTGACCATGCGCAGCGTGCCTTCGAAGGTTCCGCCCTCTCCCGACATGCCGCAGGAGGAGATGGAGACCCAGACATCGCGCCCATCGCGGTGGCGAAGCTGCATTTCGTACTGCACCGGCTCACCGGGCCGGGCGGCCTCGGACATCTGGGCGATCTTGGCCTCGCCGATGCACGCGAAGTCGGCCAGTGGCTGTCCGATCATGTCCGCCGGGTCATGCCCGAGCATGGAAGCCATGCGCTGGTTGACCAGCGTGGTGCGTCCGGCGACATCGGTGACCCAGATGCCCTCCTGGGCAGTATCGACGATGCGCCGGTACCGATGCTCGCTCTGCGCGAGCAGTTCCTCGGTTCGGCGGCGGTCGGTGATGTCGATGTGCATCACCACCGCGCCGCGGCGCACGCTTCCGGTCAGCGCCGTCGCAATCATGTTGAACCATCGCGGCAACTGGCCGGGGGCCTCGCACTTGTATTCGTACGTGAAGGCGGGTGTCTGTCCGCTGAGCACGCGGCGGAGGCTGTTGAGGATCACCTCCGACTCGCTCCAGCCGTTCTGCCAGCTGCGCTCAAGAACCCGCAGGTAGTTCCAAGGTGCCGACAGTGAACCTTCCGTGGCACCGGCACTGATCGAGTACTGCCGCCATGCCTCGTTGACCACGATGATGTTGGCCTCCGAGTCGATCAGTGCCACGTGCGCCGGCAGCGCATTGAGCGTGTCGCTCTGGAGCTGCACTGCTTCGAGACGCGCGGCTTCGGCCTCACGCAGCGCCTCCTCGGCGCGGACGCGAAGCGTGATGTCGACCGCCATGCCCGCAAGGTGCTTCTGCCCGGTCGCCGTGGTGAATGGAAACTTGAAGGTCAGCCATTCGCGGTCGCCGTCCACGCCGGGAATGATCTCATGGATCTCAATGGAACGCCCGCCCAGCAGGACCGCGGCGTCGTTGGCCTTCATGGGTTCTGCCGCGTGCCTGGGAAGCAGATCATCGTCGCGACGATCTCGCCACTGGCCGGCCTGGAGTCCCAGCGTCTGCTCGAACAGCCTGTTGGCGTAGAGGTAGCGGCCCTGGGCGTCCTTGATGAACGCAATGGTCGGGCTGCGCTCCATGAAGCTGGCGAAGCGGTCCTCGCTGGCCTTGAGTGCGACCTGGGCACGCTTGCGTTCGATCGCGTAGCGGATGGAGCGTGCGAGGAGTTCCGGGTCGATCTTTCCCTTGACCAGATAGTCCTGAGCGCCGTCTCTGACGGCCTGAACGGAGATCTGCTCGTCGCTCTCGCCGCTGAGCACCACGATGGGCAGTTCCGGGGCGAGCGACTGCATCCAGCGGACCGTCTGATCCGAGGAGATCCCCGGCAGACCCATGTCGAGCAGCACCACATCGGGCGCGGCACCCTCGATGCCCGCGGCCAGCGCGAGTCGGGCTTCCTCGGGCGACTGCGCCCGTGCCGTGAGGATCGAGGCACCCGGCCTGCTCAGATAGAGTTCAATCAACCTTGCATCAGCAGGGTTGTCTTCCACCAGAAGGACTCGCAGCGTGGATCCGTGCATGGGTTCTCCCGCAAGTGTAGTGCCGCCGCGGCGGGTCATGACGATGTTTTCTGCGAGCAAGGGACGGTGAAGTAGAACCGGCTGCCCCGCTGCGGAACGGATTCAACATCGATGGTTCCGCCCATGTCCTCGACGATCTTCTTGCAGATCGAGAGACCGATGCCATTGCCCTGGTACTGATTCCGCGGGTTGAGCCTCTGGAAGATCTGGAAGATGCGTTCTCTGTGCCGGTCCTCGATCCCGATGCCATTGTCCTCGATGACGAACCGCGTGGAATCCCTGAGTGGTTCCGCCCAGACTCTCACCACCGGTGCTTCGCCGCCCCGCCGGAACTTGACGGCGTTGCCGATCAGGTTCTGAAAGAGCAGCGTCAGTCGCGTCTCGTCGGCGAGCAGGGTCGGGAGCGGCTTGATCTCGATCTGAGCCTGGGACTCCTTGACGGCGATGCCCAGATTGAAGAGTGCTCGCTCGGCGGCGGCGTTTGCATCGATGAGTTCGTAGTTTCGGGGCCCGGTGCTCACCCGCGAATAGGTCAGCAGATCGTCGATCAGCCTGCGCATCCGGGTGGCGCCGTCGACCGCGAAGCCGATGAACTCATCGGCGTCGGCATCGAGCCGGCCCTTGTACCGGTCGGCAAGCAGCTGCGTGAAGCTGATGACCATCCGCAGCGGTTCCTGGAGGTCGTGGCTGGCAACGTAGGCGAATCGCTCGAGTTCGGCGTTGGAGCGGGCGAGTTCGCCCGCGCGAAGCGCCAGGTCCTCCCTGGCCTGGACCTGCTCGCTGACGTCGCTGACGAATCCGACCATGCGGGTGCTGTGGCCCGAGGCATCGAGGAAGAACTGGGCGGTGTCCCGCACGTGCACGTACAGCCCGTCATCGCGCCTGAAGCGGTAGACATGGTGGAAGGCGCGCCGGTCGGCGATCAGCCGGGCCTTGGCCTTGTCATAGTCAGGGCGGTCGTCGGGGTGCACCCGCTCCACCCACTGATCGATCCGCGAAAGACGCCCAGGATTGCAGCCGAACATCTCCGTGGTGTCCGCACCCCAGACGATCTCGCCGGTGTCATAGACCAGTTCATAAACCAGCTGCCCGCTCGCCCGCGCCGCTGCCTCGTAGCGGTTCTTCCATTCCGCCACCTGGGCCCGCGCCCTTTCGCGGTCGGTGACATCCGAGACCAGGGAGAGGATGCTCAGGATCTGACCCGATTCGCCGGTGATCAGCGAGTTGTGCCACTCGCACCAGAGAACCCGTCCGTCGGCGGTGTAGTTGCGGTTGAGAATCGGACGTCGCGGCGTGCCGGCGATCAGGTCGTTGAGCACGGTGCCGACATACTCCCGGTCGGCGTCATGCACGAACTTCCAGGCACCCGGGTGCTTTCCCATCACCTCCGAGGCGGTCCATCCGAAGATGCGCTCCGCCTCGCCCGACCACCGAACGACGCGGAACTGCGGATGGTCCCACTCGATCACCGCGATCGGCGAGTGATCCACGAGCGAAACCAACCGCTGGAGTGCTTCGCGCAACGCCGACTCGGCCTGCTGGCGGGCCCGCTCGACCCGCCGCGTCTCCGTCACATCGCGTGCCAGAACGAGCCGCGCGTGCGGCCCCAGCGACTTCATGTGACCCGACACGATGTCGACTTCGAGCACCGATCCGTCCTTGCGCCGGTGGTGCCAGATCCCCGAGTGATTGATCGTCGGGAGCGGTCCGGGCGTACTGGGCAGGGGCCGTTCATCGCTGGCGAGCAGATCCGAGGCACGCATCGCGAGGAACTCGGGCCGCGTGTAGCCGTACTGAAGCACCGCCGCGTCATTCACATCAAGCATCGCCAGCGAGGAACGGTCGTACGCCCACATCGGGTGCGGGTTGCTCTCGAACATCACCCGGTAGCGATCGGCACTCGACACGAGCCGCTCCTGCGCCTGCCGCGTCTCCTGCGCGATGCCGGCAAGCAGCAGCGTGCTCGAGGAAAGGACCAGGAGGAACGTCTGCAGATCGATCATCGGCACGCCCTGGTACTCCTTGATCGAAGCACCCACCATCGCCGCCGCGTTGAAGGCCACCAATCCAAGCACGCCCCCGAAGACGCCCCGCCGCATCACGATCCACACCAGCGCCGGGATGACCAGGTAGTGCGTGTGCATCGTGCTCGGGCCTGGCAGGAAGAACGTGCAGCCCACCGCGAGCGCGAGCGCCAGAATCTGCGCCACCGTCTCCGCCATGTCGATCCGCGGCTGACGCACGCCTGTTCCCGCGCGCCGGCGTTCGTTCATCCGGTCCCGAATCGTCAGACACAAGGCGCCGATGCTCAGTGTCCCGATGGTCTCGACCACCCAGTAGTGAAAAGCAGCCGCCGCGAACCGCTCGGGTTCCACCGCACCGCGCCCCGCGTGCATCAACGCTCCGTACAACGCCAGCGGCACCGGCGTCGCCAGCGCCGCGAGCACGAACATCGACAGCGAACGCTGCGTCCGCAGCGATCCGCTGAACTGGATCCACCTCGATGAAAGAACGCGCTCCGCAGCGAGGTACGTGCACGCCACGAAGGCCGCATGCTTGAACATGCCCAGCGTGATCAGACTGCCCGACAGACTCCGAGGCAGGTGAAGCCGGTCCGAAATGAGCGTCGCGCACAGGATCGCGACCGCTTGCCACGGACCGAACATGACGATCCACGCCAGACACAGCCCCGCCGCGGGATCCCACGGGGACTCATCGGGCACCACCTGAAGTTCATTGGCGGCGAACCGGAGCGCCAGGTACAGAGGCACCAGTGCCGCCGCCGCGGCGATCTGCACGCCCAGCCCGCGCCGATGGGTATTGCCCGTGAACAGGTTCCCCGCATTCATCATCACGAACCTCCGTCAACAGGCATCGATCGCGTTCATTCCCTCTCGGTCTTGCCCTGTTCGCGCTGCGTTCTGGTCAGATCCCGCAGGTAGGCCTCGAACTGATCGTGGAAGATCTTGGTCGAACTCTTGCGCATCGCGTTGCGGAACGACTCTTCGGCATTGATCTTCTTCATGCGGTTCACCCAGCTCATGAAGTAGTCATCGGGCAGCTGCCCGTTGCGATGGCTGAACCAGACGATCTCGAAGACCGACATCTGCATCAGATTGAGGAAGTAGAACTGAATCTCTTCTTCACCCTGAAGGCCCTCCACGTCGTGCGAATGGACGCGAGCAAGCCGCGGGTTGTCGACCCGCATCCGCCGCAGCTGCATCTGCAGCTCCACCAGTTTGGTGAAGTTCGCCACGTACTGCGCCTTGCGGTACGCCCGGAACTGAAGCGCGGTGTACACCAGGCCTGCCGTGACGGCAATCGGCGTGATCATCTGGAAGATCTGTACCACGAATGCGAAGTTGAAGCTATCGCCAGTTGCCATGCATCTCAAGCATAGTCGGGCGGGCCCCCGCGGCTTGCGGCCAGGGCCATCTGCAACCTCGACGCGGTGAACCGTGTACACCTTGGACGCCGCGGCTGGCGGGCCCTGGACCGGAGACTGCGCCGGGTTGTTCTTGACACACCCCCCTCAACCCTCGCTCGGCGTCGCTCCGCCAGGGCCCGCACGCCGCGTGCCTCACACACACCCTGGTGTCAGTTGCTATGGGACCTTGCCCGGTCATCTGGTGCCCTCAGGGGGCCGGGGCGACTACCTGATCTGTCCATCGGCCTGAGTGGCCTTCGATGGCAGCCAGATGAGGCCTATGACCAGCGTGAGCAGTGCGATGGAGATCGGATAGAGAAGGCCCACGAAGTCCCGGCCTCCCGCCAGTCTGGCGAGCGTTCCTTCGGGAGCAGCGAGTGCTGAACCGGCGAGCCACGTCGCGATCAGCGGAACCATGCCGCCGAAGACGCCGTTGCCGATGTGGTACGGCAGGCTCATGCTGGTGTAGCGGATGCGGGTGGGAAAGAGTTCGACCAGGAATGCCGCGATGGGGCCGTAGACCATGGTCACCAAGGTGACCAGCACACAGATGACCAGCCAGCACTTCACGGCGCGACCCAGGTTCAGCCTGACCTGCGAGTCGTTCACCTGAATCTGAGGACCGGGCACCGGGGCTCCTGCGCTGGTGGGCGCGGGCTGCACCGTCGTTGTGGTCCGGACCGCACTCGAGCCATCTGCGAACAGGACGCGCTCGGTCGCCACGCGGACGGGATGCGAGTCATGGGCACCGTTCTTGAGTTCGATCTGCGTGGGTGCCCGCTCGCTGGGAGCCGAGGCGGCTGTGACCTGAACGGGAGTCTGACGCGTCGCGTCACGCACGATGCCGGCCATCAACTGAAAGCAGGGGAGATAGAGGACGACGGCCAGCCCGCATCCGAGCATCATGATGGGCTTGCGTCCGACCCTGTCGGAGAGCGCGCCCATCACGACGAACAGAGGCGTGGTGGCCAGCAGTGCCGCACCGATGATCAGGTTGGCCTGCACCATGTCCAGTGACAGGGTCTTCTGCAGAAACGTCAGGGCATAGAACTGCCCCGTGTACCAGACCACGCCCTGCCCGGCGGTCGCACCCAGGAGCGCCATCAGCACATACCGCAGGTTCTCGCGGTTGCCAAAGCTCTCCCGGATCGGATTGGCGCTGGCCTTTCCCGACGCCTTCATCGCACTGAAAACGGGGCTTTCCTTCATCTTCCGGCGAAGCACGTAGCTCAGCCCCACGAGGGCGATCGACAGGAGGAAGGGGATGCGCCAGCCCCAGTCATTGAACGCCTGCTCACTCATCAGTGAGCGACAGGCCAGAATCACCGCGAGTGAAACGAACAGACCCAGCGTGGCGGTGGTCTGAATCCAGCTGGTCCAGTACCCGCGTTCGCCCTCGGGGCTGTGTTCAGCCACATAGGTCGCGGCACCTCCGTACTCGCCGCCCAGCGCCAACCCCTGGAGCAATCGGAGCACGAGCACCAGGATCGGCGCCGCGACGCCGATGGTCGAATACGAGGGAATCACCCCGATGGCGAAGGTTGCTCCGCCCATGATCAGCAGCGTCATCAGGAACGTGTACTTGCGGCCGATGACATCGCCCAGATAGCCGAAGAACATCGCGCCAAACGGGCGCACCACGAAGCCCGCCGCAAACGTCGCCAGCGTCGAAAGGAATGCCACGGCCGGGTTCGTGTCCGGAAAGAACTTGGTCGAAATGACCGTCGCGAGACTCCCGAAGATGTAGAAGTCGTACCACTCAATCAACGTGCCCGCCGAACTGGCACCGATGACTTTCCACAACTCGGATCGGTCTGTCCGCATTCGGGCGTCTCCAGCACCAACTGCCGGATCGCTCCGAATCCCCGCACTCCAGGTGCATGGGAATCAAAGTGGCCAGTGTGCATCAGACTCTACGCTGTCGGTGTTCCTTCGTCGATCAGCCTGCCGGCCCGGTCGTGCTGGCCCAGTCTTGATGGTCCAGTCTTGATGGTCCAGTCGTGATGGTTCAATCGTGCTCGATCAGCTTCGCCACCGCCGCGTCGATCGCGATGTCATACTCGGGCAGGACGGACAGGGCTCCATGCCCCGCGCCTTGCAACTCCACCAGCGTTGCCTGTGGCAGCAGTGCCTGCAGCGCCACCCCGTGCTTGAACGCAACAATTTCATCCTCGTGGCCGTGCAGGATCAGCACCGGGACGTTCTTGAGCCCCGACAGCGCTTCATCGGTGCGGAAGGTGTCGCGCACGAGCAGGGGAGGCACTCCGTAGCGCCACGAGAAGCTGGCGACACTCACGAAGGGAGATTCAAGCACGATCAGCGAAGGGGGCGTGACCAGTGCCGCGGCGACCTGTGCCGCAACTCCGGTACCCAGCGACCTTCCATGCAGCACGAGTCGGCTGACATCAATGTCCGGCTGGGTGCTCGCGAATGCCAGTGCCTCCAAAGCATCATCGACAAGGGCCTCCTGCGAGGGTGACCCGCCGCTTCGGCCATAGCCGCGGTATTCGCACAGGAGCACCGCAAAGCCGCGTGCCTGCCACGCATGTGCATCCTCAAGGCAGTGATCGATGAGTTCGGCGTTGCCGTGGAAGAAGACGGCGAGGGGGAACGGGCCTGGACGCTGCGGGCGAAGGAGCCACGCCGCGGTCTGCCGCGCCGTCCCGACCGAAAGCCGCTGGATGTCCGGGGCAATCAGCGAATCGGGCAGTGGGGGACCGGCCAGCGCGGCCGGGTAGAGCAGGCGGCGCTGCAGTGCCCAGAGCAGCACGCACCAGCAGGCGTAGGCGATAAGTGCCAGACGCAGCGTTGCGGCCAGAGTTCGGCGTGTGCCGCTGCGGGACTTCATGGAGATGGATACGTCCGCAGGACGCTCCCAGTTGCAGCCGCGGCGGCCGGTGCGGGGAGGCGGGCTGTGACAATCGTGTGACAGCGGACACGACCGACAGCGCATCCAAACTTGAATAGGATGACCAGCGGCCGGACCCGGAGTTGCTTGTGCGAACCGGGCGAGCCCATTCAGGACTGCACACCATGTTCAGCAGATCGCTTTCGTTCTTCGTCGTCGCCACCACGCTCTTCCTGACTCCGATCGCCTTGGCTGATGCCCCCAGGATCACCGCGAACGGAACGGCCAAGGTGGAGCGGCGTCCGGACTACGTCGACATCACGCTGGGGGTTGACATCGAGCAGCCTTCCGCCGCGGCGGCTCAGACGATGGCCGATGCCGCGATGAAGGCGATCGTGGCCTCCATCCGCGGTCTGAAGCTTGCCGATGAGGATCTGCAGACCGGGCGCGTGACGCTCCTGCCTCGCTATGACGACAAGGTCAGTGCCGATGGATCACGGAAGGTGGTGGGGTACATTGCCACCAATAATCTGCGGATCCGCACCAGCGACTTCAAGGCGGTCGCGGTGGTGATCGACACGGGGCTTGCCGCGGGCGCCAACCGTGTCGACGGCGTCAACTTCGGGATCAAGGAAGCGCTGGCCGCGCGCGAGGAGGCACTCGCGCTGGCGACCCGCGCTGCCCGGAGCAAGGCCATCGTCATGGCGGCGGCGCTCGACCTGAAGGTGACGGGGGTCATTGAAGCGACGACCGCGTCGCGGCAGGGCTGGAACGCCTACTCGAACTTCGCCCAGAACTCGCGCAGCGAGCAGGGGGGCGGTCAGGACGATGACGGCTCGGTCATCCCAGGCTCCATCGAGATCTGGTCCGAGGCCACGGTGACGTTCTCGGCCGGCTCGTGATGGTCGCCCGCGCGCATTCTCTCCTCCAAGCAGGGGAATGTCGCTGGTCCAACGGCGTTCTCCAGTGGGGTCGGGCGCGCCCTTGCAGGCTGGTACAGGCCGCAGGACAGGCGCAGTTGAACATGGCCGGGGCCCTGTCTTGCGTGCGTGGCTTGGGAAGTGGTGTCCGAGCACCAATGTCAGACTCACATGTCCGCCATCGGAGCGGGATGTGTCCGCACCCATCTGATACTGGAGCCACCCATGCTTCGCTCAATCTGCTGTTCGCTGGTCTTCCTGTCCGGTTCGATGCTCGCTTCGCCCGTTGGCGCGTCCCCCGCGCTGGTGGTGGCCGATGACGCCGCGACGGATGCGCGTCAGAAGGCCGAGAAGTTCGCGCAGGAATCTCTCAAGCCCTTCTTCGCTGACTTGAAGGTCCTCAAGGAGGAACTCTCGCTCGCCAACAAGGAACGCAGCACCTGGACGCCCTACACCGAGGATTGGAAGAAGTGGACCCCGGCGGACGCAGAGGCGGGCAAGAACTCGTACACCTACGGCGAGTATCTGTGGAGCGGTCGCAAGGACAAGGACTTCAAGAAGTCTCCGATGGGCACCCTTGCTGCGACGAAGCTCAAGGAATGGCAGGACTCCACCGGCGGTATCGTCGCCGAGCTGTTTGTCACCGATGCCAAGGGCGGCAATGTCTGCCAGACCTCGCCCACCAGCGACTGGTTCCAGGGCGATGAGGAGAAGTTCACGGCGGTTGAGAACAAGCACGAGTTCTTCTACGGCGAGCCCAAGCGTGACGACACCGTGGGCAAGACCGGCGTGCAGGTGAGCGTGCCGATCTGGGGCACCGACAACGGCAAGGAGATCTTCCTTGGCGTGGCCGTGGTGCTGGTCGTGACCGACAACGTCAAGTGATTCAGCCGGCGTCGAGCCTGAATGGCCGACGCCGGTCTTTTCCCATGGATGAACCGGGCGAATGGTGCCGCGGCACTTGACGCTGCGGGCACATGCCTTCAGGGTTCGTTCGGAGTCGATGCCAATGCTCAATATCGGATTGCCGTCGCTGGGTGGAATGCGTGGACGCATGATGCTCGTGGTCGCCGTCCCGCTCGCAGCCTTCGTGATCGCTGCGGGTGCCATTGCTCTGGCCCTGCGCCCGGTCGAACAGGCGATGAACGGACTGATCGCCACCGATCTTCCGGTGGCCATCCAGAGTGATCAGCTTCGACTGAGCGTGACGCAGACTCTCCTGCACACACGAAGCGCCATGCTCGAATCCGAGCCGCCCGCACGCGATGCCATCCTGGCCATGGCACGGGATGCCTCAACGAGAGCCAGGGTCGCACGCGAGTCGCTCGCCGCGCTTTCGCTGGATCCCGAGCAGGCCGCGGCACGGGCCAGCGCCATCAAGGCCGCCGACAACTTTGCGTCGGCCCTGGGCCCGATCTGGGAGAAGCTCGCCCAGAACTCCGTGCTCGGAACCGATGAAGCGCTCGAACTGGCCAAGACCCAGCTCCCCGCCTCCATCGCCTCCCTCGACGCGGCGATGGAGGAACTTGCTCGCAAGCGGGACCTCGCCATCGAGCGCAGTACCGCGGCGAGCAAGGCCAACATCGCCAGCATCCGCACGACCATTCTGGTGGCTCCGGCCATCGGCGTTGTGGTGTCCGCCGCGGCGGGCGCGCTGCTTGC
This sequence comes from Phycisphaerales bacterium, assembly GCA_044371005.1. Lineage (GTDB taxonomy): Bacteria > Planctomycetota > Phycisphaerae > Phycisphaerales > UBA1924 > UBA2402. The sequence goes on along the minus strand of JBILUL010000017.1, from coordinate 22,193 downwards.
CAGCACGCTGGTGCGCCGCACACGTCAGGTCTGCGATCGCCTGCGCGACATCGCGGCCGGACACGGGCGACTTGAGACGAGAATGATCAGCATCGACGATCGCCATGAACTGGGCCGGATCGCCGCGTCGTTCAATGTGTTCTCCGGTTCGATCCGCGACATCGTCTCGCGTGTCGATTCGATGACCCAGGAAGTCAGCATGGCCACCTCGCAGATCGCCGCGGCGACCGAGGAATCGTCGGTCTCCATGCAGCAGCAGAGCGAGCAGGTGCGCCAGATCAACCAGGCCGTGACGCAGATGTCGCAGGCAGCGTGCGAGGTGGCCGAGCAGTCAACCAAGGCGGCCGAGATCGCCCGCAACGCCGGAGATGCGGCCAAGTCGGGCCACACCGTCGTGGAGCGCACGCTGGCCAGCATGACGGCCATCGGCAACACCGTCACCGAAGGCACGCGGCGCGTCAAGCAGCTGGGCGAACGCACGCAGCAGATCGGCAAGATCATCGAGGTCATTGACGACATCGCCGACCAGACCAACCTGCTGGCACTTAACGCGGCCATCGAAGCCGCGCGTGCCGGTTCGCACGGAGCGGGGTTCGCCGTCGTCGCCGACGAAGTTCGCAAACTGGCCGATCGCACGACCGATGCCACACGCCAGGTCGCCGATTCCATCCGCGAGATTCAGGCCGAGACGCTCGTCGCCATCGACCAGATGGCGGCAGGTCAGACTCAGGTCGAGTGCGGCGCTACAAATGCCGGAGAGGCCAGTCTGAGCCTCAGCAAGATCGTCAAGTCGGTGGAGCACACGGCCAGTGTCATCTCGAGCATCTCCGCCGCGGCGGTGGAGCAGGCCGCCGCGAGCGAGCAGGCGCGCGACAGTCTCGGCCAGATCACGCACGCCGGTGATTCCGTCCGCCAGGCGGTCTCCGATACCGCCAAGTCCGCCGGTCTGCTGCGTGACAAGAGCGAACGGCTCAAGCACGAACTGGCGGCATTCATCGACGATCACGCCCGGGCAGCCGCGTGATTCAGGGCAGGTCCAGGAATGCCGCGCACTCGGGGATGCGGTGCTGGTCAAGCAGCAGCCGCGTCTGCGACGGCGCGACCTCCAGATGCTCGCCCGCACTGAATCGCACCGTCAAATGCGTCACCACACGCAGTGAGCCATCATCAGCGAAGGTGATCGGCACAATCGCGTCCCAGGGGATTCTCGCGATCCCTGATTCACCGGCGCGCCAGGGCATGTACCACGCCCACGGAACGCTCACGCCTTCCCGATCCGCCGCGAGAACCGCTGGCAGCCCCACCGGCTGTCCGAGACTGAAGACATCCCGGCGGCGATACTGGAACTGAACAAAGGTCGGCATCGACCAGAGCCGTTCCCAGACGCTCCGGATGGTCGAATCGAACGTCATCGAGCCGGTTTGAAATGCGTTGGGTCGCAGCGACACGGGCAGAATGAATGTGTCCGGCCGCGGCGAAGGAACCTGCAGGACCAGTTCTCGCCCGTTCTGATCGTCGGCCGCCACCACACGCCGCATCCGCTCCGATGCGCCGGCCGTCATGGCTGCCCCGCAGAGCAGCACAAGGCTCCCGACAAGACCGGTGGCCATCACGCTGACGCCCGGGTGCATTGCGCGTGGGCGCAGAAGCGTCTTGATCCAGGCCTGCTGCAGCAGCACTCCAAGAACTGCAGCCAGCATCAGGCAGAAGCACCAGATGGGCAGGTAACTCACGCGGCTGTTCATCACGTATCCGCTGACCCATGCCGGAGCCAGACACGAGCCTGCCAAGGCAGCCAGCGCAAAGAGAATCGCGGGCGAGGTGCTCGCGCCGTGGACCGCCGGCCGATCCCAGCGAAGGTCATTGGCCCGCACCCATGCCGTGACGAGACTCGCCGCGGCGATCATGGCCAGCACCAGCGCCGCCGTCGCCATCCACCACGAACCGGCAAATGCATCCAGACCCAGCGAAAGCGAGCCACCGCCGAACCTGTTGAGCGTGAGCTTCTTTCCTACGCCCAGGAGCAGTTCAGCGACTCGCAGCGGCAGTTGTGCAATCCCCACCGTCGTCTGCGCCGAAACGCCGATGCCCGGCTGCGCGTGGGCGCCCACGATGGAAAGGTAGATCGGGACGAGCACACTGGGTGCCGCCGCGGCTGCGCCTGCTCGCACCAGCGTGCGCCCGAAGTGCCCGCGGCGATCGCGCACTGCCAGATAGAGCAGCCCCAGCGCGGGGAACGCCCCGCTGGCCTGTTCCTGAAAGCACAGCGAACACGCTGCCAGCAGCATGATGCATCCAACCCACCACCAGCCTGCGAACCAGCCGCCTGATTCGCTCTCACTTCGCGCGAATCGAACCGTCGCCAGCGTCATGAGGCCATAGAGGAGCGTCGTCGCCAGCGAGCCAAAGGCCGAGATCCAGAGCCACGCTTCATGATGAACGCCCCAGCACATGAAAAGAAGCGAGCCCGCCGCGGCGGCTCGGGCCGGTGCTCCCATCGCTTGTGCCAGGCGGAACAGAATCAGGCAGGCCACGCCATGCCCCAGGCATCCCACCAGATGCGCCATCCACGGGTGCTCCCAAGTGAGTGCCAGCAGCGAAGGAATCACGCTGTGCAGGAGCGGACGCAGTGCTGTCAGGTGACCGGTGGGGGGCAGGTACGGGTCGCGTGTCGTCTTTACCCACGAGGTCATCGCGCCGGAGGCTGGGTCGGTGGTCGTGAAGAAGTAGTCATCGTTCCAATGCCCGGCCTGAAGCCCGATCAGGAGTATGGCCAGCACGAAGAGCGCACTTGCCCCGACCCACGCCAGTATCGTGGTGTGGCTCTGCCGTCGGCGGTGTTGAGCAGCGTCATTCTGAGTCAACCGTCCATTCTACCACGTGGGAACCCGCATGCCCGAAGCGGGCATTCCTCCATACACTGATCCCGCGCATTTCTTCCCGCCCCTCTTCCGGAGCCCGTCCATGAACTGCACCCGTCGCTCCTTCCTTTCCGGCACGACCCTCGCCGCGGCTGGCCTCATGCTCACCCCGCGAGCCTTCGGCGTTCGCACGGCACCCCGCTCCGGACTCGACAACCCCGTGCTGGGCGTCGACGGCCACCGCTACGAGTGCATTCACGACTGGCTCACGCCTCCCGAGGGTCTCATGTGGGGCGATACGCACGGCCTCGCGCAGGCCGCCGATGGCCGCATCTTCGTCGCCCACACCGTGAACGGGCAGAGCACCAAGGCGCAGGCGGTGGTGGTCTTCGACCAGAACGGCAAGTTCGAGACTGCATTCGGCGATGCCTTCCGTGGCGGCGCCCACGGCCTTGACCTGCGCAAGGAAGGGTCTGAAGAGTTCCTCTATCACTGCGATACCAACCGCCGCCTGATCGTGAAGACCAACCTCAAGGGCGAAGTGCTCTGGGAAAAGGGAGCCCCAGCGGAAGCCAAGGTCTACGCCGATCCGAGCAAGTTCGTCCCCACCAATGTCGCCTTCGTCCCCGCGGCTGATGGCAAGGGCGATTTCTTCGTCGGCGATGGCTACGGCTCCAGCTACGTGCACCGCTACACGCGTGATGGCGCGTTCGTGAAGACGGTGCTCAATCCTGGCAGCGAGAAGGGCAAAGTGAGCTGTCCTCACGGAATGTGGGTGGATGAGCGTTCCGGTACGCCGCGGCTGTGCGTGGCCGACCGGGGCAATCGCCGCATCCAGTACTTCTCACTCGAAGGCGAGCACCAGAGCCTCGTCACCGATGGCATCCGCATGCCCTGCCACTTCAAGACGCGCGGCGATGTGCTGCTGGTGCCCGATCTTGAATCGGTGATCACGCTGCTCGACAAGGACAACAAGGTCATCACGCACCTTGGCGACGGTCATCCCAGTTCGCTGCGGGGCGCGCCGCGCGACAAGTTCCTCCCCGGCAAGTTCATCCACCCGCACACGGCGATGTTCCTGAACAACGGCGACATCCTCGTGGCCGAGTGGGTGCCCATCGGCCGCATCACGCTGCTGCGCAAGGTCGGCTGAGTGCAGCAGCGTGTCGTTCAGGGCGTCGTCGGATCCCGATACCCTGTCGGTTCACCGATGCGGTGAATCGCCAGGGTGTTGGTGCGCTTGGCCTGACCCAGCGGGCGACCGGCCAGCAGCACGATCGGATCGCCACTCTTGACGATCCCCATCTGCAGCAGCGAGGCATCCACCGAGACGTTCCATTCAGAGACGGTGCCCGAGCCGGGCGGTTGCATCAGCACCGGAGTCACGCCCCGCAGCAGGGTCATGCGACGACACGCCGCGGCGTCGGAGCTGTAGGCCACGATCGGAATATCAAACCGATTCTGCGAGAGATACCGGGCCGTGCCGCCAGCCTGACTCCAGACAGCGATTGCCTTTGCCTTGAGGTCCTGAGCAATCTGCCACGCACCGTGCGCGAGTGCCGCGGTGCCGGCGTGGGTGGTGATCATGCGAGTTGGCACACTGTGCTTCTTGGGCGCGGCGGCGATGTACGACTCGGCGGCGCGCAGAATGCGCACCATTGTCTCCACCACCGTGGCCGGATGCTTGCCCGCCGCGGTCTCGGCGCTGAGCATCACCGCATCGGCCCCGTCGAAGATTGCGTTGGCCACATCCGTCGCTTCGGCGCGCGTGGGCGAGGCGTTCTCGATCATCGTCTCGAGCATCTGCGTGGCGACGATGCACGGCTTGCCGAACTCGCGGCACATCTGCACGATCTGCTTCTGCACCACCGGCACCACCGCGATATCCATCTCGACGCCCAGATCGCCACGAGCCACCATCACGCCGTCCGCCGCGGCGACCACTTCCGCTAGATGCTCCACCGCCTCGGGCATCTCGATCTTCGCGACAATCGGAATCCACGGACTCTCGCCGGGCTTGCTCCCCGGCGCCATCCCCTTCATCGCCTCAACGCCCGAGCGAAGCTGTTCGATGTCGCCGGGAGTGCGCACGAACGAGAGCGCGAGAAAATCAAGATCGTTGCGCACGGCCCACTGCGCACACTCCCAGTCTCGCTCGGTGATGGCCGGAGTCGAGAGCGACGACTGGGGCAGGTTGATGCCCTTGCCGCTGGAGATGAGCCCGCCGATGACGACGCGGCAGCGGAGTTCATCACCCTCGCGCGAGATCGCAAGCATGCGAATCGCACCATCGTTGATCAGCACCTTGTGCCCGATGCCCACCTCATCCACCAGCGCCTTGTAGGTGAGCGGCAGCACCGGTTCGGTCCCCAGCGCACCCTGGCGCAGCATCGCGACCTCGATGCTCTTCTTGAGAATGACATCCTGCCCGGGAACGACTTCGATGGCCGAGCCGCCCGAGGCGTGCGGCCGCCCGACGCCATCAGGGATCTTGCCAACGCGGATCTTGGGACCCTGCAGATCTCCCAGACAGGCCACCGTGATGCCCAGCTCTGCTGAGACTGCCCGGACGATCGTCAGCCGCTGGCTGTGTGCCTCGAGCGAGCCATGCGAGAAGTTGAACCGGAAGACGGCGACGCCCGCCTCGATCAGGCGGCGGACCATGTCGGGAGATTCGCTCGAGGGGCCGATGGTGGCGACGATGGTCGTCAGCAAAGGCCGCTGGGCCACGCTTCGGGCAATGGGAGCAACTGGCGTGGTGGCGGGCAAGGTCGATGGGGGCATGGACAAGACTATCGGCCCGCCGCGGCGTATTCCCGAGCGTTTCGTAGGAGTGTGTTAGGGATTCGTGATCCCAAAGGGCCCCTAAGGAAGCTGCCCGGTGCCATTTCTACGGGCTTGCCCATGCCCGGTTGGGTCCATATCATTGGGCCACGTTTGGGGATTGGTGTAACGGTAGCACGAGTGACTCTGACTCACTTAGTCTAGGTTCAAATCCTAGATCCCCAGTTTCTCCCTCGATTGCACGCCTCGCCGGTTCGCGGCCTTGGCGTCGAGGTTGGCGGTGCCAACCTGCAGGGCCCTTGCAGGGCATGCCACGAGGAGAACCCAAACGTCACCCGATTCTTCTCGATGCCGCGACAGGCTTGTGTACGCGCGTCCTGTATCAGGCCATCGGTCACTTGAGCGAACTGAGAATGCGCTCCACTACGGCCCGGTCGTGAGCCTTCTCCAATGCCGCTCTTGAGAGAGCCATGGCCTCATCAAGGTGCGTTCGTTCGTTGCGCTCGACCATCACGGTGGCTAGGTTCGCAAGGAACGCGGCACGGCGCGGGTGATCCGGCGGCGCGAGCACATCACGCTCCGCCCAGAGCAATCCAACCACACCGCCATCGAGCGTGACTCCGTTGGCCTCAAAGCCCGCACCGATCTCCTTCACCACCTTGAGGACTGATGCCTTCTCATCCGCTGTTGACACCATCAGGCGGATGCGTGCTGATTCGAGGTTCCACTTCCTGAGTCGCTCGGGGTGTCCGCCCCAGTCGGTGTAGATCGCCCGCAGGGCCGACACGATGCGCTCGGTCATCCAGTTCAGATCGTCGTATGTCTCGACGTTCGCCGCGTAGGCATCGAGCGCGTGCTTCTCCGCCTCAGGGTACTTCTTTACCTTGAAGAAGACGCCCGCAGCAGTGGCGGAGCAGAAGGCGCGTCCAGGATGACCCTTGGGAAAGGTCTTCGCAGCAAGCTCTGGAAGCTCCGCAGCGACGGCGGCAGCTTCTTCGAGCTTCCCGGCTTTGACCAGCGCCTGCACCAGATTGTTCTTCGCCCCAATCGTGCCCTCATTCTCGCGTCCCCAGTACCGGGCGCTGCGATCGGCGATCTCGCGAGTCCGCTCGAGTGCGCCCGCCTCGTTGCCTTTGGCCCGCTCCGCCGCTTCGATCCATGTCAGGAAGCTCAGAATGTTCTCTTCATCCGGAGGCGTCACCTTCTCGGCACCAGCAAGAGCCACCCGCAGCCTGCTCAGTGCCTCATCGGGGCGATTGAGCTGAATCAACGCCGCGCCAGCCTGACCGTGCGCCGAGTAAGTGGATTTGGAATTGGCGAGGAAACGTCCGCGTTCTGCTCGCACGATGGCCTCTTCGGCCAGTTCCAGAGCTTTCTTCGGGTCCTGCAGACGGCGTGATGCCTGACTCATGTGCCCCAGAATGGCCACGGCCCGAATGGAATCAACGCCGCTTTCGCGCTCAACCAGAGGCAGTGCAAGCTCACACTGCTCAAGACACTCCTTGGCCTTGCCCAGCTGCTCGTAGACATTCGCAAGGTCCCAGCGTACTTCAGCTTCCAGCAGCGCATGATCCTTGAAGCGTTCGTGAAGGCCCTTGTGTGCTTCCTCAAGCACATCGAGCATCTTGACCTCGTAGCCCATGCGCCCCGGTGACGCGGCGAGCAGCAACCCCTCAATCATGTAATCGCGGATGGCCGTGCTCAGGCTCGCCTCGCGGTCGGCCCGCTCACGAGCCTGCTGCTCGCGCATGTAGAGCGTGAGACTCACCGCAAGGCCGCCCACGACGGCGAGCGCCGCGGCACTCACTGCCGCGACCAGCGCGCGATTGCGCCGCGCGAACTTCGAGAACTGATAGGCGACGGTCGGCGGCCTCGCGGCGATGGGCTCATCGCGCAGGTATCGGCGCAGATCCTCAGCGAACGCCGCGGCGGATTCGTACCGCCGCTCGCGGTCCTTGCTCATCGCCTTCGCGACGATCGTCGCAAGATCGGACTCGAGTCGTCCTTGGCCTGACAGCGTCAGTTCTGCGGGAGGCTCATCGCGGATGATCCGCGCCGCCTCGGCGATGGGCTTTGTCAGCACATCAAACGGGAGTTTCTGCGAGAGCACTTCGTAGAGCACGACGCCCAGCGAGTAGATGTCGGATCGCGTGTCGACACCCGTCGGGTCGCCCGACAGCTGTTCGGGGCTCATGTACGCCACTGTGCCGATCAGGAGTCCGGCTTCGGTGAGTGCGGTCTGCTGCGTGTCTGGTTCGACGAGTCGGGCAACACCAAAGTCGAGAATCTTGGGCTGCACGCCGCGCGGGCGAGACTGGCTCGTTGCGGAGGTTTTCGTCTCACTGTTCGCCGCGGCGGTGGTCTGGGTGGCCGGGGTTGCCGTGCTGCCCAGACTGACCAGGATGTTCGCTGGCTTGAGATCGCGGTGCAGAACCCCCTTGGTGTGCGCGTGATGGAGCGCGTCGGCGACCTTCGCGACCAGTTCGACGCGGCTGCGCACATCCAGCCCCTGCTGGTGTGCGTAGTTGGTAAGGCGCGGGCCATCGACGTATTCCATCGCAAAGTACGCGATGTTGCCCTGACTTGTGCGCTGCGAGCCTGCTTCGAAGATGCGCGCAATGCCCGGATCATCGAGCTTGCCAAGCACCAGGACTTCGCGTGAGAATCGGCTGCGCATCGCGTGCGAGGTGGGGCCGCTGCGGAGCAGCTTGAGCGCGACTTCACGCTGCGGGTTGCTCTGGGTGGCCAGGTACACCACGCCCATGCCGCCGCGGCCGATCATCTGCTTGATTCGGTAGGGCCCGAACTCTTCGGGGAGTGCATCCTGTTCGATGTCGGCGACATCCAGAAACCGAGGCACCAGACCGCTGCGCCCGGGCTCATACTTGCTCTCAGGTACATCAGCCAGGCTCAGCAGTTCCATCGCAGCGCGGCGCACCGCCTGATCGCCCTTGCACTGGGCGGCGATGTGGGCCTCGCGCTGCTGCACTGGAAGTTCGCATGCCTCATCGAAGATCTCGCGGACACGATCGAACTGTTCGGTGCTGAGCTTGGCTCTCTTGGGGGATTCATCCTGGCTCACTGTTCAAGCTCCCTCTGCAGCCACGCCCTGATGAACCGGCAATCCTTCTCCACCGCCCTTGGTGAGAGTTCAACCACCAGCGCGGTCTGCTCCACCGTGAGTCCCGCCAGGAATCGAAGCTCGAAGATCTGAGCGAGCCGTTCGTTGAACTTGGCAAGACCCGTGATCGTCTCGTCCAGTGCGAGCAGATCAAAGGACTCATCTGGCGCGGAGAGCTGGAGTGAATCGAGCGAGACCTTTCGTGCGCTGCCGCCCCGGCGCTGTGTGACTCTTGCTCTGGCGTGGTCGGTGAGCAGGTGGCGCATGGCCCGTGCAGCGGTCTTGAAGAAATGGTTGCGATCCGTCCACCCGTTCTGAGGGGTCTTGAGCAGCCGGAGGCAGAGTTCGTTCACAAGCGCTGTGGGCTGCAGCGTGTGAGCCGGCGATTCGCTGCCGAAGAGGTTCGCTGCCATTGCACGCAAATCGCAGTAGGCTGCATTGAGCAGCTCGCCCGTCGCGGCGGTGTCGCCTTCGCGGATGCGGTCGAGCAGGGCTGTGACATGTTGGTCCCGCTGATCCATCAGGGTTCTCTGCGAGTGCTGGGGGAGGGGGAAGCGATTTGCCGTGCCATGAGCGTAGTGTACTGAACTGGCACCTATCAGACCGGCTCTGCGGTCTGGTGCGTGCTTCCTACCGATGGTGTGGCTCTCTGCGGAATCGCTCGGTGGGAACCAAGCTACGGGTAGGAAGCACGCAGGTGCCCAAAGCTGCACCTACGTGCCATAGGAGCGCCAACACACAGGCCATGAAAAAACCCCCGACCAGATGGGTCGGGGGTTCTTGGTTCACACTGAACGTGTGAGTCAGAGCCTCACATCGCGGCCTTGAGCTTCTCAGCCTTCTGTTCGGCGGTGAGCTTGTTCCAGCCGCCGACGCAGCCGGCGCAGCAGAGGCCGACCTTCTGCCCGTTGTAGTCAACCGTGACCTTGGTGCCGGCTGGGTGCGAGAGCATCATCGGGCACTTGGTGTTCACGATGCCCATGTTGGCCTGCTTGGGAGCCGCGGCGGTGTCCGCAGCAGCTTCCTTCTTGCTGCTCGCGCAGCCGGCGAGGGTGGCAAGGGCGATGGCGGTGACGAACAGTGCGGCAGTCTTCTTCATGGAATACTCCTGAGAGATTCAAAGGACAACACGAGATGTCTAAATCATAGTTCGCTCGCGGGGCCGTCGGACACCGACAGCTTTTCCACCGCATCCGACAGGTTTGGCACGCCAATCGACTAAGAAAAAGAGGTCAACTCGATGAAATCGCGAGGATGGGTGTGGCTGCATTTCAGCCCCTTTCGTACATTCGGCGTCGTTCGTTTTCACCCCCTCCCCCCTCCCCCGTCCAGCTTCGGAGCACCCATGACACTGATTCGTTCTGCCATCGCCGCGTTCGCGGCATGCGCTGGCTCGGCCGTTGCCCTCGCGGCCCCCGCGCACGTTGAGTTTGAGGCTCCCCGCGAAACCGATGTCTTCACTGCGGCCCCCGTGGCTTCGGTCGTCGCCATCGCACCCGCCGCGATCACGCTCGAGGAGATCATCGATGATCCGCCAGCCGCCGCGGAAGCTGCTGCGGCGGTCCCGGCCAAGCCCGCCGATCCCGACTCGTTCTTCAAGGGCTGGAAGGGCAATGTCGAAGGCGGTCTCAACGGTTCGGAAGGCAACAGCGAGAACCTGAGCTTCCGCGCTGGCGTCGGAGCCACGCGTGAAACGTCGAAGATGAAGACCACCGCGGCACTCACCTACACCTACGCCACCAGCGACGGTGAAAAAACCAAGTCCCGCGGCGTACTCGACCTGCGCAACGACTGGAACATGGGCGAACGCTGGATCTTCTTCGCCACCGGCAAGGCCGAATATGACGAGTTCCAGGATTGGGATTGGCGCCTCTCGGCCTTCGCTGGTCCTGGCTACTACTTCGTGAAGCACGATCGCACCAAGCTGCTGGGCCGCGTGGGTCTTGGTCTTACCCGCGAAGTGGGGGGCTCACGCGATGAGTTCATCCCCGAAGGTCTGCTGGGCCTCGATGTCGAGCACAAGCTCACCGAGCGCCAGAAGCTTTTTGCAAGCGTCGAATGGCTGCCTGACCTCTCGGAACTCTGGGAATACCGCCTGAACGCCAAGGCGGGTTGGGAGATCCTCGTCGATCCCGAGGTCAACATGACGCTCAAGCTGGGCATCGAAGATCGGTACAACCACAATCCCGGCCCGGACCGGGAGAAGAACGATGTGGAGTACTTCATGCTCCTGGCCTGGAACTTCTGAGCCCCCGGCCCCCATCCAGCCTGTACCGTGCTGCCCGCCGGGGGGCAAGGCGGATTGTTTCCTGATTTGGTTCTATAATGACGATTCTGATCCCCCGGACCAGACTGCCGCGAGGCTGAGCAGGTTCAATTCAAGGAGAACGCAATGGGTTTCGTGAAGGAGTTTCGTGAGTTTGCCCTCAAGGGCAACGTGCTTGATCTGGCAGTCGGTGTCATCATCGGTGCCGAGTTCGGCAAGATCGTCAACTCGATGATCGCCGATCTGCTCATGCCCGTCATCGCCAAGGTGATGGGTGGGGGCGTTGACTTCAGCAACAAGTTCTTCGCACTCAGCGAGAGCGTCAAGGCGACGAACCTGGTCGATGCCCGCAAGGAAGGCGCCGTCATCGCCTGGGGCAGCTTCGTCACCGTCTCGATCAACTTCTTCCTGCTGGCCTTCTGCGTCTTCCTGGTCGTGAAGGCCTTCAACACCGCCAAGAAGCGCTTCGAAAAGGAGCAGGCGCCCCCGCCGCCCGCACCCGCAGGCCCCACCAAGGACCAGGCGCTGCTGATGGAAATCCGCGACCTGCTCGCCAAGAAGGCCTGAGCCGGTCCCCAATTCGTGTCTTTGACAAAACCCCGCGCTTCTCGCGGTCTGCCATCGCTCCTCGTGCGGAGCCGCGGCAAGACCGATGAGCAGCGCGGGGTTTTTCGCATCTGGGGCTCCAGACGAGAATGTCTGAACGAGCCAGGATGTCAAGAGCAGTGCGGACGATGGGCTTTGGGGATGATTTGACAGACCCGGTCAGTGCTGCCGCTTGCTCAGCAGTTCCTCCACCCGCTTGAGTCGTGCCATGATCTCCTGGTTCTGGGCACGCAGTGCCTCTGATGCTGTTGCCGCGGCCGCGTTCTTCTGGATTTCACGATCCAGAAGCATCGCCGCGGCTTCTTCCTTGGCGCCGATGTGGGTGTTGATGAAATCGAAGCGGTCATCGACGGAGTCGGCCCAGGCCCGCCCGACGATGCGCTCCATGTGCTCGGGGCGCAGGTCGGCGGGGTGGATGGCCACGGCGACTCCGTTGCCCTGACCAGAAGCCGCGATGAAGTCACCAACCTTGGCGCCGCCAACGACGGCGACTGGCACCTGACCCATGAAGGCGACCATTTCATACGCGCTGCGCTCAGCATCCGGGGGCTGGTTGCCGACGACGGCGGGAGCCTGGGAGATGACCATGACGCGCTCGGCACCGTCGGTCTTGCGTGAGATTCTGCCGCCGAAGATGCCGACGACCTCACCGAACCCCATGGTGTCCTTCGGATCGACCTTCATCAGATACTCGGCGTAGTCAGCACCCTTGGAGCCGTAGGTGATGCCCCCGTCCTTGGCCGCCCGCATCGCGGCGACGCTCATGACGTTGACCGCGGCTTGCATGGGCGTAATCGCGATGAGGCCCTGAAGATTGCTTTCGACAGCCCAGGTTGTCAGCGGCATGATGTCCGCTTCGGTGGGAAGCGTGAAGCCGATCGATGGCGTTGAAAGAGTGATAGGCGAGGAGACCGATGGCAGGGTGCCTGCGTTGAAAGCCAGCGTGGGGAACTCGCCAGGATCAGAGACCAAGGTTGGGAACGCGCCGGGATCAAACGCCAACGTTGGGAATGCGCCCGGGTCGAAGTTCAACGCGGGGAATGAGCCGGGATTGAAGTTGAAGGTGAAGGCTGTCCAGTTGATGCTCAGGCTGGGTGGCGACCCTCCATCCAAACTCGACGAAGGCAAACGCCCGCCCACAAGACTCGACGAAGGCAGGCGGCCGCCCACGAGACTCGACGAAGGCAAGCGGCCGCCTTGAAGCGAGGCTGAAGGGAGCGAGCCAGGATTGAACCAATCGGCTGCCGGCCGCACGGTGACGCCCGAGTTGATCCGCAGGCTGTCAAAGCCGTTGGCAATGGCCAGAGGCAATCCCGGCGGCGGCACCCAGTCGCCCGCCTGGAGGTCGAAGCCCTCGATGCGGCCGACAACGGCACCGGCGCCGTTGTAGAAGGTGGCGAAGTTGTTTCGCGCGGTGGTGCGGGTGGCGTTGATCTGGATGGCGATGCCCGACCCGGTGGCGTCATTGTTCTGGAAGTACGCGACGTGGCCGTTACGGAAGTTGCCGCTGCCGCGGACATCGAGCATTGCTTGCGACGCGGCGGTACCGATGCCGACGTTGCCGGTGAAGTTCTTGGTGCCGGTGAAGGTCTGGTTGCCGTTGAGCATGGCGACGTTGCCTGTCAGACGGGCATCCGCGATGACACCGGTGAGGTTGGCCGCTGGCACACTCGTGAGGTTCGCGGGATTGATGTTTCCAGTGAGCGATCCTGCGGGCACGCTCTGCAGACTTACAGGGGGAACCGTGCCGACGAGGTTGGCAGCGGGCACCTGAGTCAGTGCTGCGAAGGGCACGCTTCCAGTAAGGTTCGCCGCCGGAACGTTCGTCAGCGTCGCTGCGGGGATACTGCCCCAGAGGTTGACAGCGGGAACGCTTGTCAGGCTTGCAGACGGAACGCTTCCGGTGAGGCTCTCAGCGGGAACGCTCGTCAAGCTGGTAGCAGGGACGCTGCCGGTGAGGTTGGCGGCCGGTACGTTGGTGAGTGTCGCCGCGGGGACGTTGCCAACGAGGTTCTCGGCGGGAAGACTGGTCAGGCTCGCCGATGGAACACTCCCGGTGAGGTTCGCGGCGTTCAGGTTGGTCAGGCCCGCGCCCGACCCGGTGAATGAAAGGGCGGAAACCGAGCCGCTGAACGTGCTTGGTCCGATGACGTTCAATCCTCCCGCTGGCGCGGGCGTGGTGGTGCCGATGCTGATTCCAAGCGCGGACGTGAGCCTGGGTGCCGATGGCGTCGTCAGCGATCGGATCGCGAGGCTGTGTCGTATTCCCCCGCCCCCCAAGCCGGAATAGATCAGGCCTGTGGGCAACGCGGGGACATCGGTCTGGCCATCGGTGTCATATCCCCAGGCAACCACGGTCCCGTCGCTGCGCAATGCAAGGCTGTGCATGGAGCCCGCCGCGACGGCGGTATACGTCACTCCCGAGGGCAGCGGCGGAACGCTAAAAAGCCCCAAGCCAGTGTCATTCCCCCACACAACGACGGTCCCGTCGCTGCGCAGTGCAAGGCTGTGCAGATAGCCCGCCGCGACGGCGGTATACGTCACTCCCGAGGGCAGTGGCGGTACGTTCAAGAGCCCCCAGCCATAGTCATACCCCCAAGCAACGATGGTTCCGTCGCTCAGAAGGGCGAGGCTGAGAAAACGGCCGCCCGCCAGCGCGGTGCACGTCACCCCACCAGGCAGCGCGGGAACGTTCGTCTGGCCTTCATCGTTGTATCCCCACGCGACGATCGTCCCGTCGCTCCGAAGAGCAAGGCTGTGGAGATAGCCCGAGGCCACGGCGGTGTACGTCATTCCGGGGGGCAACGCGGGGACGTCCGTCTGGCCCGCGCCATTGTCTCCCCACGCGGCGATCGTGCCGTCGCTCCGAAGGGCGAGGCTGTGGTTCTGGCCCGCCGCCACTGCGGTGTACATCAGCCCAGCTGGGAGCGCGGGGACATCGGTCTGGGCGTATTCGTTCGATCCCCATGCGATGACCATCCCGTCACTGCGGAGGGCGAGGTTGTGGACAACTCCCGCCGCCGCGGCGGTGTACGTCATACCGGGGGGCAGCGCTGGGACATCGGTCTGACCGGCTTGAGCGTTGTCTCCCCAGGCGATGGCATCGACGGGTCCCGTTGGCATCGAAGGCTGCGCGACCCACTGCGAGAGAACGCTCTCGATGTCTGAAGACATGCGGCTGCGCGTGATCGTGCCCGGGGCGATGTTGCCGCCGTTGAGCGTTGTCAGGCCCTCGCCGTTGCCGGAGAAAATCCCTTGAAAGGTGTTCGAGGGGTGTGTGAAGTTCAACTGCCCCGTGAAGGTCTGGTTGCCGTCAAGACGCGCGATGCTGGATGGGGGCGTGCCGCCCAGATTCAGTGCGTTGGTTGCAGTGTTCGAAGAATCGGCCGAAAGTGAGAAGGCAGCGTTGGGTGCCGCGGTCAGCTCCTGCAGCGGCACCAGCGCCGTGAAGTCTGTCTCATCGCTGCAATCAAGGCCGGTGTCCGCGCGCACCTCAATCTCAAGAAACCGCATCTGGCCCGTGAACACAGCGCCGAAGTCAAGTGACGCGGCAAAGCGACCATTGGCAACGTTGATGTCGTCTGAACAGAGCGTGGCGCCGATCTGATTCCCACCGCTCGCGGCATCGAAAAGACGGAAGCGCAGGTCAAAGGTTCCGTTTGCGGGTGCGCCGGCCGCACTGAGTTCGCCCTGATAGGTGAAGGCCGTCCCCAGCGACTGAGCCAGAGCGCTGGTTCCACCCGCGGCGAACGCGAGCACGGATGCGATTGAAATCAACTGCTTCGAAACCATGACAAACCTCCCGTGAACTTCAAGGCGATCCGAACTGCATCCAAGCAACTCGTGGAGGCAGCCCGATCAAACAGCGCCGAATGAACGGCGTCGCAAGTACAAACACGCGAGAGCTCACCCTCCCATCAGCAAACAAGAATTTTCCGTCATGTTTGGAACCTGGTCCCCGCCTCCCCCTTCCGCGGCGGTTGCTTGCGCGGCGGTCGTGGAAACGCTCTCGACGCAGCGCATGAAAAACCCCGGCAGCCTCGATGGTGCCACGGGCGGGCTCGATCGCAAGGTCCGGATCTGGGACGCGAAGACCTACGAACAACTCGCGGCACTGTCCGGCCACGAGGGACACATCAACACGCTCGAGTGGCAGCCTCTTGCGCCGACGGCGGGGGACTCCGCGGGGGATTGGCGTCTGTTCTCGTCGTCGGGTGATTCAACGGCGCGAATCTGGGAGCCGCGGCCGATCCGTGCCCGCGTCGAGGCGCGGGAGGCACGCAAGGCGGCACTCGAGCGAGTTGAACCAATGGTAAGTCGGCTCTTCGCCGAGTTGAAGGATGCTGGACAGGTGATTGAGCGGATCAAGTCCGATCCATCACTGAGCGAGCTGGATCGCAAGACGGCCCTCCAAATGGTGCTTGAGCGAGGGCTTGACCAAGGCGCGGCCGGACCCGTGATGTCGCAGCCGCGATGAACTCGCACCAGTGATCGCCCCGAGGACAGCCCAGGACTCTTCGACGTGCACACGCCGCCTACCTTGCTGGCATTCGTGGGGTCGAAGCCACGATGTCCTTCGCGCGGCTCGAAGCCGGCGTGTGTGAACCGGATGTGAATACGCGCCGCGATGTCGGCTGCTCAGTCAATCAAGCCGATGCCGGCTCGACCAGAACCGCAGCCAGTTGCCACTCGCAAACCCGCGGATCTCCTCATCGCTCCAGCCGCTGCGCGCCAAGGGCTCAGCCAGAAGGTCAAGATCCGATGGCTTGTCGATTCCCTCCGGCATCATCGCGGCACTGAAACCCCCATCCATATCCGTTCCCAGCCCCACCTGCGTGCGCGTGCCCTGAAGCTCACAGATGTGATTCACGTGCGCGGCCCACCGCTCGCGCGTCGCCCGCTTCGTACGGTCCGCGCCCGCATTGATGAACGGCGAGAAGACGTTGACACCGATCATCCCGCCGCGGCGGCCCACTTCGCGGATCGTCGCATCCGTCAGATGCCGCTGACGCACCTCGCCATCCGTATCCACCAGCACGCGGCAGTTGCTGTGCGATGCAATCACCGGCTTGTCCGTCCGGTCCCACAACTCCGCCAGCGACACATCGCTCAAATGCGAGATGTCGTGGACGACGCCCAGTCGATCCATCTCCGCAATCATCCGCCGCCCCAGATCGGTTAGTGGCTCCTGCGTCGTGTTCCCGCCCGCATAGCGAGAAGAACGCGCCCACGAGAGCCCGACTGCCACCACCCCCTGCTGCACCCACCAGGCAAGTTCCGCCGGGTCAGCAATCGGGTCCGCCCCTTCGACCAGAATCCCCATCGCCAGCGCATTCGTGTTGGCCTGCGTCCGCGGCTGCGACCAGAATCGGGCGGCTCCGCGCGCAGCCCAGGACTGGTAGGTGGCGAGTTGCTCACGCCCACGCTTCGCCGCCGCGGCGGCATCTCCCGCGGGATATCCCACTGCATCGGTTCCATCGGGCTCGGTGAAGATCGTCGCCAGGCACCACTTCACGTTGCCTGCCGCCAGAGAAGGCAGCGTGACCGCGCACGGTGGCCAGGGCCCGGTGCACTTGGCAGGGTCCACTTCGAACATATCGCGGCCGAGCAGAGCCACGCACGCCAGATCCAGATGGGTGTCGAACCAGTCCATGGGGCAGAGGGTATCCGTTTGGCCCGTGGGCTGTGCCGCGGGTATGCTTTGGAACTATGGCCGACCCACTGCGCACGCCCCCCGGCACCGAAGACTCGTTCGTCCTCAAGTGTCCGCTCGATGAGCACGACATGGAGAGCGTGAAGGCACGCAACTTCACGATTGATCGCTGCACGCGCTGCGGGGCGCTCTGGTTCGACATGGCCGAACTGCAGCGCATCATCGCGCACGGTCTGCCCGCCGACGACTTCGACACCTTCGCGGGCAAGGAACCGCGCCGCCCGAGCACCACGCACCACAAGTGCCCGCGCGATGGGAGCACGCTCAAGCAAGTCGACGATCCGGCTCAGCCCCACATCCACTACCTTCAGTGCGAGTCCTGTGGCGGCATGCTGCTGCGGGCCGGCTCACTCAGCGACCTCACGCACTACACGTTCACGGAACGGCTGCGGAGTTTTTTCAGGATGTAGTGGCACTGCTCTTAAGAGCAGTGATCTTCAGTCTCATGGCTCTCCGAGCCATGTTCGCGCTAGCTCCAGCACTGGCATTGCTCAGAGAGCCATGTCACGCAGAACACTGCTCAGAGAGCCGTGCCACTTACGAATCCGCGCGCTGCCACTCGCGGCGTGACCATTCCACCGTTTCCGCAAGCCCCTGCTCAACCGTTGCAATCGGCGTGTAGCCAATCAGCTCCTGCGCTGCACGAATATCCGCGAAGGAATCTCGCACATCGCCCGCGCGGGCTGGACCAAACGTCGGCTGCACATGCGGCGGCGCTTCGCAGAGTTTCGCAAGCAGTCCCGCCACTTCCAGCAGGCTCACACGCGTGCCGCCCGCAATGTTCACGGCCTGACCCTTGAGCGAGGTCGGGCTAGCACCTGCCAAGAGCGTCCCAAGCACGGCATTGCTCACGAAGGTAAAGTCGCGAGTCTGCTGGCCATCACCGAAGATCATCGGGCTTTCGCCCTCGAGCAGGCGCTTGGCAAAGGCCGGGATCACCGCGGCATACTGCGACTCAGCACTCTGCCGCGGGCCAAAGACGTTGAAGTATCGCAGTGCAATGGTCGAGAGCCCGTAGCAATGGGAGTAACTGGCCAGAAGATGCTCGACCGCCATTTTGCTCGCCGCGTAGGGGGAGAGGGGGGACGGCATCTGCGTTTCGATCTTTGGCAGTTCCGGCTGCTCGCCATACACCGAGGAACTGCTCGCTGCGATGACCCGCTGCACAACGGACTTCTTGCGACTGCCCCGGGCTGCTTCCAGCACCCGCAGAGTTCCCGTGGCATTCACCGACCAGGTGCGCTGCGGGAACTCGACACTGCGAGGGACACTTCCAAGTGCGGCCAGGTGAATCACCGTCTGCGCGCCTTCCATCGCCGATTCGAGGGCCGAATCATCGAGGATCGATCCGTGCACGAACCGCACCCGATCGGGCTCCAGTTCAATCAGTTCCGAGAGATGATCGAGCGTTGAGTTGGAAAGATCGTCGATGACGCTCACGCTGGCACCCAGCGAGACCAGTGCATCGCATGTGTGACCGCCGATGAAGCCCGCGCCACCGGTCACGCAGACAGCCCGCCCCTCGTAAAAGGTCCGAAGCTGGTTCACCTTGTCGGCGGGTAGTTTCATACGTGGAATCTTCCCAAGCCAAAATGTACGCACGCTGATGCGGGTACACCGTTGAATTACCGGACATCGGGAGTGGGATTGACGACCCCGCTCACGCCTTGGACCGCTGCACCATCACCGCCGCGATGATGATGACGCCCTTGACCAGCCCCTGCAGGTGGGCGATGTTCAGGCCCTCGAGCCCCAGCGATTTGAGGGTGTCGCTCGAGGAGATCATGTTCAGCATGTTGTTGACGACGCCCAGAATCAGCACCCCGATGACCGTTCCCCAGATGCTGCCGTAGCCACCCCGCATCGACGCCCCGCCCACCACGACCGCCGCGATGGCGTCCAGTTCGTAGAGCTGGCCGGTCTGGGCGCTGGCAATCGAGTTCATGCGCGTCGAGATGATCAGCGCCGCCACACCGCACATGAGCCCGCTCAGGGCGTACGTCATGATCTTCACGCGGTCGAGCTTGATGCCCGCATACTTCGCGGCAGTCTCATTGTCGCCCACCGCATGCACCGCCGTCCCGAACCACGTCTTCTTGAGCATCACCCACAGAAGTACCGCAAGCCCGAAGAAGATGATCGCCGTCAGCCTTCGCCCTGATTCACCCATCCATTCCGGGCTCATCAGGCTCGAAAACCCGACCGCTTCGGCCCGGTACTCGCCGCCATCCTTGAATACCAGCGTCAGCGAGCGATAGATCGCCATCGCTCCCAGCGTTGCGATGAATGGCGTGATGCGACCTTTCGTGATGAGTACGCCATTGAGCGCGCCCAGAATTGGCCCCAGCAGCAGCATGCAGCCCGCAGCGATGACCACGGCTCGTGAATCCGAGGCCTCGTGCTTGATCGCCCAGTTCATCGCAAGAATGCCCACGCCGCCAAGCACCGCAACCAGCGAGCCCACCGAGAGATCGATGCCACCCAGGATGATCACGAAGGTCATGCCCAGCGCCACCACACCCACCGCGGCATTCTGTCGCAGGATGTTCTCAAAGTTCCGCACCGTGAGGAAGCGACCCTCCCGGTCAATCAACGCGGCGACGAGAATGAGCAGAAGCAGGGCCACGACGGGCCCGAGCCGCTGCAACAGAGTTCCTGCCTTGTTCATGGTGTCCGACATGGGCCCAGAGTCTACGGGTGTCCGTGCGCCGGTGCCATCATGCTTCCCCGGGGCTGCGCTCCCGTACGATCCGGGCATGAACCGCCTGCACGCCCTGTATGCCGCGGCCGCACTCGCCTCAGGTGCGCACGCTCAGGATACCAAGCCCATGCCCGCTTCCCCATCTTCCCAGCCTAAGCAGCACACCTTCGCCCACGCCGCGGTCGCGGCGGATCACCCCCTGGCTTCACAAGCCGGCGCCGAAATCCTCAAGGCCGGCGGCAACGCCGTCGACGCGGCCGTCGCCGCGTCGTTTGCGCTGTCGGTCGTCCGCCCCTATTCCTGCGGCATTGGCGGCGGCGGGTTCATGGTCATCCGCCTTCCCAACCACCCCAAGCTTGGCCCAGTGCTCACCACGGTGAACTACCGGGAAGTGGGGATTGGCAAGGCCACCGCCAACTACCTCGAGAATGACCCGGATCCGGATGCCGCGACGCATGGGGCCAAGGCCGTCTGTGTGCCCGGGACGGTCGCAGGTCTGCTGCATGCGCTCGAGAAATACGGCACGATGAGCCGCGAGCAGGTGATGGCCCCGGCCATCCGTATTGCACGCGAGGGGTTCGCAGTCGATCAGCATTACGAAGACAGTGCCCGCAAGGATGAACTGGTGCTGCCGTGGCTGCTCAAGGATGCCGCGAGGCAGCAGCGGTTTGCCTTCCTCTGGCAGAGGTTCCTTGATTCGGGGAACATCCGCAAGGGGTATGTGCTCAAGCTGCCCGAGCAGGCGCGTGCGCTCGAGTTGATTGCCCGCGATGGTGCAGATGCGTTCTACAAGGGGCCCATCGCTGAAGCGATCGTGAAGGCTGTGACAGGTGATGGAGGCCATATGACAATGGCCGACCTCGCGTCGTACAAGGTGGAGGAACGCTCTCCGCTCGAAGCCAACTTCCGCGGCTCGCACGTGATCTCCATGCCGCCTCCCAGCAGCGGCGGCATCGTGCTCACGCAGGTGCTGGCGATGCTCGAGCAGCGGTCTGATCTGCTTGATGCTGCGTGTGATCCGAGCAAGGGTGGGGGCCACAACTCCGCGCCATACATCCATCTGGTGACCGAAGCCTCCAAGCATGCCTTTGCCGACCGGGCCCGTTGGATGGGTGACCCCAACTTCGTGAAGCTTCCGACCAAGGCGATGCTGAGCGCTGACTATGTGAAGGCGCGTGCCGCGAGCATTGATGCCACGCACACGCTGGCGACCGAGGCCTATGGAAGTGCCGCGCCGCTGCCGGTGGATGCGGGAACGAGCCACTTGAGCGCGATCGATGCGGATGGTGGCGCGGTGGCCTGCACTGAGACGATCAACTTGATTTTCGGGTCGTTGCTGCCGGTGCCCGAGTTCGGGTTCATCCTCAACGATGAGATGGATGACTTCGTGACGCGTACGGGCCGGGCCAATGCCTTCGGACTTGATCATGCTGATCTGAACCGGCCAGAGCCGGGCAAACGGCCACTTTCGAGCATGACGCCGACGATCATCGTCAAGGGCGACACGGTGCAGCTCATTGCCGGTGGTGCGGGTGGCCCGCGCATCATCAACGGCACGATTCAAGCCGCGCTCAATGTGCTGCTCTTTGACATGGGCGCCGATGATGCGCTGGCCCGTCCCCGGTTCCACCACCAGTGGCACCCGGATCTGCTCCAGTTGGAGCCCGCGCTGTATGCGCAAGGCGATCTCGTGAAGGCACTCGAAGCCAAGGGGCACAAGGTGGGCCCACGCGAAGTCGTGGCTTCGGTGCAGATCATCCGTTCATCCAAAGGCGGGTGGCAGGCCGGAAGTGATCCTCGCAAGGGCGGAGTGCCGGCGGGGTATTGAATCAGGCCCTGAACAGAGTGCCTTGACGAGAACTCGACCGCGGCCGCGGCGACAGATCCGTAAATCGGCGCTGTCATTCCCGTGATCTCGAAGGGTGCATCACGGGATGCGCTGTGGTGCGTGAGTGCCCGCCAGCACCCTCTCTGCAGCCCGCCAGGGCTCGACCGAACATAGCCGGTGGTGTCGGCGGCTTTGCGACGACACCACCGGAAGGCGATGGCGTGATGGCCGCGACCCCGCCAGGGGTCGTCGTGGGAATGGCCTTCACCGGTGTTCTCCGAGCAGCCCTGCGGGCTGCAATCCAACTGTGGTG
>JBILUL010000118.1:0-15134 GCA_044371005.1 Phycisphaerales bacterium | reverse complement strand
ACACAATCCGTATCGGGTGGGTTCTTCAACTAAAGAGCCAATTTGCAATGGCCGTCGGATTGACAAGATGACTTGCGGGTCATTTAGTCACCCCAGCCGCGGCGGATGAGCGTGCACCGGGCGAGCGAACCCTCGATCGTCCGGTCCATTGCACTGCGGGCTTCGTTCATTTCCGCACCCCTCTCCCGCCACAGGTGGTTGGCATGTCCGCGTTTCTGGAGACCTTTCGTTGAAGACGATCATCGAGCCGTTTCGCATCAAGTCCGTTGAGCCGATCCGCATGACGACCGCCGCGGAACGTGAGGCGATTCTTCGCAAGGCCGATTTCAACACATTCCTGATCCACGGGCAGGATGTCATCATCGATCTGCTGACCGACTCTGGCGCAAGTGCCATGAGCAGCGAGCAGTGGGCCGGCATCATGCGTGGCGATGAGTCGTACGCGGGCAGTGAGTCGTACTACCGCCTCAAGGATGTGCTGGGCAAGCTCACCGGCTTCGAGCACTTCGTCCCCACGCATCAGGGGCGAGCGAGTGAACGCATTCTCTTCGAGCTCGTCGGCGGCAAGGGGAAAGTCATCCCCAACAACGCACACTTCGACACCACTCGTGCCAACATTGAACACACCGGGGCCGAGGCGATCAATCTCGCCATTCCCGAAGCCGCCAAGCCCAGCGACCGGCACCCCTTCAAGGGCAACATGGATGTCGCAGCACTCGAAGCACTGATCGCCCGTGTCGGCAAGCAGAACATCCCGCTGGTCATGATCACGGTGACCAACAACACCAGCGGCGGCCAGCCTGTGAGCATGCAGAACATCAAGGACGTCCGCGATGTCTGCAACCGTCACGGGCTTCCGTTCTACCTCGATGCCTGCCGCTTCGCCGAGAACGCCTGGTTCATCAAGTCGCGTGAGAAGGGGTACGCCGACAAGACTCCCACCCAGATCGCTCGGGAGATGTTCGATCTTGCCGATGGCGCCACCATCTCCGCCAAGAAGGACGGCCTCGTGAACATCGGTGGGTTGCTGCTGATCCGCAACCCCGAACTCTTCAAGCAGGCTTCGAACCTCCTCATTCTCACCGAAGGGTTTGTGACCTACGGCGGCCTCGCCGGTCGCGACCTCGAAGCGATGGCGCAGGGTTTCATCGAAGTGATGGAAGAAGACTACCTGGGCTACCGGATCCGCAGCGTTGAATACCTGGGCGAGAAGCTGCTGCGTTCTGGCATCTCGATCATCGAGCCGCCGGGCGGACACGCCATCTACATCGATGCGGGCCACTTTGCACCACACATTCCCAAGGAGCAGTTCCCGGGTCAGTCGCTGGTCTGCGCGCTCTATCGCCAGGCGGGCATCCGGAGCTGCGAGATCGGAAGCGTGATGGCGGGTCCCAATGGCCAGGCGCCGATGGAACTGGTGCGTCTGGCCCTGCCGCGGCGTGTCTACACGCAGAGCCACTTTGACTATGTCGCCGAGGCATGCGCTGAAGTCTTCGCCCGCCGCGGCGAGCTGCGCGGCATGCGCATCGTCGAAGCACCCGAAGTGCTCCGTCACTTCACGGCTCGCTTTGCGGAGGTGTGAGCGGCGGGTACCTCGAGCCGACATGGTGAGTCGATGGTGCGAACAGCGCGGTGAAGACGCGATGTGGATCCCACTTCATGAGATCTCTGCCAGCCGCGTAGAGGATGGACGTTTCGCCTCGACTTCCGGCCCGGGGTGAACGCCTTGTCCACGCAATCATTCGCATTTCAGGCTGGCCTGTCACTTCTCACGTCTTGCATCCTGTCAATCCTGTCTATCCATGTTGAACTTTCCGACCAGAAGTGGCAACATGGATGGACAGGATATACAGGATGAGCAAAGAGGCAGAGCACGACTCCTGAGGGAGCAAGGATCTCAGAATCGATGCCCTCAGGGAACCAGCCATCGTGCTGAGGCGAGATTGTGTTCGCTCAAAAGCGTCCAGTGTTGTGCCCCGGCACCACGGTCTGGATGTGGAGACAGGGTCCTGTTGATCCCATGGAGATCGGGCACATGATTCCAACGGTCATTCTGCTGATGAACACGGTTCGACGCGTCAGCGAGTCGGAGGCCATCGCAGTGGTTTCGAGCGAGCTTGGCGACGAGGTTGGTCAGACGGTCTGTATGCGTGCCGAAAGAGATGTTGGCATGTCGTATCTGAGTTGGAAGATTGGTGATGTCTGGTACAACCTTGGTACGTCATCGGATCCGTACGTGCCGCACGTTGGCATCGCTCAATCGAACGGGGAGCACCCGGACGCGGTTCAGGTCAAGTCATCGATTCGAGGTGAGCTGGGTCCGCAAGACCAGGTGTTGTTCGAGGCGTGGGCATCACATCGTGCGTGGTTGTACATTGATTCTCTGACATGGCATGCGGAATCAGATGAATGGGAATGTCATCTTGGTCGCGTACTCCGCGTCGCCAGCCAGTTTGTTGATGAACGATGTGTGCTGGTCTGGCTGTGGGGAACCGACCGGTTCGCCAAGCCGACACAGCAGGCGGTGGCCTCGTTTCGCGCCGGACATTGGCCCAGTTGATCGGCAATCCGCCGCGTACCACATCGCTTCATTCACCGCAATAGCACGCCTTCAGCGTGCAGGTTTCCTTGGGCCCTCTCCGGGGGTGGCGCACGCAAGGCCGTGCTTCACCCCCGGCTATGTTCGTGCAGGCCTTGCGGCCTGAAGAAGTGCTGCTGCTTACGGGTGAGGGCGAGGGGACGCAACTCGACCGCAGTCGATGTGAGTACCCTGCGAGCATGACTGAGCCAGCTTTCATTTCGGTGTTCTCGCGTCTGGTGTGGCTCCTCGCCGCGTTGTTCACGCTCAGTGCCGTCGCACAACAACCCGCGGCATCACCACCGCCCAATCTCATCGTCATCCTCGCCGATGACATGGGCTACGGCGACCTTGGCTGCTACGGAGGGAAGAACCCGACGCCGAATCTCGATGCCATGGCCAAGGAGGGGCTGCGCTTCACATCGTTCTGTGTTCCCCACGGAGCGTGCACCCCTTCGCGTGCGGCACTGCTCACCGGCTGCTACGCCAATCGCATCGGACTGCCTGATGTGCTCTTTCCCGCCAGTCGAATCGGACTCGATGCCAGCGAGGAGACGCTCGCCACTTTGTGCAAGAAGGCCGGGTATGCAACGGCTGCACTGGGCAAGTGGCACTTGGGTGATGCGCCCGAGTTCCTTCCCACTCGCCGCGGCTTTGATGCGTATTGGGGCATTCCTTACTCCAACGACATGTGGCCAGTGAACTATCAGGGGAATCCAGAGCCGAAGAAGAACTACCCGCCACTTCCGATCATCGAAGGTGCTCAGCAGGTCGGCACCATCCAGACGCTCGCCGATCAGGCCACGCTCACCAGCACCATCACCAAGCGGGCGGTACAGTTCATTCAAGAGTCCGCCAAGCAGCCCTTTTTTCTCTACGTCGCGCACCCGATGCCGCATTGCCCGATCGCTGCGGGCCCTGAGTTTGTCGGGAAATCCGGCCGCGGGTTGTATGGCGATGTGATGATGGAACTCGACTGGTCGGTGGGGGAGATCCTCAAGGCCGTGGATGGTGCGGGCGTGCGTGAGCGAACGCTCGTGGTCTTCCTCAGCGACAACGGACCCTGGCTCAACTTCGGCGATCATGCCGGGTCTGCCGGCATCCTCCGTGAAGGCAAGGGAACCGAGTGGGAAGGAGGCGTGCGGGTGCCGTGCATCATGCGCATGCCGGGCACACTTCCAGCCGGTGCGGTCTACGCGCACCTGGCGTCAAGTCTCGATCTGCTGCCCACCTTCGCGGCGATGGCGGGGCTCACGATGCCCACACGTCCCATCGATGGCGTCGACTTCTCCAAGGTGCTTCGTGGATCACTCGATGCACAGCCGCGGCAGGAGTTCTATTACTACTACAGCACAGCGCTCGAAGCCGTACGACGCGGCAAGTGGAAGCTGCATGTGCCGCATGAGTTCCGCTGCTACGAAGGCTCAACCCCCGGCCGCGGCGGCTTCCCAGGGCCAATTGGCACCGGCCGCACCTCCTTCGAACTCTTCGATCTCGAAGCCGACCCACAGGAACGCCGCAATGTTGCCGACTTGAACCTGCAGGTAGTCGAAGACCTGAAGAAGCTCGCTGCGACGGCACGGGCCGATCTTGGCGACGGCAAAGCACGCGGCAGCGGTCAACGTGATCCCGGCCACGTCACCACACCCTCCAAGTGACTCACCACAGAGCCTACCCGAACACCGTCTAGCATTCGCCCGTGACCGACCAGCCAGCGCGAGACGATCGAACGGAAGAGAGCTACCTGGAGCGCATGCACGCGGCCAAGGCTCATGCCGTCGCGTGGACTGGCGTGATCTACCGTGCCGCGTCTCCCAAGTACGCCCGCAGCGGCGATCTCGTCAGCGGCCTTGGTGCCATGAAGGTCCCCGGGCGATGGCACCCCAAGGGAGCATTCCGGGTCGTCTACGGCGCCATCGAGCCCGAGGCAGCGTTCGCTGAGAGCCTGGCGATGCACCGCTACTACCAGTTGCCCTTTCACCTGGCGATGCCCAAAGTCGTCGCTTCGGTTCGCGTGGAGCTTTCCAGCGTTCTTGACCTCACCAACTCGCAGGTGCGGCGGCGACTTGGCTACTTCATCCCCGTCCTGACCGAGCTGGATTGGCGTCAGGCCGATGCCTCCGGGCAGGTGCCTCTGACCCGCCAGCTGGGCATCGCGGCCCACGCCGCGGGTCTGGAGGCCATCCTCGTCCCCTCCGCGGCACTGCCCCGCGCCCGCAACCTGGTCATCTTCCCCGACAACCTCCTCCCAACCAGCCGCCTCGTGGCCGTTGGCCTGGATGAGGCTGGGGCCGGATAACTCGTGTTCTGCCACCTCCGTGGGCGCAAAGCCCCGGGAAAGGGTGAACCCAACGCCCGGGAATCCGTACATGTATACAATCGTGCATCAATGCATGTCGCCGTGCTTGTATGGGAGCCGTCCGTGGGCGATGATTGATTCAGAGACGGTGGGTGGATGGCGGTGGGGCGGTGGAGTGGGGAGCGGGGGTGACAGGAGGTCCGACATGAGTACCAAGCGAAGGACGAGTGTGGGAGCGAGGGTGAGCAGTGTGGGTATTGAAGCTCGGGGTGTTGCGGTGGCCGCGCCTCGCCGCGGGGCTGGCCGGGCTGTGACCTCAAACGCGGCAGTGGATGCCGTCGGCCTGTCTGGCCATGGCGGTCCTGATGTGATGGCGATCCGCCGCGGCTATGGAATGAGCCGCGTGGCCTTTGCGAGGCTGACGGGGTTCTCCGAGCGTGCTCTGGCGAACTGGGAATCGCACAAGCAGGCGCCTGATGTGCCCACGACGCGGCGGCTGCGCGAACTGGAACGCCTGCGCAAGGCACTGTGCACGATCATCACCCCTGAGGGGCTGGCCACGTGGCTGGATGGGCCGAACCAGGCGTTCGGAGGTCTGAAGCCGCTGGAGGTGATCGAACGCGGCGAAACAGACCGGCTGTGGCGGATGATCTTTGAACTGGATGCAGGCGCGATGACGTGATCAGATCGCCGGGGTCTCTCGAGGAAGCACGGAGCCCAGCTCCACGATGGTGGCCTGCCGCGTGCACGCGTGGATCCATGAAGCCGCGAGAAGCGCGGCCGCCTTGCGGTCCGGGGCCGCGATCGATTGTGCCTTGCTGAGGGCGGCCCCGAGCGTCTGGTAGCCATGCGACTCAACACTCGACGCAGTGGAGCTGAACCGATCCCAACGGCGATACGCAGTGCTGCCAATCGCCGCGGCGGCAGTCAGCACATCACCGGCCTGATCCAGCACCGCTACCAGCGGCGAGCTTCCCGCAAACGTCGTGGGCATCTGCGATGGCGAAGCCGCCTCGTCATCTGCCTCTTCGAGTGGAGCCGATGCGAGTGAGCCCCTGTTGGCGGCTGGCTGCACACCGATGCATCCAACGCCCTGGTCGTCAATCACAGAGATGGGAGCCGCGGCGAGTCCTTGGTGATCCATCACGAGTTTGGCGAGCACCATCGCCCGCTTCCGCGGCTTGAGGTGTTCGATCGCATGGGAGAGTGCCGCGGTCTCCGGCTCGTGCGGCACAACCAGTCGGAGCCGCGCGCCGTCGACATCCACGATCGGCCTCACAAGGACCTGATGCAAGGCATCGAACGATGCAGTCAGCCAGCGTTCGGGTGACAGCAGCACCAGCCCCGCGAGTTCGGTGCCTTGCGACAGTCCGATCGAAAATGCATTCCGTGCACACGCGGCAAGGTCCGACCATCGGACGATCGGTGCCGGCAGATCGCTCGCGGTGGTGGGCTGGAGCGTGTTGTATTTGGTGGAGGGGCGTCCGGAAAGACGCATGGCGCGTGATCGCCATGCGTCGGCGAGTCGCCCCCGGTGCGTGGCGGCATGCCTGGGTGAGGCGCAACTCATCCAGGGTCCATCGCCTCCGGCACGCGCACCAGGATCAAAGTGCTGATCGATGGGCCGCGATTCGGTCCAGCTGCACCAGGTCGATGCCGCGGCGTCCCAGAAGTAGACCGTGAGGCCACGGAATCCGCTGGGAGTCCGCCAGGTCTGGGCCCCAGCACCAACCAGGTCGAGCGGCGGTGTGCGCTCGTAGCGGCGACGGTGTTCGCCCACCAGCGCGGGAGTGGGGGTGGCCAGAGCACAGGCGAGCGCGTGGGTCTGTGCGATGCTCGACAGAAGGAGTTCGTCACTGGCGGTCGCCGAACGGGCAAGCCAGCCATCGATCTGGTCGGCGGTCGCACGGGCAACTCGCTCAAGGCGGGGCAAGTCGGCCCCGTGTGCCGCGACCGAGAGCACACGGAGCTGCGTCGCGTGGAAGCGGCTCAGACGCGAGAATCCCTGCTCGATGATCTGAATGCAGATGTGGCCGATGGCAACACGGAGTTCATCGCGGCTGCGCGGGGTCTGGCCCGAATCCTCCAGCATGGTCGCCGCGTGCTCGATCGTTCGCACGCCCCGGTCTCGCTGCAGCGCCATGACCGCGGCGACCCTGTGCACACACGGCGAAGCATCGCGACAGCTGCAGAGAAATCCATCGAGCCCTCCACCTCGCAGCCAACGACACTCGATGCTCCATTCGGTGATCTTCGCCACCAGCACGTCAGCGCTCTCGCTGGTCTGAAGCGAGAGCCCGTTGGCAAGCTCGCGCGTGGCCCGAGCAGCAACAGCTCGCCCGGCCCAGGCCTGCAGCTGCTCATCAGACATCGCCAGCATTTCGTCGCTGCACGAGGGGGTATCCGCCGTGGTGGTCGAGGGCTCGCAAGCCGCGGCGGGCAACTGTGCTGCATGCAGAATGCAGACAAGTACATGGCGACAACATCCGCCACCGCCGCCCGCCGGGCAGTCGCACGAGGACTGAGCGATGGGGTTGCGCAGATGGATGGTCTGGCCGTCGTACTGGTACACCATCGCTCCATCCATCGGAGTCGATGCGGGCACGGGCGATGGGCCAGATTCCAGGTCCTTTCGCGCACGACGCACAGTACCCCGATTCGCAAGCGCGACCAGATCGTCCTCACCGAGGCGAGCTGCGAGCATCTGGATGGTGGCCGCGGCGGTCATTGGTGGATGATCCTCCCCACCCACTCGGCAAGGTGATCGGGAGTCATGGCACCAACATCCGCGCCGGCTTTGGCGCACTGCTCGGCGGCGTCACGGTCGTAGTTTGGTGCTGCCTTGGAGTCCAGCGACGCGAGCCCGAGCACACGCACACCTTCGCTCTTGAACTGACGGATCCTCGTCACCAGCGGCGTGATCGGCCCGTTCTCGAAGAAATCCGTGACCAGCACCACGATGGTCTTGGAGGGTTGCGTGACCAGAGTGGCGCAATACCCCATGGCCCCGGCGATGTCGGTTCCCCCGCCCAGTTGAACGGACATCAGGATGGCTGCCGGATCGCTCGCATGCTCGCTCAGATCGACGACCTGTGTGTCAAACGCCACCAGGCTCACCCGTACTGATCGAATGCCCGCGAAGATGGCGGACATGACCGCGCTGTAGATGACCGAATCGACCATCGAGCCGCTGCAATCGACACAGATGATGATGTGCCACGAGACCTGATGCTGGACGCGAGATCGGAAGATCAGGGATTCCGCAACGAGCACTTTGCGGTCCCGGTCATAGTGCTTCAGATTGGCGCGAATGGTGGATCGGAAGTCAAGATTCCGCGCCACGCGTCGACGCGTGCGGCGGGGCGGTGCAACTCGGCCCCAGAGCTTCGTCACCAGCTCCTTGGCGAGCTTCTCCCGCAGTTGTTCAACCGCCTTTGCGATGAGCACACGGGCGAGATCGAGCGCCTCGCCCTTCATGACAGACTTGAAGGTCAGAAGTGCCTTGAGCAGGTCGTAGTTGGGCTCAAGCGTCTTGAGTGTCTTCGGATCAGTCACCAGCTCCGTCATGCCGTAGCGATCAAGGGCGTGCGAGGTCAGCGTCTCACAGACCGATGTCGGGAAGAGCTCACGCACTTCTCGCAGCCACTCAGGGATGGCCAGGACCGAGTCTCCATCGCCCCCTTCCCGGCTCGAACCGCTCCGAACGCCGCGGCGTGAATACTCGCGGCTGTAGAGAAAGTCGAGCACCTGATCCATTCGAGCCTGACGAGCATCGAGGACTCCATCAAGCGATTCCTGCGCGAATCGGCCCAGGACGAGCCGCCAGCGGGTGAGGGGCGAAGTCATGCTCCACCCCCCGGAGCCAACCAATCGCCAAGGCCATCACTCTTCAGCGAACTCCGCACACGCGCATCGACGCGCCCGGCCACGGCGAGGTCATGCTGCTGCAGCGTGCCCGCGATGTGGAGTGATGACGGCGTGACACCCATCAACTCCGCGGCGGACGCTGCGACCTGGTGGGTGGCACGAGGCGGCAACTCGGCA
Source organism: Phycisphaerales bacterium (assembly GCA_044371005.1). Classification (GTDB taxonomy): domain Bacteria; phylum Planctomycetota; class Phycisphaerae; order Phycisphaerales; family UBA1924; genus UBA2402. The sequence goes on along the minus strand of JBILUL010000118.1, from coordinate 6,213 downwards.
AATGCCAGCCGCAGATGCGGGAGGAGCAACTCAAACTCTGGCTCGGCGAGCGTGCCCAGTGTTTCGTGGATGGATTGCAGAATCGCCGGTTCCTGCCAGCAGGCCGAGCGTGCGGAGCGGAGCATGCCGCGGAGGAAACGAGCGCCAAGCGATGCATCAGTATGCGCCGCGGCGAGCCGGCCTGCGAGCAATCGACCCAGTTCGGCACCGGTCAGCTGGTGATCGTCATAGAGCAGGCCGCACGCAGCGCCGACAATCGCAGGATTCCCAGCATCCGCCGCGGCGAGCTCTTGCAGCCGAAGTGTGCGAAGTTCCGAAGCCTCCGCAAGCTCGATCTGCGTACTGAGCATCGACCACGTCAGCAGTGCTTCGAGACCATCGCTCTCAGCATCAAGCGGAAACGCGGCAAGCATGGGAATGAGCGAGGTGGCCCGGCGCCAGACATCGGCAAGACTCTCCGCCAGGTGGGGCAGCCGATGTGCTTCAAGCGGTTCGCTGGCTGAGAGCAGCAAGGCAAGTCGTTCCGCCGCGGTGACGACGCTGACTGCATCGGCCTCGCCCTGGGCCACTTCGACCATTTCCGGCAGCAGCGTCGCCGCGTGTTCGTGGAAGCCGCAGCGGCACGCCGCGACGATCAACTGGGCCGCCGCGGCGGCACGCGCCGTGCCAGCTCGTGCGGCTTCAACAGCGCGAAGCAGCTTTGCAACACCCGCCTCGGCAATGGTGGAGCCAAGTGCTGATTGCTCGATGATCGCCGCCTCGACCCGCGGGCTCCATTCGTAGTTCCACAGTTCCCGAACTCTTCCAAGGTCCTTTCCCGCGGCGAAGTCAGGTCCCGCGGTTCGTTCGCCGAACGGAACGTCCAGCAGTGCCAGTGTGTGCATGAATCGGCTGGTGCGGCGGTGATGCAAAGACCGGTAGATATCAAGGTCGAGCTTCTTGCCGCCGGGTTCGAGCGAGAGTTTGTGCCGCGTGGCGAGGCTTTCGAAGTCCTGGACAATGGGCGGACGCCCCGCGGCGGACGGCACAGAGCCGACCCGGTCGCCGGCCAGCAGCTTCCGTGCCGCGGCGAGGATGGCAATACCTTCAACATCCTCCGCACCCTTGATGAAGCAGGAACGAACGCAGTCGAGAAAGTCCTCACGCGTCGGGGTCGCGTGCGATCGAAAGGCAGCGAGCCGCGTGAGGTGGGCCGAAGCCGCGATTGCATCGGCCGTGGAAATGTGTTCGGTGGTGGTGCTCCGCCGAAGTTTCACGAGCAACTGGTCAAGAGATTTCTGTTCCCACCGCCACTGGTGGAACTCGGGCGAGGCCATGCCGCTGGCGTAGCCGTTGAGGCGGTCGAGTTGCAGGAAGTCGTAGCGGATGAGCCAGATGCCCGCATCGGCCTCGGTTTCCATCTTCAGCGGTGGTGGCAATGCTGGCTTGGTGGTGGGGAGGGCGACGGTGTGGATGCCGCCGGTGACGACGATCACAGGGCCGCTGGCGGTGGCGGCTGCCGCGTCGATGCGGGACTTCATGAAGGCCTCGCGCCTCAGGCACCCATCGGCTGCGAGGTCCTCTACGGTCTGATCCGCCCGGGCGGCGATGCACCATGCGAGTACATGGCGGAAGAACGTGGCACTCGTCTGCTGTCTGAAGTTGGATTCGAACCAGGCGTCCCAGAGGTCATCGACATCGCGGGCCCCTTCGTCTCGGCAGGCTTGAGCGAGCCACTTGCCGCGGGTGAGTGATGTGTCGTCCTGCAGACTTCGAGGTTGATCGGGAGTCGATCGCGAGCGGCTTGAACAGGCGACCATTTCCGGCCAGGAGAGATCGATGAACTCGGTGACCGCGCCCACGTGCGACGCGGCACGAAGCGCCTCAAGTTCGGGCGAGTAATCGCAGAGCGGGTAGTAGGCGCTATGTCGGTTTGGATTCTGCCGATCCGTGCGATCCACGAAGAGCGAGAAGAAGGCCACGGGCGGCTTGAGCGCAGTGCCCGAAGCGGTCAGGTGGCGCAGCAGCGACGCCGCTTCACGCGGGCCTTCGATGAGCACGTGACTGGGCCTGACCGAACGGATCACCTCGCCCACGTGAAACGCGCACGCCGGACTGTGGTGGCGGATAGGGAGATAGATGATCCGTGCCGACAGGTCGGGTGCGCTTGCGTTGGAGATGGACGGGGCAGAACGCGGCATCAGGTGCCCTGCGACTTGAGAACATCGTTCGCCGCGGCGTGGAGTTCCGACCAGGGCGCAGCCTCAGTGGCGCGCCGCTTGACCACTCCGGTGAGATACTGCCGAAGCTTCTTCACATCATCGGCGCTCTCCTTGAGCACCGCGCCGGGGATGTGGCGACCGACTTCGGAGGGAGAGAGCCGCTTTGAGCCGTAGTACCACGCATCAAGTGCCGCGGCGTAGCCAACCGAAACGGCTTCCGCTGTGGACATCACCGCGCCGGGCTTCTCGACGCACGTACCCTCGGGCGTCTGCCCGGTGCGAAGGTCGTGGAAGATGGTCACGAGCATCTCGACCACATCGCGCTCGATGTGCGTCGGCGCACCTGAATCAGCGAGCAGCCTGGAGACTTCGGTCTGCACCAGCGTGACTTCGGAAGCAAGCTCGCGGATCGGATGCACGGTTTCGAAGTTGAATCGCCGCTTGAGGGCGCTCGACATCTCATGAACGCCCCGGTCGCGCACGTTCGCGGTTGCGATGATGTTGAATCCAGGACGAGCGAAGATCATGCCATCGGGGTCGCCCAACTCGGCGATGGGCATCATCTTCTCCGAGAGGATGCTTACGAGCGTGTCCTGTACTTCCGCAGGACAACGGGTGATCTCTTCAAAACGCACGAGCTGACCCTCACGCATGGCTGTGAGGATCGGAGATGGCACCAGTGCCTTGGGCGAGGGCCCGTGTGCCAGCAGCATGGCGTAGTTCCATGAGTAGCGGATCTGGTCTTCGGTGGTGGCGGCGGTGCCCTGGATGACATTGAGGGAATGCCCGGTGATCGCCGCGGCGAGGAGTTCCGAGAGAAGACTCTTCGCGGTGCCCGGTTCACCCACGAGCAACAAGGCGCGGTTGCCGGCCAGCCCGATCACCGCGCGTTCCACGAGGCGGTCATCCCCGTGAAACTTGCGCGAAATCAGCGGGGCGGCATCGGCTGCCTGGGAAGACTTCTTGGAAGCCTTGGCGGCTCGCTGCGGGCCTTGCGAGCCGCAGATGAACGTCACCACAGCCCGCGGCGAAAGCTTCCACCCCGGGGGGCGTTCGCCCGTATCCGACGCAGCAAGCGCGGTAAGCTCCGCAGCGTGCTGCACCTCGGCGGGAGGACGAAGGATTTTGGGGTGTTTGGCTTCGGGCATGGTAAATGGACTCCGGAACGCCTGACTTGGTCGCAGGGTATGACGAAGTAAGCAACGGGGGCACCGCGGCGGGTTCCGGTGCCGCAATCCGACCGTGCGGTCGGACGCACCGCCGCAAGGGAAACACCCGTCGTGCTGGCGCAGGCCGTCTTTGGCGCGATTGACTATCCTGAAGCTGCGTTCGTCCGCCGCACGGCAACTTCGGATGCTTGTGGTGTCTTTCGGGGGACGAGTCAGGGAGCTGCACACGATCGTAACAATCACGGAGTTTGCATCATGGCAACCGTCATCGAAACAGTGCTCGATCACATGAAGAAGTCCAGCAGCTTCGGACCCGTCAGCGGCCCGATTGCTGCCTGGGTGGAGAGCGGCGAACTGAAGGACTTGAAGAAGGTGAAGGCCTCGGCCAACTTCGGGTGGATTGAGCCGTCGACACTGGGGCTGCTGGTTCGGGACGATTCTGAGCAATGCCATCGAATGCTGGCGGCGTGCCTCAAGAACAACTGCTCCGATCCGGTGACCCAATGGATGAAGCGCCGGCTTGCTTCTCCCGACGCGGTGCTCGGACTGCTCAACCGATTCCGGGAGTGGGAGCTTCCGGGTGGGACGTGGGCGATGTTGCTGGGAAGCGAGGCGTTTCTTTCGATCGCCTATACCGCGGCGAAGCCGACGTACATCGGACAGTGGCTTCTCAAGGATGGGGCGGAACTCATAGACCACCTGCCGATCTCGAAGCCGGCCATCGACCTGATGCTGGCTGGCGGTGCAAAGGGATGCGCCACGTGGTTGAAAGCCGCGGCGGAGCGGCAGCAGAAGGACTATTGGCTGTCCGACTGGATTGCACATGCGATCCGCCGCGGCGGGGCGGAGTTCATCGCCATCGGGAAAACGCGGCGTGCAGAAGCCAAGAAGTCGTACCAGAAGTTCCAGATGTCAAGTGCGATGGCCGAGGCGGATGCAAAGTGGAACGCTTTGGCGGTCGAGGATGGTTGGGACGTCATCACGAAGCCGGACAAGGACGATGTGCGAGCGCTTGGTTGGATGTACAACTACTCCAAGGATCAGGAAGTCGTCTCGGCATGGCTCGCCGAACATGACTCGAACTATGCGAAGCAACTCAGCAGCATCATGTCCAAGCTGAAGTTCGCTGAAGGCGCGGGCCCGGATGCTCACCTGGATGCATGGTACTCGATGGCACTCGGACCCGCCATCGCCAAGCTGGGGAGCAGCGCTGGCGAGCTTTGGCTTCATCTGGCAACGACCGGGGCGCACGAGGTGCGTGTGCTTGCCATCAAGCACCTGCTCAAGTCCGCTGACACCAAACGATGTGAACAGCTTGCCGGGGTGCTCGGACGAGTCATTGATCTGCACGTTGCGGCGATGGCCGATCACAAGCTTCTCCCGGGTTCAAAGCTGCTGGGCTACGGCACGGGTGCTTACAGGGATACTGCGATCAAGGGAGAAGTGCTCCGTCGGTCCGTCGATCTGCTCGGCTTGATCACCAAGCCCGTCGCCACGCTGCTGCTGGACCAGCTCCTGTCACTCTTTGCACACGCGTCAGCAAAGATCCGCAGTGCTGCCATGTCCGCGGCGATCAAGGCGGAAGGGTCCGCGGTTGAACGCGTCGCGAAGGTGCTCAGTGATGGCAGCAAGGATGCCCGTGTCGTCGCAGCTCGGGCGCTTTCGGCCATTGGCACTCCCGCAGCCATCGCCGTCATGGAGTCGCGTCTCGGCGAGGAATCAGCGGATGAGGTCCGGGCGGCATTGTTTGGGGCGATCGATCGCGCGTGGCAGGCGTCGGGTCGGGTCTTCTCCGACAAGGAGCTTGAAGCTCGCGTTGCACGCGTCGAGAAGCAATTGAGCAAGCCGTGGGCAGGGTGGTTGAATGCAAAGAAGCTGCCCAAGCTGGCGAAGAAAGGTGGCGGCAACCTGCCCGAGTCGTGGGTGTCATTTCTCCTTTGGCGTCAGTTCATGCACGGTGCCATGACAGTCGATCCGGAGGCTCGTCCAATCTGGGAGAAGATCGATCACGCCAAGGCCGCGGATTTTGGTGTGGCGGTCCTGGAACAGTTCATGGCTTCAAAGCAGGATGCCAAGGACAAGTGGGCGCTGGCGATCGGTGGCTTGCTCGGCGACGACAGAACGGTCAAGATTCTCCGGCCTGCCATCGATACGTGGGCGGCCAAGTCGCGAGGTGCGCTCGCTGAACACGCGGCGACCGCCATCGCGCTGGTGAACTCCGAAGTGGCACTCGCAACGGTCGACGATGTGGGCAATGCCTATCGCGTCAAGAACAAGAACATCGGTGCGGCAGCGAATGCCGCGTTCGAGGCCGCGGCGACCGCTCGGGGCATGACCCCCGATGAACTCGGCGATGCCGTCGTTCCCTGGCTTGCCTTCAAGCCCGGTGCGGCGTTGACCGTCGATGTCAAGGGCGAGGCTGTCGGTGTGCGAGTGGGCCTTGATGGAAAGCTCGTCTTCAGGGCGGGCGGCAAGGACAAGTCCGCTCTTCCCACCGGTGCAGGTGCGCCGGTCAAGGAACAGATCAAGAATCTCGCAGCGGACATGCGAGGCGTGATGAAGGCACAGGTCCGCCGTCATGCACGGATGCTTGTGCAGCAGCGGCGATGGCCCGCCGCGGCGTGGGCGAAGCTCTATCTCTCGCACCCGCTCTTGGTTCCGTTCCTCACGCAGTTGATCTGGGCCGAGTACGACAAGGCCGGCCGCATCACAAAGCTCTTTCGAGGTCTGCCCGATGGCACGCTCACTGATGTCGAGGATGAGAAGGTGCCGGTGCCAACGAAGGGCCAGATCGGGCTTGTGCATCCGCTCGAGCTGGACGAAGCAACCATCGCTGCATGGCG
>JBILUL010000117.1:0-15138 GCA_044371005.1 Phycisphaerales bacterium | reverse complement strand
AGAGCCATGAGACTGCAGAACACGACTCGGAGAGTCGTGCCACGTGGCACTGCTCTCCGAGCAGTGTTCTTCGTAGCATTGCTCTCTGAGCAATGTCAGTGCTGCGAGCCAAAACGCCGACATGGCTCAGAGAGCCATGAGACTGCAGAACACGACTCGGAGAGTCGTGCCACGTGGCACTGCTCTCTGAGCAGTGTTCTTCGTAGCATTGCTCTCCGAGCAATGCCAGTGCTGCGAGCCAAAGCGCCGACATGGCTCAGAGAGCCATGAGACTGCAGAACACGACTCGGAGAGTCGTGCCACGTGGCATCACAACCCCAGCTTCGCACGCTTCGCCGCCCATTCCGCCTGCTCGCGCTTGTTGTCGCCAGGGAGCGCACCATCGCCGCCGGCCTTGAGTGACTGAATGGCTTGAATTTCAAGCCGCGTGAGGTGCATGGCATCGAAGTGGTAGTCACGCCATGCCTGCGCCGAGATCGGGACGATCTGTTCGATCAGTCGGAACATGGCAGTGGCGTATTCGCGGATCTCGTACTGCGCGTGGCTGTCCATGCGGAGCCCCAGGAAGTGCAGCAGGTTGTGCAAGTCGCACTTCCAGTACCATTCGGTGTACATGTTCACGGGCAGGCCGATTCGGGCCAGCTCGCGGCTCACACCCTTGTTGGTGAGCTCGATGTACTTGCTGTATTGCTTCTCGACGTCCTTGAGGAAGTTGATGAACTCCTCGGCGGTCTTCACTTCCTGCTCGTCGGTCATCGCGAAGGTTTCTTCGCCGCCCTGGCGGTTCGCCGCGGACTGCTTGCGGACAGCTTCCACCGTGGGGGTGTAGAAGCGATCCTGCATGATCGAGTAGCGGCCTGAGTATTCGTTGACGTTCGCCGTGCGGTGGCGGATCCACTGGCGCGCGATGAAGATGGGCATGCAGACGTGGAACTTGAACTCCACCATCTCAAAGGGCGTCGTGTGCCGGTGCCGCAGCAGGTAGCGGATGAGCCCCTTGTCCTCGTTCACGTGCTTGGTGCCCTGGCCGTACGAGACGCGGGCGGCCTGCACGATGGCCTGGTCGGCCGTCTGTCCCTCGGGCACAAGCCGCGGCATCGCATCCACGAGCGCGACGAACCCATGGTCGAGCACCTTGAGTTCAAGCCGCGACGCTCCGTCCATCACATCGCGGACGGGAGACTCGGGACGGACCACCTTGATTTCCTGAGGCACTTTGGACATGAAGGCAGGGTAGCAAACGCCCGCCGCGGCTGGGGTGCCTGAAGGCCCGCGGCGGCGCAAACGACAGGCATTCCACATGAGCCAGCGACTCTGAGTGGAGCGTGACCGCTTGGGGCGAGCGGCCAGTCCCATGCACAAAGACCCGGCCTTGAGCCGACTCGCAAGGTGCGGGTCGACCGAAGGCCGGGTCTTTGGCTGTATCGTGGCTGGGGCTGCTCAGGCGGTTTGCCCAAGCAGCGAGGATCACTCTTCGGAAACGGGGCTGCTGCCGCGCTTGATGACCGGCATGCGCTTGAGGACGGAATCGATGAGCCCGTACTCGAGCATTTCGCCGTCATCGAGCCACTTGTTGCGGTCGCAGTCGCGGGTGATGCGATCGACGGTCTGGCCAGTGGCATCGGAGTAGATGGTGTAGAGGCGGTCGCGGATGCGGAGCATCTCGCGGGCTTCGATTTCGATATCGGTAGCCTGACCTTCCATCACGCCGCCCAGCAAAGGCTGGTGCATGAGGTTGCGCGCGTTCGAGAGGGTGTACCGCTTGCCCTTGGTGCCCGAGCAGGCGATGACGCTGCCCATGCTGGCGGCCTGACCGACGATGTACGTCGCCACGTCGCACTGGACGAACTTCATGGTGTCGACGATCGCCAGTCCAGCCGAGACGCTGCCACCGGGGCTGTTGACGTAGAGGTGGATGTCGTTCTTGTGGTCGTCGTTGGCCAGGAAGAGCAGCTGGGCGACGATGAGGTTGGCGATCTCGTCGGTGACGGGGCCGCCAAGGAAGATGATGCGGTCCTTGAGGAGCCGCGAGTAGATGTCGTACGAACGTTCGCCCTTGGAAGTCTTCTCAATGACGATGGGGACAAGGTAGTTGGACATGTGCTTGACCTTTGACGCGGCAGGGAAAAGAGGAATCTTCAGGTGTCTGCCGCGGGTGAGAATCTGCTCTGGAATGTTGCCCTGATGTCAATGGCCCAGACTGCTCGTTCTGAACCACCCAGGGCACCGGCGTGTTGGACTTGACGCAAAGTGCTTGGGAAGAAAAGGCTTAGCGTGCCGTGAAGGAGGCGGGAGCCTTGCCCGGTTCACTGAGCACCTCATCGGCCAGGCCGTAGGCTACGGCTTCCTCGGCGGTGAAGTACTTGTCGCGTTCGCTGTCGGCGTGTACCTGATCAATGCTCTTGCCGGTGTGATTGGCGATGATGCGGGTCAGTTCACGCTTGGACTTGATGATCTGCTCGGCCTGGATGCGGATGTCCTCGGCCTGGCCGGTGACGCCGCCGTAGGGCTGGTGGATCATCACCTTGGCGTGGGGGAGCATGTACCGCTTGCCCTTGACGCCCGCCGTCAGCAGCAACGCGGCACCGGAATAGGCCCGGCCCAGGCAGAAGGTGCTGATGGGGGAGTTGAGGAACCGCATCGTGTCGTACAGGGCGAGCGTGTCATCCACGGCGCCGCCCGGCGAGTTGATGTAGAAGTTGATGTCCTGCCCACGCTTGAGGTTCTCAAGGTAGAGCATCTGCATCATGACACGTGCAGCCGAGGACTGGTTGATCTCCCCGATGAGGAAGACCACGCGGTTCTCAAGAAGGAGCTCATCGATCGTCATTTCGCGGGTGCGCTGGTAGGAAACGCCGGCTGCTGGCATAAGAGAGTTCCTGTATGGAGAGAGATGTACAAACGCCTCATTGTGTATCGGCAGTCGAAGCCGTGCGATCGTAGTGCCAATGGCCTGGAGTGCCGCCCGATCGGTTTTTTCGTGCATTCCAGTGGTTTTGGAGTCTGGTTCCGGCTCCCGATGTCGCATAAAGAGGGGACGGGCTGTCAAATTGGCACTGATGTTGGTGCCCCGTTCGGAGGGGTGGCCTCTCCTCCCAAAGGGGTGGGAGGGATAGGGGATACTGGCCGGTTGCTTGGAGCCCGCCGAAACACTAAAGTACCCCCCTAGTTCCCCTCACTGCCTGACCCAGGAAGACCCTCGTGCCCACCGCAGTCATCAGCGACATTCACGCCAACGCCGCGGCTCTCCGCTCGGTCCTGGCTGACATCGAGGCCCGCGGGCTCACCCGCATCGTCTGCCTGGGCGACATGGTCGGGTACGGCCCTGACCCGCTCGAGTGCGTCGACCTGCTCATGCAGAAGGCCACCTGGTGCCTGATGGGCAATCACGACTACGGCGTCCTCTACGAGCCGACCAACTTCAACCCCAGCGCCGAATCCGCAGCCTTCTGGACGCGGGAACAGTTCGACAAGGAACCCGACGACGCCAAGCGGGCCGCTCGCTACCAGTTCCTCAACCGCCTCACGGTGCGGGTGCAGGAACGCCTCGGGCCCGATGGCCCCGAGAGCCTGACAAACCCGGACGGCTCACCCGCCCCCGAACGCGAAGGCTCATTCCCCCTCCTGGCCGTCCACGGGTCGCCCCGCAAGCCCATCAACGAGTACATCTTCCCCGAAGATGTGATCAACGCCACCGACAAGCTCGAGAGCATCTTCGACAAAGTCGCCCGCGTCTGCATGGTCGGGCACACCCATTCCCCTGGCGTCTTCACCAACGAACCGGACTTCTACCCACCCTCTGAACTCTCCGGCGGCAAGTTCGTCTTCCAGGCCGGCGAAAAAGTCGTCATCAACGTCGGCAGCGTCGGTCAGCCCCGCGATATGGATAATCGCGCCAGCTACGTCGTCATGCACGGCACCCACGTCGAGTTCGTGCGCCTTGCGTACAACATCGATGAAACCGTCGCCAAGATCAAGGCCATCCCCCAGCTGGACAACTACCTGGGCGATCGGTTGTACCTGGGTCGCTAAGCAGACTCCTGAACACCATCCTGCACCGGTGGGGCATGCTCGCGCACCAGAGTTGCGTCATTCGACCAACCGCCAGACGCGGCGATCCTGCCCTGCCGATCGCTCCTGAACGCCCGCACACAACGCGCCGTCTCCACGCGGACCACGCGGCGAGCTGCCGGGGTACACTCCTGAATCGCACGGAGCATCGCATCCGTGCCTCCCGGGTTTGGGTGTCACGGAGGGCCCCGCGCCATGAAACGGATCCAGTGCCTCGCGCTCGTCGCTTCAGCCGGCCTGTTCGGCTCGGCTCACGCAGATTCCAGCCGCCTCGATGTGCAGGCCAGTCTCGATGGCGTGAACTGGTCGAGCTCCTTGGTGGTGTCAAGTTCCGAAAGTACCAGGGTCTACGTTCGATACGTCATGTCCTACGAAGGGACGACCACCCCGCCCAATGCGCTCGCATCGGTGACCTTCCAGCCCGTATTCGCCAACGTCCGACTTGATGGTGACTCCGTCTCGCCCTTTCTCAGCGCGGGGACCAACACCAGCGGCGGCGCGATCGACGCACGCGCCAACTACAGCACTCCGGGCGCATTTGGTCGCCTCAAGCCCTGGGCCGCAACCGGGCCGACGACTTCGCAGGCCTATGTCATCTTTCAGCATACCGCAGGTTCTGGCAGTGCTCCGCTGGGCACGTACTACCGCCTCGCTCGCAACGACATCACTCGCTGGGTCGGGGTCGGCCCGACCGCCGGAACGGTCGCCATCAACAACTTCAACGGCGCGGGGGGCATCGTCATCAGCCAGAAGCAGACCCCGATCGCCGGTGATCCGCCGCGTGTTGCGGGGACGACCGACCTGGTGCTGATGGTCCTGGCACTGAATGTCGGCGGCACCACCAGTGGCAGCCCGTTCACGATCGCTCTTCAGGTGCCATCCTCAGGCATCTCACGCAACGCGACGACCGGCATCCGTGAAGCCACGTGGTGGGCCGATACAACCGAATCCATCGCATCGATCAAGGCACCCGTCACCGTGGTCGATGGCCAGATCCAGGTCATTCCGTGCGTCACACCGGTGATCACCCAGCAACCACAAAGCACGAACGTCTGCCAGCCAGCACCGGTTTCGCTGTCAGTGACGGCCACCGGCGGCGACTTCACCTATCAGTGGCGCAAGAACGGCGTCAACATCCCCGGCGCCAACACAACCACTTTCTCGATCCCTTCGACCCAGATCAGCGACTCAGGTTCGTACGACTGCCGCATCTCGAATCTCTGCCGCAACATCCTCACGACCGCTGCGGTCGTTCAGGTGGGGCAGCCGCCCGAGATCATCGCCCAGCCCAGTTCCGCTCCAGTCTGCGAAGGTGCCTCGCCTCGACTCGAAATCGTGCTCTCGGGTCAGCAGCCCGCCACATTCCAGTGGCGCAAGGATGGCGTACCTCTCGCAGGCGCCACATCCGCAACCTTCACGTTCCCACCATTCACTGCCGCAGACGCCGGCACCTATGACTGCGTCGTCACCAACACCTGCGGCACCGCCACCTCAAACCCGATCCAGCTCACCCCCGGACCGGGCATCATTCCAAGCGTGGTCGCCAGCCCAGCCTCTCTAGCCGTGTGCGCAGGCGACGCGGCGAACTTCACCGTCGCAGCATCCGGGTCCGAGCCGATCGCCTACCAGTGGCGACGCAACGGGACCGCGATCCAGGGAGCCACATCTCAAACACTCCAGTTGACCGTCGCCGCGTTGGACGCGGGGTCCTACGACTGCGTCATCTCGAACATCTGCGGCGGAATTGCCTCAGCACCCGCACTGCTCAGTGTGTCGACACCATTGGCCATCGCCTCCGGCCCCGCATCGGTCACCGCCGCGGCTGGGGCCGCCGCCAGCATGCCCGTCACCATCGCGCCCACGCCGACCCTGGCACGCTGGTACCGCAACGGCATCGCGCTCGTCGACGATGGCATCCGCTCGGGCACCACGTCCACAACCCTTGCCTGGACCGGCCTGCGTGCCTCGGATCAGGGAAGCTACCAGTTCGAGGCCATCAATGCCTGCGGCACCGTTCGTTCCGCCCCGGCCCGCGTCACGCTCACTTCCTGCCAGCAGTCCTGGACCGCCGCACCGGTGCTTGCCTCCGGGCCGCGATGGATGGCCGCTCAGGCCTACGACCCCATCTCGCAGTCCACGCTGCTGCACGGTGGTCGCGATGAGCTCGGCAACGTGCGTTCTGACTCACTGCTCCGAAAGCACAACGCCTGGAGTCAGGTCTCGGGCACGACGCCCGGCCCGCGATCGGATCACGCCATGGTCACAGTGGGCACCAGCGGCGTGCTCCTTTTTGGCGGCAAATCGTCCGCCGACGATGCGTCATGTCTGAACGACACATGGTTCTGGAATGGGACTTCATGGGCGCAGGTGGCGTCCGCAGGGCCGACGCCTCGTGGTGGGCATGCGATGTGGTTTGATTCCCGCCGCGGGCGTGTGGTGCTGTTCGGCGGCTTCGACGAGGATTCGACGATTCTCGCGGACACGTGGGAGTGGGATGGCTCCGCCTGGGCGCAGGTGCTCGTCAGCGGTCCACCCGCCCGCTGCGGATCTGCCGCGGCATTCGATCCAGCGCTGGGCAAGGGCTTCATCTTCGGTGGTTTCGGCGAGAGTACTCTGGGAGACACGTGGGCATGGGATGGAACAACCTGGACTCTGGCAGCGACCGCCGGGCCCGCGGCTCGCTACTACGCCGCGGCGGCCTTTCATCCTGCCCTGGGTCGCATCGTCCTCGTCGGCGGTGCCGACCTCTCACTCTTCAACGATGCGTGGACCTGGAACGGTGCCACCTGGTCGGCCATCTCCCCGGCCACACCTCCGGCTGGCCGGTGGACCCATTCGGTGTCGTTTGATGAACTGACGCAGCAACTGGTGGTCATCGGCGGTGCGGGCGACGCGATCGAACGCCTCTCCGATGTGGCGGTGCTGACCGATCGGCCCGTCATCAGCCTCCATCCTTCGAATCTCAGCGGCTGCCAGACCGGGTCGACGCTCACCGTCGCCGCGCTTGGTGCCGGTCCGTTCACGTACCAATGGCGGCGCAACGGGGTGAGTTTCACCGGGCCCGGCGCGACGACACCCACCGTCACGATCAGCGGTGCCGCCAATGAAGGCACGTTTGATTGCGTTGTGCGCAACGGCTGCGGGGAAAGCCTGTCGGCACCCGCCGCGGTCACGCTGAATCCAACGCTCGCCATCGCGACCCAGCCCGCCTCGACCGTCGTCTGTCTGGGATCGTCCCACACGCTTTCCATCGGACTCAGCGGCGGCGGCGAACGGACGTTCCAGTGGCACCGGTCTGGATTGGGGGCTATTCCCGGAGCCACGCAGTCGAGCTACACGATCGCTTCAATGACGGAGGCTGACGAGGCTTCGTACTTCTGCATCATCAGCAGTACGTGCGGACAGGTCACCTCCGCCGCGGCGGACATTCGCTGGGAACACCCCATCATCGCACCGGTGCTCGTGGGCGGCTCCACCTGCAACGGCTCCTCGTTCACGCTCCAGGCGACCGTGACATCGCGTTTTGCACTCATCTACGAGTGGCTGCGTAACGGCGAGGTGGTTGCTGGAGCAAGTGGCAGTTCACTCACACTCTCGTCGCCGTCCCAGTCCGGGGCCTATCAATGCCGCGTGACGAGCGGTTGCAGCGAGGTCACCTCGCTGCCGGTCACGGTTGACATCCTCGCGGCTCCGACCATCACGCTGGACCTGACCGATCAGCTCGCGTGCGAAGCACTGCCAGCTTCGGTGACGCTCGCCGCGGCGGGTTCGTCGCCCCTCACCTACCGATGGTACTTCAAACCCGAAGGAGAATGCTGCTTCATCGAGCAGGCAACCAACGCTCCAACGCTTGCGATTGGAAGTACCTCCACCGGCCAGTACTACTGCGAGATCGCCAATACCTGCGGGACCGCGACCAGCAGCACTATCTCCGTCGGGCGCGTCCAGCGGCCCGTGGTCAGTCTGCAGCCTCCCAGCGGCATCGTTGCCCGCAACGCGGCGCACACGCTGACCAGTGGTTCGCAGCCGCTGACCCCTGTGGTCCCAGAGTCGTATCAGTGGTACCGCAACGGTGTGCCCGTTCAGGAATCTACCGCACTCAGCGGCACGCAGACGCCGGTGCTCACCTTCCAGTCTTTCAACGCAAGCCAGCAGGGCGCGTACAGCTTCCGCATCACGAACAGTTGCTTTACCACCCAGAGTCAGATCGCTGAACTTAAGGTCCAGCAGTGCGCGAGCGGGTGGTACAGCACGGGTGCTACGGGCATGGGGGAACGCTGGGTACACGCACAGGCTTTCGACGCCGGTGGGGGTGGCACGCTGGTCTTCGGTGGGCGCGATCGCCTTGGACGAACGCTGGGTGATACCTGGAGCTCTTCAGGTGGCTCCTGGCGGCGCGTGGCGATGACGGGACCCGCCGCGAGGTCCGATCATGCGATGGTGTCGATGGGAGACGCCGGCATTCTGCTCTTTGGCGGCAAAGCCACGGCAGCCGATGCCTCGTGCCTGGGCGATACCTGGATCTGGCACGCCGGTGTTTGGACGCAGCTTCCAGCCGCTGGCCCTTCGCCCCGGGGCGGACACTCCATGGTCTTCGACACTGCCCGCGGCAACGTCATCCTGTTCGGCGGCTTCGACGCCACGTCCAGCACACTGGCCGACACCTGGAAGTTCGATGGGACCAGCTGGACTCTCCTCGCGTCGAGCGGGCCAACCGCACGCTTTGCCGCGGCGATGGCCTACGACCCCGCGCGCGACACCACGGTGCTCTTTGGAGGCTATGGCGGCGGTATCAAGAACGATACCTGGGTGTTCGATGGTTCTGTGTGGACGATTCAGCCCGGTGCGGTTCTCGCGGGCCGCTACTACGCCGCCGCGGCATTCAATCCGGAGCGAGGTCGGATCATTCTTCACGGCGGCGCTGCATCGACCATCCTCAACACCGAATACTCGTGGACCGGCACCGGATGGGACCTGGAGACGACCAATCCCAGGACCACCGCCCGCTGGGCCCACGGCATGAGCCACGACCCGAGCACCAGCAGCATGGTGGTGACCGGGGGAGCTGGAACGGCGCTGACGCGGTTCGCCGATGCGTGGAACCAGAGCTCGGCACCCATCATCGCGGTTCAGCCGCAGGCGGCAACTTCGTGCGGCGGCTCTTCCGTCACCTTCAGCGTCACCGCCACCGGAGCGGGCCCGTTCACCTATGCATGGTCGTTCATGGGGACACCACTGCCGGGCGCAACGCAGTCATCGTTGACGGTCATGAATCCACAGCCCGCAGACGCCGGGCTCTACACATGCACCGTCAGCAACGCCTGCTCAAGCACCAGCTCCGTGCCGGCGCTGTTGACACGCGCCACTCCGCCGGTCATTCTGACGGCCCCGCTGTCAAGTTCAGTCTGCACGGGCAATGCGGCACAACTCAGTCTGAGCGCCAGCGGTGATCCCCTTCCCGCATTTCAGTGGCGACGCAACGGGATTCCGTTGGTCGGTGCCGTCGGCTCCACCTTGGACATCCCGGTCGCTACGGCGCAGGATTCCGGGTCATACGACTGCGTCGTCACCAACTCATGCGGTTCGGTGACAAGTTCCGCTGTGTCGCTGGTGGTGGGCGACCGGCCGATCATCGTCGCCAACCCTCAGAGCCTTGCGACATGTCCGGAGCTCGCCGCGGCATTCACGGTGGAGTACAGCGCTGTGCCCGCGCCGACCTTCCAGTGGTTCCGCGATGGACAGCCGCTCGCAGGCCAGACCAATGCCACGCTCAACATCGAATCGCTGACCGCCGCCGACGCGGGAACCTATGCGTGCGAGCTGACCAATGCGTGCGGTGCCGCACGCACCCAGGACGCCGTGCTGAGCCTCCTGGAGCCGGTGGAAATCACGCTTGATCCGTTTGATGTCACCACATGCGCTGGTGCCCTCGTCTCCTTCACGGCACAGGCCCGCGGCACCGGCCCTCTGCAGTACGAATGGCGGCACGAGGGCGTCCCGATCCCCGGTGCCAATCAACCGGTCCTGGAACTGGTCGCCACACCGCAGCTGGCGGGTTTGATCGATTGCATCGTGTCGAACTCGTGCAGCAGCGCCGGAACCGCCGCGGCAACGCTGTTGGTGTCGCCGGTTCCGCAGATCGTGCTCCAGCCCCAGTCAGTCGCTGCATGCCCGGACGATCAGGCATCCTTCTCCATCGCGCTGGGCGCGGGGCTCCAAGCCGCGTATCAGTGGCGGCTCAACGGCCAGGCTCTGCCGGGCGCGACCTCTACGACCTTGCTCATCCCGGCGGTTTCTGCGACGGATGTGGGCACCTACGACTGCGTTGTCACATTCGCCTGCGGAAGCGTCACGAGCCTTGCTGCATCGCTGAGTCTGGGCAGTACGCCGATCATCACGGCATCTCCCGCCGCGGCGTCGGTCTGCATCGGTGCCGCGACCACGCTTGAGGTGATCGCCGAGAATGCGCAGACCGCGTCATTTCAATGGAGGCGCAACGGCGTGCCCATCGGCGGTGCGATCGGGGCGACGCTGATGATTGAGCCGCTCGATGCCGCGGCGGGGGGGCTGTTCGACTGCGTGGTATCGAACGGATGTGGAATCGCCACTTCCGCAGCTGCGGCCGTGACCGTCCTTGAGCCGTTGAGCATCGTGTCGCAGCCGCGGGCTGCGGCGGTGTGCAGCGGGCAGACGCATGTGCTGGAGGTCGCAGTGAATGGCACCAGCCCGCGTTCCTATCGCTGGCGACGCAACGGCGTTGACGTTCCGGGTGCGACTTCGAGTTCGCTCGAGGTGACAGCCGGACCCGCCACCCAGGGTGTCTACGACTGCGTGATCACCAACGACTGCGGCAGCCTCGCGACGGTGCCCGCGGCGGTCACAGTGGCCAGTCCGACGCAGATCACGCTCCAGCCGATCGGCAGCCAGTCGTGCGAGGGGCAGCGAATGACGCTCGCAGTCAATGCGACCGGGCAGGCACCGCTCGTCTACCAATGGCGTCGTGATGGCGTCCCGATTCCCGGCGCCACGATGGAGGAGTTCGAACTGCCATCGGCGCTTCCGGAGCAATCGGGCTTGTACGACTGTGTGGTGAGCGGTGGGTGTGGAGAGGTCACGTCGAACCTCGCCGCGTTGGTGATCACGCCAGCAGTCCGCATCGTGGAGCAGCCCGCGTCCGTCCCGTACGTTGCTGGTTCGAATGTCGTGTTCACGGTGGAAGTCGCGGGGGGACAGAGCCCCGGCTTCCGTTGGCGCAAGCTCGGTGTTGAACTCAACGATGGCGGAAGAATCTCAGGTGCAACGACGCCGAGCCTTTCAATTCAGGCAGCGGAGTCATCGGACGAGTCGTCGTACGACTGTGTGGTGACTGATGCCTGCGGATCGGTGACCTCCGACACGGTGCAGCTGACCTGCCGGCCCATCTTCACGCTGCAGCCCGAAGGCGGAGCCTTCCCGGCCGGGTCGAGCGTGCAGCTCACCACCGAGGTGCTCGCCACGGGTACGGTCACGTACCGCTGGCGCAAGGATGGTTCGAGCCTCTTCAACTCGGCCATCTACTCGGGTGTGCTCACGCCCGTGCTGACCATCAACTCCACCGATCCCAGCCAGTCCGGAGACTACCAGCTCGTGGCGACCAAGTCCTGCGGCACCACCCTCAGCCAGGTCGCGACGGTGGGCTTCACGTGTGTGGCGGACTTCAACCTCGATGGCGGTGTTGATGGCAGCGACATCGAAACCTTCTTCGCCGCGTGGGAAGCGGGCGATCCAAGTGCCGATGTCAGTCAGGATGGCGGCGTCGACGGCAGCGATGTCGACGCCTTCTTCATGGCGTGGGAGAGCGGCTGCTGAGAGCCCCTCGCCCACGATGCGGAGGGCTGCCCTGAGATGGTTCGAAACCGGGTGATTGGATGGCCAGCGAAGGAGTGAAGGTCGTATCGCTCGGGTCGTCCACGGATAGGCCCACGTCACTTTCGGCACATGGCGGACTTTCGCCGGAGCGTACGACGCGTGGGCAACGCTTGTCCTTGCCTGAATTCTCTCATGAAGTGAAGCGGACGCAGTGAAGGTGGTTGCAGGATTGCCCAGATTCACACCCGATCGGATGGTCAAGAGCTGGTCTGGTTGAAAAGTCCACGCGTATCCACGGCTCTGCCCATCGCGCAGCGATTGGTTCTGCTGGATACGCCACGCCCAGCATGGCGGTGATCGCTGAAGATGCTTCAGCGAAGGGCTGAACCAGTCTGCTTGAACTGCACACGTGCCGAGCTCCGAATCGAATGCGAGTGCGGCACTTTCCCGTTGTTGAGAAAAGCAGTGATGCTCGTGCACCGGATGCTGGTTCGAGGTTGCACCTGCTGGAAACTCTGCTTATAGTGCGATTCTTACCGCGTGCGGAGCGCTGTTGGGTCAGCCGCCGCACGCCGAATTGCACGGAGTCTGGGATGAAAAAGGTAGCAAGTCTTCTGGCCGCCTGGGTTGGATGTGCAGTGTCGTGCTTCGCTGACACGAGCAGGCTTGACATTCTTGCGAGCACCGACGGTGTCAATTTCTCGCCGAATGTGAACGTGCAAGCGGGCGCGAGCGGCAAGCGCGTGTACATCGCTTATGTGATCAGTTACGAGGGCACATCGGCTGCTCCCAACGCATTTGCAAGCCTGGCATTTCAACCTGTCTTCAGCAACGTGCGGGTGGGGCTCGATGCTGTTGCTCCCTTTGCCAACCAAGGCAACAACACCAACGGCGGCGCGATCGACAGCCGTGCGGATTTCTCGATGCCCGGTGGGTTCGGGAGGATCAAGCCATGGGCAGCGATCGGGCCAAGCACGTCTCAAATCTACATTGCGCATGTCCATACCGTGGGGATCGGCGGGGCACCGTCGGGGACCTACTTTCGAATTGCGAGGCAGGATGTGACGCGCTGGGTCGGGACGGGGCCGACCACGGGTACATCATCGGTCAACAACTTCAACGGTGGTGGCGGTGTGAACACAGGGCAGAAGCAGTCGCCTGGGGCTGCCGACCCGCCGCGGGTCGCAGGAACCACAGGCCTGACTCTCATGGTCCTCGCGCTGGATGTGGCCCAGCTCACCGGTCCAGCGTACACGATCACCGCCGGTGCTCCAACGGCAGGGATGACGAGAAACGCCAGTACTGGTGTGAGAGAGGCGACCTGGTTTGCCAACACGACCGAAACCTTCGGCTCAATCAAGGCGCCGGTGGTCGTCCACGATGCCCAGATCAATGTGTTCCCATGCTTGCTACCAAGTGTTGGGTCCTCGCCAACTCCGACACGGGCATGCATCGGGCAAGATGTCTCGCTCTCGGTCTCCGCAACCAACGGTGTGCTGGCCTACCAATGGAGACGAGGGGGAGTCATTCTCCCTGGAGCCACTTCAGAAACGCTGAATCTGAACTCGGTTTCAATTGCCGATGCTGGCGCGTACGACTGCCTCGTTTCAAACTCATGTGGGACAGTGACAACGCAGTTGGCCGAAGTCACGGTAGAATCGCCGGTTGTATTCACATCGCAGCCGCGGGATGCCCAGTTGTGCGAAGGCACGAGTGTGGATCTATCGGTGGCCATTTCAGGGTCTTTGCTCCCAACGTATCAGTGGAGGAGGAACGGGCAGCCGATCCCAGGTGGAACGGGAAGAACTCTGTCGCTCAGTGCTTTCGCGGCCTCTGATGTTGGACAGTACGACTGCGCTGTGACCACAGTGTGTGGCACAGTCTACTCCGATCTGGCATCGCTGACGCTCAACGGGATACGACCCGCGAGGATCACCAGCGGCCCCGTAGCGGTGCGGGTGTGCGAGGGATCGGTGGCTTCGTTCGGGGTGAGTGCCGATGGATCTGAACCCGTTGCCTACCAGTGGTACCGCGAGGGTGTGGCGCTTGCGGGCAAGACGTCGCCGGTGCTGACAGTTGCAGCAAGTTCAGCAACGGCCGGGAGCTACCGATGTGAGGTCTCGAACTCGTGCCGCACCGTTCTATCTGATGCTGCCAGTCTGCAGGTCGATCAGTTCGTGCGAATTCAGTCGCAACCTCAATCACTCGCCGCGAATCCCGGATCAGCCTGCTCGCTTTCCGTCGTCGCGAGCGGGAGCGAGCCGGTCCAGTACCGCTGGTTCCGCAACGGCGCCCCTGTAAGCGATGATGCCGTGGTGACGGGTTCTTCCGGTCCGACCCTTGCGATCTCGGCGGTACGAGGTGCGGATTTGGGACGATATCGATGCGACCTTTGGAACAACTGCGGCAGCGTGAGCTCCCAGACTGTTGAGTTGTCATCCTCATCGTGCCCGCCCAAATGGGTACAGCTTTCACCCGGAGACGTCGGCAAACGATGGTTTCACGCCCTGGCATTTGATCAAGTGTCCCAATCAACGCTGATGTTTGGCGGAAGGGATGAGTATGGGAATGCAGTCGGAGACACGAAGTGGCTGAGATTCAGCCGCTGGGAGACCTATGCTGGCCCGGCGCCTGCTCCTCGCTCAGATCACGGAATGGTGAGCGTTGGAGCTGCGGGCGTCCTGCTGTTTGGCGGCAAGTTGTCGGAGGATGACGCGACGGTCTCCGGCGAAACGTGGCTATGGAATGGTGCCGCTTGGGTGTTGGTGGCAAACACAGGTCCCAGCCCGCGTGGGGGCCATGCCATGGCGTACGACAGCCTAAGGAACAGAGTGGTCCTCTTCGGTGGTTTCGGGGCGCAATCCGAACTCCTCAGTGATACGTGGGAGTGGGATGGGGCTTCATGGAATCCGGTCGACGATGATGGACCGATGCCAAGAGTTGGTGCTTCGTCTGCATTCGACCCGGCGAGCGGAGAAACGCTGCTGTTCGGGGGATTCGGCGAGTCGACGCTGGGAGACACGTGGTTATGGAATGGAAGTACGTGGCGAATGGCAGCAGTGACTGGGCCGAGCCCACGGTACTACGCCGCCGCTGCGTTCGACCAGTCATTCGGGCAAGTTGTCCTTTCTGCCGGAGCGGATAACTCTGTTCTAAACGATAGTTGGAGTTGGACCGGCCAGAGTTGGGTACAGATTTCTCACTACGGCACCTTGCCTG
>JBILUL010000270.1:0-4267 GCA_044371005.1 Phycisphaerales bacterium | reverse complement strand
AGACAACGGTGATGGCGATGACCGCTGTGATGACAACGGAGATGACGACGAGCCCCGCCTCGAAGAAGCCTCCCAATCAGCCCGGTGCGATGCCCTGACTTCAGCCCTGGGAGATGCAAGCGACAGCGAACTGCTCGCCGCGATCGATGCCGGTCCAGATTCCCTCGCGGCGTTGGTCCGTGATGGGTACCTCGCGACGGCGCAGGCCTGGGATGAAGGCCACCTGCACCCGGACAGTCAGGATGCCGCGGATCGCTCGGTGCTGCTGGAGCGGCGGGCACGAAGGGCGAAGCGGTTCTTTGAAGGATTGAGCGAGGGGAGGAAGGCGGTGGTGGTGGAGGCGGCAGGTCTTGTCGGCATCAGAGATGCAGACGACTGGGTGGAGTCGCTGTCTTTGGCATGAGCAGCCGATTCACCTGCTGGACGCTGCGAAGCCTATTGGTAGCCCTGCCAGTGCTGTTCAATGGTCCAGAATGGAGCTGATCCGAGTGCGAGGCGCATGGCGGCGATGACTGCTTCGTACTGGACCGAATCGAACTTGGACCATCGAACCCGCCTCGCTTCATTTCATTCGCGTCGCAAGCCACCGACATCACGGACAGACAGTTCCTTGAGCAACACCGAATCGATCGGGGGGTGAAGTGCTTGGACTTGTGCATGGTCGTGCTGGCCGCCGCACACAAAGACCGCTTTCAGGTACACATTGATCAACTTCGCGGCGACACCGTGCGTGAAACTCAGGCCTTCCGTTGCAGCCATGGCGATGACGCGGCTGCGCCATGCACGGTGCTGAAGGTCCATCTGCTCCGAGGCGAACCCGCACATGCTGGCAACCTTCAAGCCACCCAATCAGAATCCGACATTGTCAGGGGGGTTCTGTTCGCTCGGCGTCTTTCGCTTGGGCGTGATCTATAGTCGATTTGGATGCCATCTCTCTCTTCCATCTCTCTCTCCAAGCCACAGCAGGAAGTTGCAAGACGGAGGCTGTATCGCGGCGGGTCGCTGCGTTGATCAGTGAAGGCGTGGATCCCAGTGCCATCGTCGCCTTCACATTCACCGAGAAAGCCGCTGCGGAGCTCAAGGACCGCATCATCAAGCGCGTCGCCGAAGCGATGGGCGATGGCTTCAAGGGCCGTCTGGCGCAGATGTTCGTCGGCACCATCCACAGCTATTGCTTCAAGCTGCTGCAGGACCATGTACCCAAGTACGGCAACTTCGATGTGCTCGAACCGCATCGGCACGCGGGGCTGCTGAGCCGTGCCGCGCGTGATTTGAACATCGCATCGCTCGGACGCGATGGACACTGGGCCCCGCTGCTCAAGTTCTCGGAAACGGTTGATGTCATTGGCAATGAACTGATCACGCCGCGTGACCTGGCGGGGACGCCGTTGGGCGATGTGTACGCCTCGTATCTCGAGACGCTGGATCGCTATCACTTCCTGACCTTCGGCCTGATCATTCAGAAGACGGTTGAAGCACTGGAAGACGCGGCGATCTTCAAGAAGGTGCACACCCCGCTGCGGCACCTCATCGTCGATGAGTATCAGGACATCAACCCCGCCCAGGAAGCCCTCATCCGCAAGCTGGGGTCGGGGCATGTGCAGGTGTGCGTCGTGGGAGACGACGATCAGTCCATCTACCAGTGGCGGGGATCGCAGACTCGCAACATTCTCACGTTCAAATCGCGCTACAAGGCCAAGGCGATCACCCTGGCAACCAACCGACGCTCACGGAAGGAAATCGTTGAGCTGTCGGCGAGATTCGCCGCGACGATTCCCGAGCGGATCGCCAAAACGATGGAGGCATCTCGCGAGAGTGATCCGGCGAGCATCGTGCCCTGGTCGGCTGAAACACCCGAAGATGAAGCCAAGTGTGTGGCTGATGCAATCCTGGCGATGCACAAACGTGGTGTCAGGTATCAGGACATCGCCATTCTATTTCGCTCCGCTCGAACCTCGGCGGTCCCTTTCATTGAGGCGTTTCGCGAGCGTGGCATTCCCATCAACTGTGCGGCCAGGACCGGTCTGTTTCTCCTGCCCGAGATCGACGCTTTCGCACGAACGTACATCTGGTTCGTGGACAACGAGTGGCGACCCCCCGGTTATGGACAGACTGCGGTCGCTGTGACCAAGGAAGACCTCGCCCGTGACTATCTCGCGGCGTTCGGCAAGGTGCAGCCTGTCAAGAAGGTGATCGAGTATCTCGAGCATTGGAAGAAGTTCACCAAAGACAGCGAAACGCCCGCCAACCTTGTGGGCGATTTCTACACGTTGCTCAACTTCATGAAGGTTCACGAGCTGGATGCGAATGTGCCCGACCATTCAGCACGCCTCGGCTCGTTCGCCCGCTTCTCCAACATCCTCGCCGATTTCGAGAATGTGAACCGACGCGCCAGGTGGGTCGATGAAGACGACGGAACCTCCCAGTTCCGTGGCGGGCAGAGCTACGGCATCTGGTTCTACCGCAAGCTGGCCAACTTCATTCAGAACTACGCGGCGGATGCCTATGAGGAGTTCGAGGGTGAGCCTCGGCCAGACCTTGAAGCTGTGGACATTTCGACGATCCACCAGGCCAAAGGGCTTGAATGGCAGGTTGTGTTCATGCCGGCCCTCGTGGACAGGCGATTTCCGTCCATCAATGCCGGCAAGGATCGGGAATGGCTGCTGCCGCTCAGCGCGCTCCCGCAGGAGAGTCGGGAGCGATATCAGGGTGGCGACGATGAGGAGCGGCGACTGTTCTATGTGGCCATGACCCGTGCTCGTGACACGCTCTATCTGTCACACTTCAACCGCATCAAGAACAAGGCCAAGCCATCGCCCTACCTGATTGATCTCTTCCAAGGTCCCTTGCCCGCGCGAGAGCGGCTGCCGA
The DNA here is from genome assembly GCA_044371005.1 of Phycisphaerales bacterium. Taxonomy (GTDB): domain Bacteria; phylum Planctomycetota; class Phycisphaerae; order Phycisphaerales; family UBA1924; genus UBA2402. Next base: position 1,396 of record JBILUL010000270.1, on the reverse strand, counting down.
TCCCGGCGGCGGCGGCTGGTGCGAAGAAGGACGAATCGCCGCGGGTTTCAGTATCGTTCTCTGAACTTGCCGACTTTGATGAGTGTGGATTTCGCTATCGCCTTGCCAACTCACTGGGGTTTGAGACGCAGCTGGTGTCGGAACTTGGTTACGGACGAGCGATTCATCACGTGCTGCGGTACATCGCTGAGATGGCGAGGAGCACCGGGAAGGTGCCCACACTCAAGCAGGTCGAGCAGGTCCTGGCCGATGAGTTCTACCTGCCATTTGCAAACCGCAACAACTTCGACAACATGAAGCGGACTGCAGACCGGATGGTCGCAAAGTACCTGACCGAGCATCGCGACGACTTGATGCGCATCTGGGCCACCGAGCGGCCCTTCGAGATGCACCTGGATGTCGGAACGCTGTCAGGGCGAGCCGATGTGATCCTCACGCACCACAATGGCAAGCCCGATTCGCTGGCGATTGTGGACTACAAGACGGCCAAGGGGAGTGATCAGGATGCGGTGTTCGCGTTCCAATTGGCGGTCTACGCCGCGGCGGGGCGCGGCGAAGGGTTGAGCATCGATGCGGCCTATCTGCACGATCTCGATCATGCGAAACGCAACGATGTCGACGTCGGCCACGCGACCACGACGAAGGCCGTGGAGCGGGTCGTGAAGATGATGACCGATCTGGGCAGATCGAAGTTTGATGCCAAGCCCGAGAAGGATAAGTGCGGCGCATGCGAGTACCGCAAGCTCTGCAAGCACGCAACGGTCGACTCATGGGAGGCAGAATGAGCAGGACGCCTCAAGCGGGGAACGAGCAGCAGTCGATTGGCATTCGCCATCGGGCGATCCACGAGATGCCCTTTGCAGTCTTCGACTTTGAAACCACGGGCATGCTCGCCGACTACGACCGGGTCGTGGAGGTGTCGGTAGTTCGGTATGAGCCGGGGACATCGACGCCGCGGCTGGTGTTGGACACGCTGATTCATCCCCAGCAACCGGTGTCGGCAACGGAGATCCATGGCATCACGAGCCGCATGGTGAAAGGGGCACCGACCTTCAAGGATGTGTGGCCAGCGATTCAGGAGGCGATGAGCGGGTGCGTAATCGCCGCGTACAACGCCTCATTTGACATGCGATTCCTGGGCGCTGAAATCTCGCGGCTTGGCCTTGAGGCAAAGATGCCGTACGTTTGTCTGATGAACATGCGGTCTTTGATCGGCCGGGAGCGGTGCAAGCTGAGCGAAGCGTGCCGCGAGGCGGGGGTGCGGATCGAGCATGCGCACCGGGCGGCGGGCGATGCAATGGCCTCCGCGAAGTTGCTGCCGGGGTACTTCAAGTCGATGGGGCACTGCAACATCGTGACGTTTGATGATCTGTGCGGGGCGGGGAAGCATGTGTAC
>JBILUL010000115.1:0-15329 GCA_044371005.1 Phycisphaerales bacterium | reverse complement strand
CGATGGGTACGACGCGATGTTCGTCGACAGCGCGAAGAGCGCGATGGTGGCGTATGACAACACCTACCGCGTGGTGACGGGCACGGGTGTGGGCTTCCCAGCACCCAACGAATACAACCCCAGCACCTTCGGCGGCTACGAGAAGAACAAGTCGCTCTATCTGGCCAGCGCGATGAAGGTGATGGCACCGGGCGGTGGCATTGAGCGCACCGCGACCGACTTCTGGCGCGACACTTCTGCTGACAATGGTCAGGGGTGGATGGGCGCACAGGTGACGCTCCCCACTGGTGTGACGCGCGAAGTGGACATCATCATGGCTGGCGCTGTGGACAACACCGCGGGCGCGGCGGGCACCTATTCGTTCAAGCTCGCCAATGCGATCGAGTGGTTCTACCAGAACTCGACGCAGTCGCTGCAGAGCAGCACGGATGGGTACTGGTCGAACTGGCTCAATAGCAACACGACGGTCTCGACGCCCGATGCTTCGGTGAACGAGGTCTTCAAGCGTGGACTGCTGGCGACGGCGCTGCATGTGGATGGCGTGAACGGTGGCATCATTGCCGGGTTCCACAATGGGGCGTACCCCTATGTCTGGCCGCGTGATGCGGTGTATGGGGCGATCACGCTGGCGCGCACGGGACACCTTGAGGAAGCCGCGGGGGTGTATCGGTGGATGAAGGAAACCTGCTACCGCGACTTTGAACCCTGGGGCCGCAAGGGCTTCTGGAAGCAGAAGTACTCGACGGACGGGTATGTGATCTGGGGTGCGCCGCAGATTGATGAGACGGCGGTCTTCCCCTGGGGCGTGAAGTTCCAGTACGACATGACGGGCGATTCGTCGGTGCTGAGCACGTACGTGGAGCAGGTGCGTGATGCGGTGCAGACGATGACGCGTGACTCTTCGGATTCGCGTCTTCGTTACGAAGAAGCCTTCAATCTGGTCTACTCGAACAACGTGTGGGAGGACAGCTACGACACGTTTATCTATTCGAACGCGAACATCATCCGCGGCTTGCATGATGCCGCGTCGATCTTCCAGTCGCTGGGCCTGCACGCCGAGGCACTCGATGCCCACACGAAGGCCAACACGGTCAAGGGCGGCCTGGATGGTCGCCTTGACTGGAACGGCGAGAACACCGATATCTCTCAGCTTGGCATCGCGTATCCCTTCAGCGTGTACGCGTACAACGATGCGCGGGTGAACAAGGTCATCGACCGCATCAACGGCGTGCGTGAAGACCGCCTGGGCAACGTGCACCCGCTGATGAACTTCACCGGGCAGCACGCCGGGACCTTGAATCGCTACTGGAGCGATGGCTACTGGAATGGCGGCCCCTGGTTCCTTTCGACCCTCTGGTACGGCCTCTTCTACGGCGAGCGTCAGGACGTGACGCCCGGCACGGCGGACATCGACAACCTCAAGCTGCGCCTTGACCTGTGTATCGATCGCCTCGGGCCTGCGGGCCTTGGCGCCGAGCAGATTGCCTTCAGCAACTCGCTGCTCTACCCCGGCCAGGACGACTTCGTGCTGCAAACCGCCTGGCCCAACGCATGGGAGAGCATGTCGACGCTGGCCGACACGGTGATGAAGTTCATCGACTACACGCCCGAGGCGTGGGCGAACCGTCTGGTCTTCGAGCCCAAGCTCCCCAGCGCGTGGAACACCATGACCTTCCACAACGTCACGCTCCGCAACGTGCCCGCAAACCAGACCCACAAGATCGATGTGACGGTCGAACGCACTGCCCGCGGCGAACGCCACACCTTCACCAACAACACCGGCAACCCAGCCACCATCCGCACCACCCTGCGCCTTCCCGGCCCCGGCTGCTTCGCCGGTGCCACCCGCAACGGCGTCCCGGTGATCTCAACGCTCGACAACACCACGGGCCGCGTGATCGTCGACAGCCTGCTGGACTTCGGTGCCGGCACCGTGACCGTGATCGAAACCTCCAACCTCCCCTCGGCCGATTTCAATCAGGACGGCGGCGTGGATGGTGGCGACATCGAAGCCTTCTTCGGCGCATGGGAAATCGGCGACTTCTCAGCTGACTTCAACGAAGACGGCGGTGTCGACGGGGCTGATGTCGAGGTCTTCTTCGCGGCGTGGGAGAACGGGTGCGTGTGAGATCGGGGACGCTGTGGGATCAATGCGGGTGATCGAACTCCACGATCGTGCACCGCGCCGGACGCATTGAATCCGGTGCCGAAGGCACCAAGTTCAATAGCCGGCACGCAAGCGGCGCCTCGCCGCGCCGCCGCCGGTACGTGCCACCACGGAACCTCAGCCCTGAAAGGGCTGCATTGGTGTAGCCCGCGAACCAACGGCCCTCCTTCAGAGGGCATGTCGATTGCACCTCTTACCGGGGGCCGCGCGGCTCAAAGCCGCCGCTTGCCCCCGGCTAATGAACCAGGGTGCCTTCAGCACCCAAACGCCAGTGCCTTTGGCACCGGGAGGCAGCACAACACCCAAATCGAACCGCCCACTTCGCCACGCACCAACCCCATCAAATCACCAACCCGCACTCCGGACACACCGGCTTGCTCAAGCCACTCAGGTGATACCCGCACCGGCCACAGCGCGTTCGCCCATCGCGTGCAACGCCTCGCGCAGGCAGCCATCGATGCAGCACCATCCGCACCACAGCCGCGGCGAGCCAGCCAAGACTCATCCCAATCGCCGGAGCAGCCCAGTTGAACACCCGGTTCATCACCGCGTCCACCATCGCCGCGCCCCTGAACGGGCCATTGGGCCCGTTCATGACTAACCCGGAGAGGTATGTCGTGTGCGCCCCCATTCGTTCACCCACCCACAGCACGCCGCGTGCAATCTCGCTCTTTCGCTGATCGACCAGCGCAAACACGACACCGAAGGCGATGCATACCAGCACCCACCTACCTGCCGCGGCTGCATATCTGTGAACATCTGGTCTCATCGCTTCTCACAAGGGCTGATTGCACTTCGGACACGCACACGTCGTGAGGTTCTTGAGCACTGCATCACACGCCCCACACCGCGTGGGGCCGGGCACGCGTTCAAGCCGCGTGCGGAGCCAGCATGTTGCCGCGAGCGCGGGGGCGAACGCAATCGCGGCCGCGACGGACCTCACGACCAGATGTGTCCACTGCGGATGTCTCAAAAAGTTGTACCCAAGAATCTGCCCCCCCAACTGCCCCGGATTCATGATGCCCACGAGTTCAAAGAGCCGGTAGAGTTCGCGCGTGCACAAGAGCCACAGCCGCCACGACGGCCAGGCCAGCAGCCCGAACACGACCAGCCCCGATGCCACCCAAAACCATCGCCTCATGACAGGAGTGTACCTGACCCGCATCTCCCGGGGTGCAATCAAGAAGCAACGCATGAGCCTCGTTCCTCCCCAATGATTGCTGTACCGTTTCTCGACTCCGGGCACCCGGCAAACCTCCACCCTCGGACGATGCACCTCATGATGAACACCAACCGCGCTCTCCATCGACTGCTCGCTGGACTGTTCTTGCTTCTGGCATTCTGCCACCACGTGCACGCCCAAGGAATCGTCAACGGCGGCTTTGAAGCCGCGGCGACGGACCCGTGGCGAGTCACCACACCCAAGACCACACTGACTCGAAGCCCCGACGAGGCGAAGGAAGGTGCCGCGGGTGCAACGCTTCTGGCTGATGGCAAGGGAACCGGCATCATGCTCCAGACGCTCGACGCCGCGGCGTACCGGGGCAAACTCATCCGCTTCGAAGGATGGCTCCGCTGCATCAGCCCTTTTGCCAAAGCCCAGCTCTGGCTGCGGGTCGATCGCGATGGCGGCAACCCCGGCTTCTTCGACAACATGTTCGATCGCCCGGTAGTCGGCGCGACCTGGAAGCATGTCGAGATCACGGGCAATGTCGAGCCAGATGCCACCTCCATCGTGCTCGGCGCCATGGTCCAAGGACCGGGCCCGATCGCCATCGATGGCCTCCAGCTCACCGTCCTGGGCGATGCGGTCAACGCCAACGTACCGCCAGCAGCCCTGGCCCCGCAGGTTGGCCTGCGCAATCTGGTGGCACTCACGCGCCTGGTGGGCATCGTGAGACACTTTTCAGCCAGCGACCAGTCCGCCGCGGCGGACTGGGACGCTGTAACCATCGCCGCGATCGAACACGTTGAACTAGCTGGAACCTCTGAACAACTCGCCGCGGCATTGACCGATGTCTTCGCGCCGCTCGCACCTGGCATCCGCATCGCCGCGTCGGCCGATGCGCCCAAGCCCGCACCAACACCCGATGGCGCGACGCACTGGACCGCCTGGGTACACCACGGCTTCGGCCAGACCCGAGGCAACGATTCCCAAAACATCTACCGATCCCGGCGCATCACCGCACCACTGTCGGCCACCAAGTTCGAGACAACCTCTCCGGGTGAAACCGTGACCCTTGAGTTGTCTCCCGGCGTGCGTGCCACCATCTTGCTTGGCGCGTATTCGGATGGAACCAAGACACTGCCCCTCGATGCACCGGCGCCCGTGAAACTCAACAGGCCGGTCGGATGGCGCAACAGCACCGACGATCGCACCACGCGGCTCGCCGCGGTCATGCTCGCGTGGAGCGCGCTCAAGCACTTCTATCCGTACTTCGATGTCGTCCACACCGACTGGGATGCCGCCCTCGCTCCCGCACTTGAAGCCGCGGCGACCGACAAGGACTCCACTGCCTTTCACCAGACCCTCTCGAAACTCGGCGCCGCACTCAAGGATGGCCACACGTGGATCGGCGGCGACCAGACCCCCACGTTCGTGATTCCTGTCGCGTGGGAATGGGTCGACACGCAACTCGTAGTCACGTCCGCCGCGCTGGCCCCCGGCCTTCTCCGAGGCGATGTGGTGACCGAATTTGATGGCACCCCCATCGCCACTCTCTACGACACCCTGCGCCCCCGAATCTCATCGGCAACCGAGCAGTGGGCCCGCTGGCGAGCCCTGAGCGAACTGCGAACCCGCCTCACGCAGGAACCGGTTGTGCTCTCGATCAGCCGCGGCGAGGGCGCTGTGCTCTCCGTCCGCGTCACGCCCGTCCCACCCAACACACGTCTCCCCGAAGGACTCGATCATCCTGAAACGGGGGCCGAAGTGGCTCCGGGCATCCGCTACTTTGATCTCAACAATCAGGATGAGCGAACGCTCAAGAAGCATCTCAAGGCACTCAGCGAAGCCAAGGCCGTGGTATTCGATCTGCGGGGCTATCCGGGCGATGCTGGAATCAGACTGCTGCCACACCTGCGTGAAGGCCGCGTGCAGAGTGCCTTCTGGAACGTCCCGGTGATCACGCGGCCTGGCCTTGATCGCGTCACCTTCGATGAATCCCGCTGGGACCTTCCCAGCGAACTCCCGCAGATCAAGGGCAAACGATACTTCCTCACCGATGGCCGCGCCATCAGCTATGCCGAAAGCTGTATGGGAGTGATCGAAGCGTACAAGCTCGGCGAGATCGTCGGGTCGACGACTGCCGGCACCAACGGCAACATCGTCACGATCCCGCTGCCGGGAAAGACCTCGATCACTTTCACGGGCATGCGGGTTCTCAAGCACGATCGAAGCACGCACCATGGCGTGGGCATCGCGCCCACCATCCCCTGCACCCCCACCGTCGAAGGCATCAGAGCAGGACGCGATGAGGTGCTTGAGCGGGCGGTTGCGGAAGCAACGAAGTGAAGTTCGCAACGCGACCTCGAAGCTCTGCGAAACCACAATGTTCCCAGCCCGCAAGGGCTGAACGTGCGTAGCCGGGGCGTGTTGCGAGGCTTCGCTAGCAACACCCCCGGAAATCGGACACCATGTTTGTCCCGCAGCCCGAAGGGCTGCTCGTAGAACACGGTCGGATGCGAATCCCACGACGACCCCTGTCGGGGTCGCGGGAATCTCGCCATCATCTTCCGGTGGTGTCATCGCAAAGCCGACGACACCACCGGCTATGTTCGGTCGAGCCCTTGCGGGCTGCAAGAAGTGGCAAGTTCGGGATACGCGCGATTGGCATGCACGTTTCCCTTGCATGATCGAACGCCTGCGACCAATCATTCTTGGTATCAGAGCATCGACGCGGCGAGCACCGCCCGAACGCTCCACGCTGCCGTGCGGAGCCAGTTCGTGAGCACCAGCCTGCGATGCGGTGCCCGCTCGAATCCCTTCGCGAGCACTTCATGCATCGGCACCTGCAAGGCCCACGTGCTGGCCCAGATGATCACCACAAGCCCCAGCCCTGCAACAGCCGCTCGTTCCGACGGCGGCGTTGGAACCGATGCAGCACTGAACGCCGCGTACGCCACCACAATCGAAGTGGCCAGCTCGATCAGCATGAGCGGCGCGACCACCCACGTCGTCCGCCGCTGATGCACGCGTTCATACTGTGTGAACGCCGCGGTGCCCACTTCGCCAAAAAGCGGATAGTGCACGATCTGCACGAACCAGATCAGGCCCGTCATGAACCACGTGCTCGCGGCATGCACCAGGAGCAGCCAGTGCCACAGGTGGGGATTGGCGTTCCAGACTTCGCTCACACCGGCTCCTTCATCGAAGCCCGGTGCGCCAGCGCGAGGTACTCGGGGCGTTCGCCAGCGGTGGCGTGATGCATCGCATGTACCACGCGGCCATCACGAAGGATGAAAACGCCTGGCATCTGAAACCCATCACCTTCGAGCATGCCCACCAGATGACCATCGAGCAGGCCCGCCTGAATGCCGCGGATCCAGTTGGATGGGCCAAAGAGCTGCAGAAGACCGCCGCGTGCCAAGCCGATGCCGCGGTAGAACCGGCGCGATGGATCACTGATCTGCTCAATGCCTTCAAGGCCATACTTCGCGAACGTTGCCTGGGCACGGGCCGGCTCGCTCATGTGCACCAGCACGGGCAGGACCACGCCTTCGAGCTCGCTGCGGATGCGGCCAAGATCCGCCATCGCCTCGCGGCAGAACGTACACCCCATGTGCCGCAGAAACACAAGCATCACGGGCCGCGTGCGCGATGCGTCCAGCACGCTCCGTCCATCCGAAAGCGGCATCGCAGCAAGAAGCCCCGATACATCACTCGCAGGCTCAGCCACGGCTGCGCACCTTGCTGAGGCCGCCGTCAACACCGATGGTCTGGCCGGTCACCCAGGCCGCATCACTGCCGAGCAGCCAGGCAATCGCTGATGCCACTTCTTCAGGCTCGCCGATGCGGCCCAGCGGGTGCATCGCGGCGGACGCCTTGAGCGATGCTTCGTTGGCCGTGAGCCGCGCCGTCAACGGCGTGCGTGTCAGTCCGGGTGCCACCGTATTGATGCGAATGCGGCGCGAGGCATACGTCGCCGCGGCGGACCGCGCGAGCCCTTCAACACCCGCCTTCGACGCGGCGACCGCCTCGTGATTCGCCAGCCCCATGGTCGCGGCCACCGAGGACATCAAGACGATACTCCCCCCACCTTCACCCATGTGACGCACCGCACTCCGCAGCACATTGAACGCCGTCACCAGGTTGGTCTGGATCTGCTGAGCAAACTCCTCATCGCTGGTGAGATGCGCAGGCTTGAGCAAGAACGCGCCTGCGAGATTTGCCACGCCATCAATGCGGCCCCGCTCCTGGACGACCTTGGCCAGCAGCGCATCTACCGAAGAGGGATTGCCCGGATCAGCCACGGCGGTGTGGATGTTGGGAAGTGACCCGAGTCCTACAAGTCGCTCAGGCGTGCGACTGGCCGCGATGACAGTGTGGCCCGCGTGCGCAAGGCGATGGCAGAGCGCGGTGCCGATGCCACCGGCTGCGCCGAAGATGATGTGGATGCCCGTCTGCGTTGATTCAGCGCTGCTCACGATCGACACTCCTCGCTGGTGCGCGAAGACCCCCACACAAAGCCGCCAAGGCACAGCCGCGGCGGAGAGGTTCGCATCACTCGTGCGGATCGATCAGCGAGACGATTTGGATGCAGCAGCAATCGCGGAATGTGCGGCATAGTGATGGAACCGGTACGCCGCGGCGAGCATGAGACCAAACGGAATCCACCACATCAGATCGTTGGTCAGAATCGTCCACCCCATCGACCAGGGCAGTCGGCCTCGCGTGGCCGCATCAACAAAGCCTATGGGACCCAGCACCTTCCCAACAAGGCCCACCAGCACGATGGGCCAGTGCACAAGCGCGTTGCGTGCGGCGATCAGATATCCCAGGCCGTAGACACCGACAATCATGCCGATGCACCCCCACAGTTCCGGCCACACCTCATCGGTCGATGGACGAACCCCCAGCGCACGAAGTGTGGCGATGGGAGCGATGATCATCGCTCCGCCCCATGCAAGGTTGTAGATGCCCGCGATGATGAGGCAGACTTTCATCCATCGGGGCTGGGTTGATTGAATCATGGAGGTTACCGAACGGAGATGGCAAAGGGAGAGACCCGGAGTAAGAACTACGCACCACAGCGGCTGGAACTCGGCTCAGACGCCGCCTGCGTGGCGGAGCAACTGGAGGGTTCGGTGCACGCCGCGTGCTGGATTCGCGAACGCTGGTACGGCGACGCGGCAACGCGATTCCCGCATCAATGCACCCGCACAACGCCGCGGGTCAGAAAAAGTCGCAGAACCCGGTGCCGCCGCTTGAACCAAAGATCGCCGCGGCTGCCGCGAGTACCCCATCCGGGGCCTGCAGGCGTCCAAGTGCTGCGATGGCGTGCGGGTGGAATTGTCCGCTGTAGAGTTGGGCCAGCCCACGGATATCGATCTTGAATGAGCCCGCGCCGCCAGGCGTGACGGAGGCATTCCCGGAATCGATGCTCAGCGTCCAGCGTCCGCAGTTGGCCTCAAGAAGGTCATCAGCCACTTCGAGTTCAAGTCGTTGCGTGAGGCCCGCGGGGTAGCCGCGTGCGGCCAGCGCGTTGGCCACGTGCGTGATGCGCAGCATCCAGTAGTCCTTGAACTCGAGCTTCAAGTAGCGTGGTTCATCGATGAGCGAGAAGATCGGGTGGATGATGCCGGCGCGGAAGACGATGTCTTCGGCCATGGAGCCGTACCCGGCCAGGAAGTTGAGTACTGAGATCGCGGCGTGCCGCGTGTTGGCGACCATGTCGCTGATGTGGACTTCGTGACGACCGAACTTGGCATCGCGCACCTGATGCAGGAAGACGTAGCCGCCGATGCCACCCTCGAGCGAGGCATCTTCGACCAGAAAGCCGGAGGTCCTGGTGCTGCGTGGTTCGAAGACGCGGTCCCAGATGTACTCGAGTCGGTCGAGAGCGCCGTCGCTGTGGGTCGCAAATCTGCGGTAGCACTGTTCAAGAGCCTGACGGTCCTGATCGGTGTAGGGTCGCAGAGCCTGCGCTGACCGCGAAGTGGGAAGTCTGGTGGCGGGGAAGCGATGTTCGAGATGCTGTCCGGCCTGTTCGTATCCCATGCGCCGGTAGAGCGTGGTCGTGGCCGGGTAGAGTGTGGAGATGGGCGTGCCGTCCTGGTGGATTTCTGTGATGAGTTCGCGCATGAGTGTGCGGCCCACGCCGCGGGAGCGGGCGGTGGGTGCGACCGCGATACCCGCGATGCCGGTCATGGGCACGGAGCGGCCGCCGAAGAACTGGCCCATGGGAATGCGAACGCCGGTGGCGACCAGGTCGGTGCCAGCACGCAGCACTCGTGTGTTGGCGAGCCCGACATGCTTGGTGAGCCATTCGCTGCACCCTTCTTCCGGGCCCGCAAATGCCTGCGAAATGATCTTCGCGGCGGGGCCAAGGTCGGTGGATGGGTTCTTCAGGGGTTCGAAGGTGAAGTTCATGGCGAGCGAAAGATACGACTGGAGTGGCACATGGGGTGTCGCACCTGGAAAACGGGTTCTCGCGCGTGTTTTTTATTGGAGGCGGTGGGATGGCCCGATAGGGGAGGTGGATGTCTGCGATGGGAATACCCAATCCCGCCGCCGCGGCAGCAGTTTCGGCCGCACAGCACGCCGCCACCGCGGGCGCCAAACCAGGCGCTGCCAAGGCCGTGGAGAAGCCACTTGGCCGCAAAAACCGCTCGGAAGACGAGTTGATTCTCGCGCCGTCAACGGTTGAAGGCCGCGAAGCACTGCGTTCCATCGCGGAAAACTCGCAGGAAGATGCGCACGAGGACCACCAGGAGCACGAAGCTCCGGCGACGCCCCGCAAGCCGCTTGATCTTGAAGCTTGAAGCCAGCGTCACCGTGCCACCGATTCCCGGTTTCGGAATCGGTGTCCCCGTTCTGGTCTTTTCCCACGCGCGACTCACTGCGGAACGGTCAGTTCAGCTCCACAGGTCAGTTCCATCCACTCACCTTGGAACCATGACGGCACGTCACCGATTCCGAAGCCGGAATCGGTGGCACTACCGACCATTTTCCTACCACGCGTCCGGACAGATGCACGCCGCGGGATCGCGACCTTTTCCGTACGAACCACGAACCGATCTCGCTCCCCAACCGGTTCGGGGCATGGACTTGAAGGCACAACCTGCATTTTCCGCTGCAATCTGGCGTGATTGCAGGTGCGTGAAAGGGGAAGGTCGAGGGGGGCTTGGCCTATACTTGGCGGTCCGGGTCAGGATCGACCCCGAGACACATGAACGTCGGGTTTTTCGTGCGTTCGTGTTTGTTGAATCCCTTGTTCGTCCATCTGTGTGGATGAACGCCCCCCGAAGCGCCCTTGTGCGTATGTGGCGGACTTCAGCAGGCTCCTGTGCCTGATGAGGCTCGGTCGATCCCCGTGTGCGCCGGTGACGCTGATCGTGAAAGGCAGTGCAGTTCGATGGCAAATCAACTCGTTCAGGACCTGATTGAGGCAGGCATTCACTTCGGCCAGCGTGCAAGCGGCTGGAACCCGAAGATGCAGCCGTATATCTACGGCAAGCGCAACGGCATCCACATCATCGATATCAAGGAGACCATCAAGGGTCTTCTGATCGCCAAGAAGTTCGTGACCAAGCTGGTCATGGACGGCAAGGATGTCTGCTTCGTCGGCACGAAGCGTCAGGCCAAGAACGTGATCGAGACCCGCGTCCCCGCGGTCAAGCAGCACTTCGTCACCGAGCGTTGGCTGGGTGGCACGCTGACCAACTTCCGGACGATCCGTCAGCGTCTCAAGCGCCTCGACGAGCTCGATGCGATCGAAGAAAACGACAACTACGCCAGCTACTCGAAGAAGATGGAAAGCCAGCTTCGCCGCGAGCAGCGCAAGATCAGCCGCAACCTCGAAGGCATCCGCCACATGGACAAGCTCCCTGGCGCGTTGATCGTCGTCGATGTGCGTGCGGAAGTGACCGCGCTCAAGGAAGCCCGCAAGCTTGGCATCCCCACCATCTGCCTCATCGATACCGATGGTGACCCCGAGTACGTTGATATTCCGATTCCCGGCAACGACGACTCGATGCGCTCCATCGACGTCGTGGTCCGCGAGCTCTGCATCGCCATCGCCGAAGCTCAGCAGCAGAAGGCGATGACGCAGCCTGGCACGAACACGACGGCCCCGATCGCGGCGGCCGGCGCCCCGGCAGGCCCCAAGCGCAGCACTCGCGCCAAGTACAAGGCCGACAGTGGCGAGCCCGAGCCCGCCGCGTCCGGTTCGTAATCAACGCCCGCACAGTACAGTAACGACATTTCCAGTAACACCACGCAAACCCCTCGAGGCCTGAGCCGACAGGGACAGGGATATTCCTCTCTATGGAACTGAACGCCAAAGACGTGATGAATCTTCGTAACGAGACCGGCCTGCCCATGATGGCATGCAAGGCCGCGCTCATCGAAGCCAAGGGTGACATCCAGGCTGCCACCGAACTGCTCCGCAAGCAGCTCAAGGGCAAGATGGACTCGAAGACCGACCGCGCCAGCGGCGAAGGCCGCATCGCCGTCGCGCTGACCAACGAAGCCGCGACGATCATCGAGCTTCGCACCGAGACCGACTTCACCGCCAAGAACGAGAAGTTCGTCGCCACCGCCAAGAAGATCGCGGAAGCTGCGATCAACTCCACCAGCGGCGATGTTCCGGCCAACGCCGCGATCACCGCACTGGTCGACGAGATGCGCATCTCCACCGGCGAGAACGCCCGCTACGCACGCGGCCACAAGCTGACCCAGGACCCCGGTACGGGCGCCTTCGGTCAGTACGTGCACCACGACGGCAAGACCGGCGTGCTCATTCAGGCCGAAGGTTCGGTCAGCGATGAGACGCTCCGCCAGGTGTGCATGCACATCGCGGCGGCCGTGCCGCGGCCGAAGGGAATCACCGCCGCCGACGTGCCTGCTGACGTCGTCGAGAAGGAACGCCGCTTCCGCATCGAGCAGGCGATGGAATCGGGCAAGCCCAAGGAAATCGCCGAGAAGATGGTCGAAGGCGGCATGCGCAAGTTCTTCGAGGAAATCGCCCTGATGGAGCAGCCCTTCATCATGGACCCCGAGAAGAAGGTCAAGCAGATCGTCGGCGACAAGGCCAAGATCGTCGCCTTCTTCCGCTGGCAGGTCGGCGAGACGAACTAACCCTTCGCCTCCCTCACATGCATTGCATCAACCGCCCCGCTCCTTGCGGGGCGGTTGTCTTTTTCACTCCTGCCGCGAGCAAGACGCCCCCCTTTGCTATGAGCCGCACGGAATACGCTTGATACAACAAAGAAGGAGCCCTCAATGTCTGAACAATCGTCCATCGATCGTCGTGATGTCCTGACCGCCATCGGCGCCGTTGGTGCCGCCACATTCCTCGCAAACGCTCAGCCCGGCAGGACCGCGGTGCCCGCTGGTGCGACCCCGGCACCCGCCGCGGCTGGCCTTCCCGGCTTCGACGCCGCCAAGGGCGAGTACGTTCTTTCCCCGCTCCCCTACGAGAAGAACGCCCTCGAACCCCACATCGATGCCGCGACGATGGAGATCCACCACGGCAAGCACCACAAGGCGTATGTCGATGGTCTCAACAAGGCCGTCAAGTCGCTCAAGGACATCCGCGAAGGCGGCGACGCCGGGCTTATCAAGCACTGGTCGCGCGAAGTCTCCTTCCACGGCAGCGGCCACATCAATCACACCCTCTTCTGGAACATGATGGCTCCCGCCGGCAAGGGTGGCGGCGGTGCTCCCTCGGGCAAGCTTGCTGAGGCCATTGAACGGGATTTCGGTGCCTACGACAAGTTCCTGGCACACTTCAAGGCCGCCGCGGCACAGGTCGAAGGCGGCGGCTGGGCCTGGCTGGTGGTCTGCCCCGTCTCCAAGCGCCTCATGATCATCCAGGAAGAAAAGCAGCAGGACATGATGCTCACCGGCGCACGGCCCGTGCTGGGCATCGATGTCTGGGAACACGCCTACTACATCAAGCACCAGAACAAGCGCGCCGACTACATCACGGCCTTCATGAACGTCGTGAACTGGAAGTTCTGCGAATCGCTCTTTGATGCAGCAACAGCCTAAGCCCGGCTGAAATCACAGGATTTCGCAATCGCCCCACACCCCACCCCCACCCCCACCCACCCCCGGTCACCTCAATGATCGGGGGCTTTTCATTGATTCGCGGCGAACTCAAAACGTCTGGCTCTCTCCCCTCCCCATCCTGTCCATACTGTACATCCATGTTCTCTTCTCTTCTTCGGATTGAAACATGGATGGACAGGATGGACAGGATAAGAGAGGCGAAGATGTCAACGTACGGCGTGATGCGCGAACGGTGGGTTGGAGCATGTGTTCGCGTTGGCGTGGGTCCGCCGCGTGATCGTCGGTTACCAGAGGCCGTTGATCATGAAAAACCAGATGATGACGTGCAGGCCGATGATCAGATGATGGATCGTCCTGTACCTGGCGTCTTTCGTTTTGTGGCGGATCACCATCATCGCCAGCACCGCACCGGGCCAGCCGCCAAGCAGCTCCATGAGGTGAAGGGTTGATTCGCGGGTGCGCCAGCTTCCGTTGATCGCGCGGCGTTTATCGATGGCGAATGCAACGAAGGTGATGAAGCTCATCACCAGCGTGATCGCCGCGAAAATGATCGACACGATCGCCATGCAACTCCTCCGCCGCGTCCGCGGCGTTCACCTTCCCACCACGTCCACACCCAACCGCAACCCTTCCTTAGCGAAACCATAATCCAGAACCGCGAACGGTGCGCTAAGACTCTGGGCTCCTTGTTGGCCCGCACCGCAAGACCGCACCGTAGCCTGGTCCTCCCCCATGAACCGCCCCACCACTGTCGCCCTCGTTATCGCGTGTATCTCCACCCTGGGGGCATGTAGTGCAACCTCGCAGGCCGCAGAGATCACCCTCATTGGGAAAGCCAGCATCGCCGGAACCGCCCTGGATCGCTCGGGCCTGACGGGGGCCGTCAGCAGCTTCACGCAGGACCGGCTGGGCTCCTTTGGCTCTGCCATCGATTACACGGGGCGTGATGACCTCTATGTGGCTTGCAACGACCGGGGCCCTGGCGATGGAGCCTCCCCCTGGCGCAGCCGCTACCAGACCTTCCAGATCCGCCTGGAGCCCGGCGCGGCGGTTCCCGTGAGCGTCGAGCTCAAGTCCACGACACTGCTGGTGGATGAGTCTGGCCGCTCGCTCAACGGGCTGGCCACGATCTTCGCCGGGCCTGACCGGCGACAGGACGCCCGATTCGACCCTGAAGGCATCCGCGTGGCTCCTGATGGCACGCTGTGGATCAGCGATGAGTATGGGCCCTGGATCGACCACTTCAGCTCCGAGGGCAAGCGGATCGGCCGCGTTGCGATTCCCGAGAAGTTTGGGATTGCCGTTCCTGGCGCAGGCCCGGAAGAAGAACTCCCGCCGGCCAACACGAGGGGCCGCCAGAGCAACCGGGGCTTTGAGGGGTTGGCGATCAGCCCTGATGGCGGGAAGCTGTGGGCGATTCTGCAGAGCCCGCTGATTCAGGATGGAGCGCTCGATGCCGCGAATGAGCGGATTGGTGTGAACTGTCGAATCCTGGAAGTGACCATCGCAAGCGGAGCGACCCGCGAGCTGGTCTATCCGCTCAGCAGCGATGCCAACGGGGTGAATGAGATTCTGGCGCTCAGCGATCATGAACTGCTGGTGCTCGAGCGCGATGGCAAGGGCGGCAACGACACCTACTTCCGCAGGCTCTACCGGATTGATCTTCGCGGCGCGAGTGATGTCTCGGGGATCGAATCACTCCCGCGGCGTGGGTTGCCCACTGGTGTGCACGCCGCGGCGAAGACGCCCTTCCTCAACCTGCTCGATGAGCGATTCGGCCTTGCGGGCAAGACCATGCCAGAGAAGATCGAGGGCCTGTGCTTCGGGCCAGTGCTTGGTGATGGCCGCCGCACACTCATCGTGACGACCGACAACGATCTCAAGGATGATCAAGAGAGCTGGTTCTGGGTGTTTGCGTTTGACAAG
>JBILUL010000269.1:0-4287 GCA_044371005.1 Phycisphaerales bacterium | reverse complement strand
GTACGCCGCGCACACGTGATGCTGGCGTATGGTCCTGCGCACGCGTTCAGCACGTTGAGCCGCGTGAACAAGTGCAGGTGAAGTGACTGCCGACTTCGGCTCCCGTGAAGGGAATGTCCAGCACCACGGCTGCGCCTCGGGTGCCTGTTTGATGAAAGAACTGAATGGGGCCGGCCAGCGTAATGGTGTACGCTCACACCTCGCTAGGTACTTCTCTGCCCGGTCCCGGCAGGCTCCCATGCTGACCACCGCTTCTCGCCCATACACCGATGCCGAGTTCGATGAATACGCCGGCCGGATGACCACCGGACGATCCTATTCCATCACCATCATCGTTCTTCTGGGGGCCGTCGCCGGAGGGATCATGGCAGTGGGGGCCTTCGCCCTGCACTGGGTGTACGTGTGGCTCTTCTCGGGCGTCGTGACATGGACGTTCTCGCTGGTGGTCGGCGCAATCGCCGCGGCACTGGCGATCGTCGGCCTCTGGCTCTTCTCTGGCACTGACGACTGGACCGACAACCCGCCGGAAGTCGCCACCGATGTGACAGCCACCGCGTACGCCGCGTGGCGCATCGAGAATGACTCGCTCGATGTGGTCTTCGCGTTTCGTGTCGAGGCCGACCACTACCTGCTCATCACCGAAAACGCCCTGACGCCGCCGTTGCTCGAAGAACGCACCTCCGGAGTGCCCGCCGAAAATGTCCCCTCCGGTATTCAGCTTGTGTTGATGGGAGAAGGGGAATTCCGCATCGCGATGGACGTCTCACTGACGGGTCTGCCGATCCCGCTCATGCATGTCAGCGCGACGCCTGCCCAGACCGATGTCGACGACGAAACCCCGATCCCCGATGGTCTGTACATGACCCGGGAACTTCCGACGAGGATCCGCAGCGCCATCGGCATCGCGTAGCGTGCCATCGATCCCAACCGCCCGGATCATTCGCAGCGGGGTCGGATGCAAGGCGACAGCGTGGCGCGTCCGATGAACACCAGCATGACGATCCCCGCAGTTCTGGCGCAGATGCGTTCTGTGAGTAGTCTCAGGCAGACATCTTGACGCGAGCCCACGAGCGATGCAACGCGGCGATATCAAAGGCATGACCGCACTCGGGGCAGATGCCATGGTCGCCCAGCCCGCTCAGATCATGCACACAGTGAGTGCACGCGCATCCACCGCAGGCACGAACGGCCTGTTTGATTCGCCGCAGCCCTCTTGCCACAATGAAAATGGCAACCCCTTGTGGAGCGAAGATGACGAGTGGGATGCCCACACCCCACCAGAAGTTTGGTGCTGGCACCGCCGATCGGATTGGCGGCATCCAGAACAACACTGCTCCACCGAGCCAGACGACCGGACCCAGAAGAAACCACCACTGCAGCCGACGCAGGGCGGGCGGAATGGTCGCACGTGAGTGGTCGGGCCTCCCGCTCATTTGGAAAGGATATTCACATCAGATCACGCCATTCTCACTCGGAACAGCCCGCCAGATCGCTCGGGCCACGGATCGGTGCAACTCATCATCGAAAGTCCTCAGATGGTGGGAGTGGGTGCGAGCGGCGGAACATCCCTGGGATTACCCGGCACAGGCCCACGCAGCACAGGTCCGTGTGGCCTCAGAAACAGGGCGGCGTCCCCGGACATCCGATCCGATACACTCCCCCCGCCATGCACCCCGCCGCCATCGGCCCATTTCAGATCGAACGCGAACTCGGCCGCGGCGGCATGGGTGAGGTCTATCTCGCCCGCGACACGCGCCTTGACCGTCAGGTCGCCATCAAGGCCCTGCCCACACACCTCACGCAAGGCCCCGATCGCCTCGCCCGCTTCCAACGCGAGGCCAAAGTCCTCGCCTCGCTCAACCACCCCAGCATCGGCGCGATCTACGGACTCGAAGAGGCACGCGGCAACCAGTACCTCATCCTCGAGTTTGTCGAAGGAGAGACCCTGGCCGACCGGCTCGCCAAAGGCCCGATCCCGGTCGATGAGGCACTGCCGCTGGCAAAGCAGATCGCCGAAGCACTCGAGGCCGCGCACGAGAAGGGCATCATCCACCGCGACCTCAAGCCCGGCAATGTGATGGTCACGGACGATGGCATCGTCAAGGTCCTCGATTTCGGCCTTGCCCGCACCGCCGACGGAGCCCCATCCACCACAAGCGCCTCGCCCAACTCTCCGACCATCACATCTCCCGCACAGTTCGCACACAGCCCGACCATCCCAGGCGTCATCATGGGCACCGCCGGGTACATGTCCCCCGAGCAGGCCCGCGGCAAGCCCGTCGACAAACGCTCCGACATCTTCTCCTTCGGCTGCGTGCTCTACGAAATGCTCACGGGCATCATGCCCTTCCGCGGCGAGACCGTCGCCGACGCCATCGGCGCCACCCTGCACAAGGACTCAGATCTCAATCTTCTTCCTTCACGCACGCCGCCCCGGGTGCGAGAACTGCTGACCAGCTGCCTCGAGAAGGAACGCAAGCAGCGATTGAACGACATCGGCGATGCACGGCTCGTCCTCGATCGTGCAATCGCCGGGCGCGAGTGGGTGAACGCCAGCGCTCCCGCCACATCGACGCCGCGTGCATGGCTCGTCGCGTCCGCCACCTTGTTCCTGATCGCCTCCGCCGGCTGGGTCTGGGTCGCGTTGCGCCCAGCACCCGCCGCGACACCGAGCCCGACGCTCGAACTGTCGATCCCGATGCCAAAGGGGCATGAAATCGTCGGTTCCATCGCCATCTCGCGCGATGGCGAACGCGTCGCCTTCACGGCCGAGAATGAAGCCGGCGAGTCTTTGCTCGTCATTCGCTCGTTGAGTCGCTCCGAGTTCATCGCCGTGCCCGGTTCCCGAGAAGCGGTGCATCCTGCATTCACGCCCGATGGCCGATCCGTGCTCTTTTCCAGTCCTGAAGGCCTCTGCCGCGCACCGGTCGATGGCGGCAGCCCGACGCTCATCGTCCAGTCCCCTTCCATGATGTCCTCGTGCGTCATGGACGATGGTTCCATCGTCTACTCAACCGGACTTGAATCTCCACTCTGGCGCATCCCCGCCGGTGGCGGCTCGCCCGTGGCCCTCACGAATCTCGCCGCGGTTCCGGGAACCTACGCGCATGTCTGGCCGCAGCCGATCCCCGGTACCACCAAACTGCTGTTCACTTCCTGGGGCGATGGCGACATCGGCGGCCCACGCATCACTGATACCCAGACCGGCACCGTGCGGGAAATCGCCAAAGTCGCGAGCCCGTCGTTCATCCCGCCTGCTCGGTGGGTTGCCTCTGGTCACGTGATTCTCGAACAATGGGGCACGTTGCTCGCCGCGGCGTACGACCCGGAAACCGGTGGCACGCCGGATGCAATCGAGCGCAACCAGATTCTCACATCGGTGGCGCATCTGGGCAACGCGACTCGGTGCGTCTTCGATGTGTCCGACAAGGGAACACTTGCCTACGTCCCCTCCGAACCCGCCACGCCGCGGCTCGCCTGGATCAGTGCCGATGGCACGATCAAGAACGTGCTCGACGCGAAAGACACCACCGGGTTCGAAATGGGCGGCAACATCGCCATCTCGCCCGACGGCACCCAGGCCCTCGTGGGTGGGGGCGGTGACATCGCGGTGATCGACCTTCAACGAGGCATTCCGCGAAGGATCACCTTTGATGCAGGCAATAACCTCAGTCCGGTCTGGTCTGCCGACGGATCACGCGTGCTCTTCAGTTCGAACCGCCAGGAGCGGTGGGCCGTCTGGTCGGCCGCCGCCAGTGGCACCGCTGCGCCAGAACTGGTCTATAAGGGCAAGAACAGTTGCGACATCAACTCAGTGAGCCCCGATGGCCAACTTTGCGTCGTTGAACGCACGGCCGACACAGGCAACAACCTCTGGATTGTCGACGCAGCGGGCACGGCGAAGCCGCTCGTCCAGACACGCTTCGACGAAAAGGCGGGGATGTTCTCAAACGATGGCAAGTGGGTGGCGTACGAGTCGAACATTTCCGGCCGCGTTGAAATCTACGTGATCAGCACCACCGGGGACGCCCAACCCGTTCAGATTTCCTTCGGAGGCGGTCGTGCTCCCAAGTGGGGCCCCCTGGGCACCTCGCTCTACTACCGCACGGGCCGATCAATCGCGCGCATCCCGATGGACAAAGGTCGTCCCGCGGGCGACGCACAGCGCGTTTTCGCGGGCCCCATACTCGAACGCGGACAGTCCTACTGCCTCTCGCCCGACGAGAAGCAGCTGCTCGCAGTCGTGGTCGCCGAGGAATCCATCGGTCGCGAGGTCCGCATCATCAC
>JBILUL010000268.1:0-4293 GCA_044371005.1 Phycisphaerales bacterium | reverse complement strand
GTCGACCGCGTACAACCTCGCCGCGGGCGGACCGATCATGGCCCCCGAAGTGGATGCGTTCGTCGTCACCGCGGTCGCGGCACAATCGCTGGCCTTCCGTCCCGTCGTGATCGGTTCCTCGAGTGTCATCGAGATCACGATGCTCAAGGTCAATGATGAAGTGACTTCCGCGGGCACCGCGCTGGTCATCGATGGTCAGACGCACATGCGGGTGAATACCGGTGATCGTCTGCGGCTCTACAAGGACAAGCCGCTGCTCCGCTTCGTGCAGAACCCGTTGAGCAACTACTGGTCGCGGCTGATCGGAAAGCTCAACTGGGCGGTGGCACCGGTGATGAAGGAAGAAGGCGTGTGATGCACCGCTCATCACGCTGATGCCGCCAAAGCACTCCGGGCGAGCCCTTGACGCACTGCAAACAACGCGAGCCTGGCCGATAGCCCAGTCTCATCCGCGGCAGGTGTGCAGATCGAGTTCTGCCTTCAGTTCGAGCTTTGCGGCCAGGGGGCACCCCCGATCACGATCAATGCAGCAGCCTGGGCACGGCGCCGATTGCGTCAGCCTCGGTGCCTCGCTGTTGAGAGCACCATCGCTCGCTCGCTGGAGATTCCTCACATGCGAGAGGCTGCATGAAGCACGCATGATCGGGGCACAAAGGCCGCATGAAGAACCCAAGGCTAGCACCGGGCGATCATCCCAGTGATGGATTCAACTTGCATCGTTCCTTCAAGGCTCGGTCAAGTGTGCGTGTGCGTTGGGAAAAGGCCCGCACAACAGGAAGCAGTTGTGGTATGCTCGTGGAGATCGCCAGAAGCGAAAGGCGACGCGCCGCTTCGTACCGGAGGAACACAATGACGACGGGTCCACATGACGGTGCTGGGACGATCCAGAAGGTTGCTCCCGCTCCCCATGTACGAACTGAGCTTGGCACGATGAGCCACACCCCAAGTGCGCCAGCCATGACGGGAACCGGCGGCATTTATGGTGGCTCCGCAGCCAGCGTGCATGAACTCATGCCTCGGTCCTACTGGGAAACGACTCTGTTCTCCCGCAAGTACCGCGATCATGACCGAGATGCAGCGTCCATCATCGAGCATCTCTACGACATCAGATCCGGCGCAACGAAGAACATCGCCAGTGGCGTTGCGCCCAACTCAAAGTCAAAGGACGGCCTCTTCGAGAGCACCTTTGATCTGTTCGAGAAGACCGAGCACGAGGGCCTCAGACGGCTGGTGAAGTTCATCGAATCGTCGGTGCGACGCGCTGTGTGGCACGTCAACGGCCGCGATGTCGACCCGAACCGCATCCGCGTGGAGTTCATCGACAGCTGGTTTCACATCACCAACGACCGCGGCTTCCATGACGCGCACTACCACGGTGGCTGCTCATGGTGTGGTGTCTATTACCTGCAGATCGCCGATGTGCCCGAGGCGTATCCGGACCATGCGCCCAACGGCGTCAACCGATTCTACAGCCCGCGCCCTTTCGGTGGGGCACACTCTGACTTCGGCAACGCGTATCTCGGCTACGGGCATGTCGACGTTCCACCCACACCCGGAACACTCGTGATCTTCCCTGCGTACCTGCTCCACTCAGGACTCCCATACGCGGGCAGCAAGGATCGGGTGATTCTCTCGTTCAACTCACGATCGACACTGGACCCCTTGCCGGGCGAATGAACCATCGTCGTCATCAAGCAGGAGTTGAAGTACTTCGATCAGTCTTTGACCTTGCCAATTGGCAGCCAACCGCCGCGAGCGCGGCGGTCGGTGCAGCTTTCAGACGTTGATGGATCATCGCACCGGACCAAGGCGCGGCAGAGACGTGCCGCGATTCAGCAACCGCCCGCTTCCCACTGCGTGAAGAAGAACTCGATGTCCCCGCCGTCCACGCCGCCATCGCGGTTGGTGTCGCCGGTAGGGTTGCCAGCTTCCCATTGTGCAAAGAACGCCTCGACATCAGCGCCATCGACCCCGCCATCCTGGTTGAAATCAGCCGAGCACGGAGGCGGGAATGAAGCCACGTATCCAACGTACTTGCCCGTCGTGATGTTGTACGCCCAGCCGCCGATGACACTTGCATCGGCGCTGCAGTAGGTCTCTCGCAAACCAAGATTCGCAGGCACGACTACGCCCCGAGCATTGAGCATCGATCGAAGCGTCTGCACACCAGCCGCCGCCGACCAGACGACCGCCTGCCAGGAACTGACGCCTCCATCGATCATGTAGCCCACCAGCGTTTCGCCATCCCGCGAGCAGTCCAGGATGTAGATTGAGCCCTGAGGATTCGATGCAAGCTGGCCGATATCGACAAGCCCCTGCGCCTGCGTCCACCGGAATCCATGGGTGACGAAACCACCAGAGGTAGAGATCGCCGGGCTGAACCCCACCACGACCGCTCCATCTCCCGATGCCGCGGTGCACATCGCACCACCGGTGTAGCTGAGACTGGGCAGATTGCCCAAGTTCGTGGGCGTAGTCTCGGACGACTGCCAGATCACTGCCGACATCAGATCGTCCGTATCCGGATCCTGATCACCCAGAGACCCCATCCCCACGATCGTCGAGCCATCCGCCGAAATGTTCTCGGCACTGCCGAAATCCAGCGTGTCGGGCCCCAGATCAGTCAAGGCCTCGAAGCCTGCTTCCGCAGTCCAGCGCCAGCCCTGCTGGTACATGTCTCCGAAGCTCGTGCCGGAAGTTCCAACCACGACCGATCCATCCGCAGAAAGGCTCTTGGCGTAGTTGATGTTCGCACCGGCCAGTCCGCCCAGTTCGCGAAGGCCCTCTTCCGCATCCCACAGAAACGCCACCGTCGTCGCCAGAGGCCCGCCGCCCAGATAGCCCACCACGCGGCTTCCATCGTCGCTGATTCCAATGGGCGTCAGATCCCGCCCGTATTCGTCCACGAGGTTCACCCGCGTGCCGCTGATCAGATCGAGGATGTACCCATTGAGCGGATCACGCGGCACCGAGTTCTGCTGTGAAACCAGAGCAAATCGACCATTGCCCGAAATGTCCTGCACCACGGCATAGTCAAAGCTCGCATCAGGCGCAATCGTCCGAAACGATGACTGACAGAAAGCCTGGCTGGCAACTGCCCCGACCATGAACACGAATACTGATTTCATCGCTGAATCCTCCTGGTTCGGTGTGTGGCCCGGTCGTTCAGGAAACGGGCGTGGCCTCCGTACACGTTGGCTCCGAACGCACAACCTTAGCGATCTGCCAATGCTCGCAATCGTGCCAGTTGCGCTAAGAACAACCGTCGCATCATGCCGGGACTTCACCCGGCCACGGCACATCCTGCCGCGCACGCCCCAGAACTCAGTCGCTTGAATGCTGCGTCACCCCGGGGAACAGCCCGGAATGCCCCTGTAAACATCGGCAAGCACCCAGCAAACCGATCGCTTGCCGGAGAGCATCAAACCTCCGGTGTTTCGTGCGAGAGCTGCGTTGGTCGCATCCACATCCCTTTGCGACAGGCCGATCATGATCGATCCGGGACAGCTCGCACCGGAGCGCATTATCGTGAGCATCTGGCAACGTGCCCTATGCCGCGGCGATCGGCAACCTCAGAACAAAGCAGGCGCCTTGACCACCGGGCCTTAGTTCAAGCTCTCCACCCAGTTCGCGTGCAAGCCCCTGCGCGAGTGCAAGACCCAGTCCCAGACCGGGAATGCCGCCGTGGGCCTGACGGCTGCCGCGGATGAAGGGGCGGAAAATGCGGGAGTGCTCGACGGGATCGATGCCCGGGCCATGATCCTGCACGGTGAACTCCAGCCACGAGTCACCCTTTGCCGCGATGTTCAGATGAATCGTCGGATCCTCCGACTCCGCAGCATACTTGCACGCATTCTCCACCAGGTTGAAGAGAATGCGCTCCACGATCGTGTGATCGGTGCGGATGTTGCCTCGCACGCCAGCGTCGACCTTGACATCAAGGTGCATGCCAGACTGCTCGCAGCGGGCCCGCAGCACGCGATCCATCGCGACAATCAGCGAATCAATCGGCGTGTCGGTGGCGACGCGAGTGACGGTGCGTCCGGAGAGACGTGCATAATCAAGAACGCTTTCCACGATGCGAGCAAGACGCGTCGATTCATTCTTGAGAGTTTGGAAGTACCCCTTCTGTGCATCGGCATCGGTGACGATGCCATCGGCAAGCATCTGCGAATAGAGGCAGAAGGTGGTGAGGGGAGTGCGAAGTTCGTGGGTGACGGCAGAGACGAACTGCCCGCGCCGCTGCGCCAGTTCCGCCGCAGCGGTGAGGGAGACACCGGCAGCAATGATCGC
>JBILUL010000267.1:0-4304 GCA_044371005.1 Phycisphaerales bacterium | reverse complement strand
CTGTATGTGCGACCCACCCATCGCGGGTTGGGGCTGGGCCGGGCGATGTGCGAGCAGCTCATCAGCCGGGCCGTGACGCTTGGGTACGACGCCATGCGCTTGGATACCGACTCGTACATGAAGGAAGCGATCGGCCTCTACCGCAGTCTTGGCTTTCGTCCGATCCCCAAGTACAACAACGATCCGATTCCGGACACGCTCTTCTTTGAGTTGTCGCTGAAAATGGCGATGTGACGCGACCGAGGCGTGCTCCATCCGCAGCCGATTGAAGGAGTTCCAATGCGGGCCGGGCTCCGGCATTGCGTGTACTCCCACGCGCTGACCGGCTGAAAACATATTCAGCCTTTGACCAACCTCCAGCGAAACCACCTGCGCAAAAGCGAGCCAGTTTCGTTATCCTTGAACAACAGTCGGGCTTCCGCGATTGAATCGTGAGGCGAGCTGTCGTGCTTGAAGAAGGTGCATGCACGTTCACCGGCAGATGTTCACACTTGAGAAGGGAGACGATCATGCGGGCTCGTGCAGTTTCTTCGACGATTGGTTCGGATTGGCAACCACTGACGAGGCGGGGCTCTCGTTCGTGCATCGCGAGTGCAAGAGCGGGTCGGTTCATGGCGGCGATCGGTCTTTGCTCGCTGACCGGATTGGCAGCGGCCCAGCCTTCATTCTTTGAGATCTTTGAAGCCAGATTCCATGCTCAGGTATCGGCGGATCAGCCGGTGGATGTTGCAGGCTTTGCCGGGTACCTCCGCATCACCGGATTTGACCTCTCAGCTTTCTTTGACTCTGCAGCGGTCCTCGCTCCGTCCGGAGAAGAGTTCCCGCTTGAGTTTCTGGGTGGAACTCCAATCGCGTTCGTGAGCGGGGCGGATCAGTCCGAAATCGACTTCCGACTCCCCGGCGGCGCGTACACCTACACGACCACCGGTGGGCTGCTTGACGATCAAAGCGGCGAGCTCGTGCACCCGGTTGAAAACTACTTTCCTGACACGATTCCATACGTCACGAACTGGGACGAACTTCAAGGCGGACTCAATCCGGCATCTGACTTCACCGTGGGGGTCGCGGCGTGGTCGGGTGATCCCGGACTCGCTGTGGCGGTCACGTTCATCAGCGTTCGCCGCGAGAGCGACGATGGCGGAGTCATGTTCACCGCTTTCGATTCGTCCCAGGACAGTTTCGTGATCGCCGGCAACACGCTGGAAGCAAACACCCGCTACATCATCAACATCGCGTACTCAGCCCGTTTCTACACACCAACATCCGCCTGGGGCGGGACCATCGCGGCATCTGCCTTCGACTTGGTGACTGAGCTGGCATTCACCACTGGCACCGCGGCGTGTTCAGAGTGCCCATCCGATTTCAACTGCGATGGCGGGGTTGATGGCGCGGACATTGGAGCTTTCTTTGAGGCGTGGGAAGCGGGCGACTCAACGAGCGATCTCAATCAGGATGGTGGCGTTGATGGCGCCGATGTGGATTCCTTCTTCGAGCGGTGGGAGGCGGGCTGCTGAACAGTGCTGATGGCGGCGGCAGAGCCTCAGGAGACTGAATCTGGGCCCCCCTCCCTCAAAGGTCGATTTCATTATACATAATCTATCTTATAGGACGTTATGGAGTAGCGGGAGGGGTGAGGGAAAGAGGCCTCCGGAGGCCCTTACTCGCCTTCCGGTGAATGCCAACTGAAGCCGCACGCCATACAGAATCGTGCCCTGGGCGTCAGGCACAACTCGCCGCACTTGCTGCAACAGTGAAGGATCTTCTTTTCCGGATGGTCCCGCAGCACTCGCTCTGCCGCGTCCCGCATCAAGGATGCTGGTCCACGTTCGTGGATCCGACGCATCAGCTCCGGGTACTTGGCCTGCACTTCTCGCAAGCCGAAGGAATCAAACGACTGGGCTTCAACTGGATACCTTGACAGCAACTGCTTCGCACGTCCAATGCGCACACGATCCACCGCGAGTTCTTCCTCGGTAAGGAGGAGCGAAAAATGCCGGTAGACATACCGAGTGAGAGCATCGGGTGAGTACTCGGGCGGGAGCGGAATGTCGGGTCGACGGGATGGCATGGCGGATTCCAAAATCCGGACACTTGCTGCGGCCGCACCGAATCGGCTGCCACTCTGTTCGCGAACGACGGACTGTCGCATTCGTCAACACCTTCAAACACTGGCAAGAGCTCACAGCCCCCAGAACTCATCCTCACCAAACAGCAACTGCTCTGCCGGCGGCTGGCGGCACGCTTCTGCCTGAGCTTCCTTCAGGATCGGCATCAGTTTCTGCCTCGTATCGCGGTCCAGCTCAAGACGGCGGAGCTTCACTTTCACCAGCGGGTCATCCGGCTTGGCCTTGATGTTCGCGCTCGACATGAAGCTGATCTCCTCGCCATCGGCCGTCGTCGCGGTCTGCATGGCGTTGTCGCGGAGCCCGACTGGCTTCGCCGCGGCTTCCTGTTCGCGCCGCACCGAAGCCATTTCCTTGAGGAGCTCCCACAACCTCCGGTCATAGTCGCTCACGATCATTTTGACCGCTTCGCGCTGAGAAGCGTCCAGAGAGTTCAGGTCCCCTACCGCCCGAACAAAGGACTCCGTTCGGGTTGGCTTCACGAACGCCGGGTATGCCAGCTCCATGACCTTGCGACGCAATGCGAAGGCCTGGGATTCGGGCAGAAGTGCTGCGATGCGTTCGGCAGTGGATTGATTGAGATCACGCAGGGCGATGCGGGCCGAACGTGCCGCGATCCAGATGCGCTCCGCCGCGGCTTTGTCGGTCTTGGCCAGAGCGTGAAAACTCCCCGACTGTTGATCGCTGATGGCTTCATCGCGGGCCTTGATGAGGCCATCGACCTTCGCGGCATATTCCGTCAGGACATCCGCCGCGGCTTGGTCGAGCCAGACAGTCGGCGCCAGATCCTCGACAAGCCTGATGACATCAACTGACTCACCCCCGAATCGCCCGGCACCGATGCGATCAAACCGCCGCAGTTCACGTTCGACCAGAGGCCAGCGATCCGCCTGCTCGCGAGTCAACAGACTCTTGAGATCCGCCAGAAAGCCCTCGCGGAGTTTCTTGCCTTCGCTTTTCCACTCCTCCTGCTCCTGCGTGCTGGCCTGAGCCAATTCCCAGTCGCCGGTGATCTGCGAGCGTTCAATGCGATCCTGCACCTGCTCCTCCACTGCATCGCGGCGAGCCTTCATCGCACTGATGTGCCCCTCGTGAAGTGTTCGAAGCGCATCACGTTCCGCGTCGCCCAAGTTCAGCACGCGGGCAATCACACTGATGTCGCCAGCGCTGATCACCGGCTTGAACGCATCCTGCGGTCTCGCTACGGCAATCGCCATCGTCTGAGCGTGCGCATCGGCCACCAATCCGCACGCCGCGATCAAGAGCACAAGAAAGAACCGAATCAGTGATTGCATCATCAACTCCTGTTCAAGGGTCATTGAGTGCCGGATCGAGCCAGTACTTGTTTCCCTGCAACGTGATCTGGAACGCTCCACCCAGTTCAGTCAACTGATAGACATCAATCCAGCTCTGGACGCTCTCGCCACCGCTGCCGAAGGCATCCAGATCGCCGATCTTCACGCCCGCATCGGCCGAGCCGCGAAAGTCCATTCCATCGCGAATGAAATCCTCGAGCACCTTCTGTCGCTTGAAGATCATCAAGACGTAGAACTCCTTCGCGCCAAGTCCAAATCCAGCGCCGGTTCCGTACATTCGCATGTACGTGTTCTGTCCGTTGCGTTCGGTCACAACGCCGTACCCATCCTCGGAGCTGAACAGGAAGAGGTGAAGGTTCGACTTATAGAAGAATGCATAACCGGGAGCATCGTCGATCTCCCGCATCAGGCTCGGCCTGCGTTTGGCAAGCTTGGCGATCATCACATCGCGTTCACGCAGCACACCGTTGCGGCGTTCGGCGGGTGTGTCGCCGCCAGGCCCAAAGACTGCGTTGCAGCCTCCGCACCAGAGGGTTGCCACCATGGCCAGGATGAGGGCACAGGTTCGCATGCAGGATCAAGTCGGGCAGCGTGGAGAATAGCGCCCGACACCCCCGCCATCGGTGGCGGCGGGTGTATCCTTGATTCGGCCCGCTTTGCAGCCCATCAAGCCCGGCATCCCACCCGATTCTCGTACCAGTTCACCCCATGTTTGGATCCCACCTTTCGATTGCCGGCTCCATGTCCAACGCCCTGATCGAGGCCGACCCGCTCGGACTCGACACCGTGCAGGTCTTCACCAAGAACCAGCAGCAGTGGCAAGTCAAACCGCTTGATCCAGCCGTGGTTTCAGAATGGGTCGCCG
>JBILUL010000266.1:0-4322 GCA_044371005.1 Phycisphaerales bacterium | reverse complement strand
CGTCGATCATTTCGAGCGCGATCTTCCCATTGTCGGCGACATCAACGTGCGCACCCGCGCGGCGGAGCACATAGCCGATCAGTCGCTGATTGTCGATGCCGTCTTCGGCGAGCAGGATGCGACCCTTGAGCTGTTCGCCGCCGGAAGTGCGGCTCGCAGATGTTTCGGATTCCTCAACCCGCAGCGAGTCAACCATCGGTGAACCGTGCGAGAGGCCCATCGCAAAGTGGGCCACGAAGGTGCTTCCAAGGCCAGGCACCGAGCGCACCAGGCGCACATCGCCGCCCATGAGCCGGGCAAGGCGCTGGCAGATCACGAGCCCCAGGCCGGTGCCGCCGTGGCGGCGCGTGACGGTGGTATCGGCCTGCGAGAATGCCGCGAACAGACGGCTTGCCTGTTCGTGCGTCATGCCCGTGCCCGTATCCTCGATGGTGAAATCCAGCGAGAGTTCATCTCGTTGCATCGAGCTGGCGATGCGGAGCGCGACCTTGCCTTCCTCCGTGAACTTGATGGCGTTGCCGATCAGATTCATGAGGACCTGGCGCAGGCGAGTCGGATCGGTCAATGCCTGCCGCGGCATAGGTGTGTCGAACTTGACCTCCAGCGCGATGCCCTTGCCCGCGGCACGCGGCAGCATCAGATGCTCGACGCCGCGGAGCAGTTCGCACATGTTGGTGTCGATCCGTTCAACCGTCATCCGCCCAGCCTCGATCTTCGAGAGATCCAGGATGTCGTTGACAACGGTCAGGAGGTGTTCGCCCGCGCGGCGGATGGTGGCGATGGTTTCGCAGCGTTGAGCCGCCGCGGCGTCCGCGCCCGATTCGGGCGCATGCTGATCAGAATCATCCAGCACATCCGCATAGCCCAGAATCGCCGTCAGCGGCGTGCGGATCTCATGGCTCATGTTGGCGAGGAACTCGCTCTTGGACTTGCTCGCGGCTTCCGCCGCGTTGCGGAGCTGCTCCATCTCCGCCGCCCGCAGGGCCAGTTCACGCGCCTTGCGGTCGGCATCCTCGCGAGCAAGCGTCAGATCGTTGACCAGCTTGTTCAGGTCCGCCGCGGCGTGGTGACGCTGCACCGCAATGCCCGCGATCCGTGCCGCCTCTTCGATCAGTGCGACCTCATCGGGTTCCGGTGTCCGCGTCCGGTCGTGGTACATGGCCAGCGTGCCGATCGCATTGCCGTCCGCGGCGAGGATCGGCTGCGACCAGCACGACATCAGCGAATAGCTCTTGGCAATGTCACGGAACGCCGCCCACTTCGGATCCGTCTGTGTATCCTCGGCGACCATGCGCCGGCAGAGCGCCACCGCGGCTCCGCAGCAGCCGATCTCCGGTCCGATCGGCAGATGGTCCACCAACTGAAGGTACGCCTTGGGCAGCGACGGGCCGGCGGCTGTCCGCAACTCGTCGCCGTTCGCCAGCATGATCGAAACCCGCGTGCCGACGAACTCCTGCTGCGCCTCAACAACTCGGCAGACTTCCTCGAGCGTCCGTTCAATCGGGGCATCCGCCGCGACCATCTCCAGCACACGGGCCTGCCCGGCGCGCAGAAGGGAAGCGTGTCGCTCCCGCGTGATGTCGGCAGCGATCGACACGAAGTGCGTGACCTGCCCCGATGCATCTCTTACGGGCATGCCTTCGATCCGAACCCAGTACGGCTGCCCGTCCTTGGCATAGTTCACAATCTCGCGGTGGAAAGGCTGCCCGTTCCTGACCGCATCACTGATCGCCCTGCGATCCTCTGGCGATGTCAGCGGCCCCTGCAGAATGGACCCGGGGGTGAAGCCGACGACTTCAGCGAGGGAGTAGCCGGTCTGGCGAGTGAAGGCATCATTGACCCACCGTGTCCTGCCCCTGGCATCGGTGATCACCACGGCGTTGGTGGTGTGCTTGGCGATGAGTGCCAGATCCCTCGACTCCGAAGCGATTCGAGCCAGTTCATTGCGAGTATGCACCTGCTCGGTCAGGTCCTGAAAGGCACCGCACAGCTTGCGGATCTGCCCGTTTTCACGCAGGCACATGCCCTGCGCACGGACCCAGATCTGCCGCCCCTTCGCGGTCACTATCTGCAGTTCGCAATCCCACGGAGTTCCGTCCTGGATGCACGCGTTCACGTGCGAAGCGACCCTCGAACGATCCTGCGGTTCGTAGAAGCTGATGGCCGTTTCAACATCGATGGGCGAGCCGGGCGGAAGCTCATGGATCCGATACACCTCTTCCGACCACGTCAGCGTGTTGGTCGCGAGGTCAAGATCCCATCCGCCAACACCCGCGACCTGCTCCATGTTGCGAAGAATCTCGGAGGCATGCCTCAGCGATTCCTCGGCCTCCATGCGGTCGGTGATGTCGGTCTGGGTTCCCACCATCCGAACGGGGAGACCTTGAGCGTTCCGCTCAATCACCACGCCCCGGCCGATCATCCATCGCCAGAGACCGTTGTGGTGCCGAAGGCGGAAGGTCGCTTCGTAGTAGGGGGCGTTCCCGGAGAAGTGGTCGAGGAGCGACTGTTCGGTCGCAGCGACATCGTCGGGATGAAGCCGTGACTTCCACGATGCGCCGCATGACGCAACGGATGTTTCGCCGAGCATCGAGACCCAGCGTTCGTCGAAGACGGCTTCGTCAGTGATCGGATTCCAATCCCATGTCGCCACGCCGCCGCCGCCCAGGGCGAGGTTCAAGCGATTGCGATCTTCGTTGAGTGCCTTGCTGGTTTCTTCGAGCTTCGCCGCATATGCCGCGGACTTGCGGACTTCCTGCGCGTAGGCGTGGTTGAGCGCGATGGCTTCCTGCGAGCAGACATGATTGCGAGGGCAGGCACTCTGGAGTTCAAGGACCGTGGCAGCCTGTCGGGCGAGTGCTTCAAGCGATTCGCGGTCCGACGCGGAGAACTCACGGGGCTCGGTGTCCATCAGCGAGAAAGTGCCGATCGCATGTCCTTGCAGCAGGATCGGTGCCGATGCGTGGAACTTCAGCGGGAGTTTGTCCAGTGTCACCGCCGCGTCCTGTGGCAATGCTGCGCGGCTCACATCCTCGGTGACAAAGGTCTCTGCCCTGCTGATGGTGGCTGAGCAGAGCGATCGGTCACGGGGCATCTCGCGGAGACTGACGCCGCAGGTGGACTTGAACCAGAGCCGATCGGTGTCCATGAAGCCGATGGCCGCAGCCTTGACGCCGAAGAGGCGTGCCGCAATCCGAGTCAGCGCATCAAAGTCCTGTTCCGGAGGCGTATCGAGGATTCTGCAGGCGTGGAGCGCCGCGATTCTCTCGCACTCGTGGATCGGACGGTGATCAGCAGTCATTGGCGACACGCGTTCCTTGTGAAGACTCCCCTGGGTCGGCAGCGCGACCCGTGCGGCCGCATTCCGCCGCATGTATCGTTCGGGTTCGTTCAAGCCTGCACTCGTGGCGAGGAAAATCGCTGGTTCTGCCCGTGAAACTACCAGTCGGTCGGATGATCAGGGCAGTGTGCCACTCGTGAGTGGGAGGGAATTCACCCCTCCTGGAATGGACTTCTGATGGAATTGGGCTGTCGGCTCGCGATTCCCGCTGGTTCGGACTTTGACGGGGCAGCACCCTATCATTTCCCCCTTCACTTTTGTCATTTGCGGAGAGCATTCATGCACAACGTTCTGGTACTCGGCGGCGGCAAGGTCGGTAAATCGGTGGCGGAGCTCCTTCTGGCGTGCGGCAAGGGCGCATATCGCGTCACGCTCGCGGATCGCGATGAAGCCAACCTCAAGGAGGCGGAGCAGAACATCGCTCGTCTCAAGACGAAGGTTCCGGCCAGCCACAAGGTCGAGTTCGTGACCAAGAAGGTCGACGCCAAGGACCGCGCCGCCGTCCGCGAACTGCTCAAGGGCCAGAACTACCTGATCTGCATGCTGCCCTTCGATCTGGTTGCCGGCATCGCCGAGGATGCCAACGAACTGGGCGTGCACTACTTCGACGTGACGGAAGACGTCGAGACGACGGATGCGGTCAAGGCCATCGCCGATCAGGGACGCGCCAAGGTTGCACTGGTGCCCCAGTGCGGACTGGCTCCTGGCTACATCGCGATCGCCGGTTACGAGATCGGCCGCCAGTTCTCCGAGATCCACGACCTCACGCTGCGCGTCGGCGCGCTGCCGCAGTTCCCGACCAACGCGCTGCACTACAACGTGACGTGGTCGACCGCCGGCGTCGTCAACGAATACTGCGAGCCCTGCAACGTCATGCTCGACGGCAAGGTCGTCAAGCTGCCCGCACTTGAAGGCCTCGAGATGTTCTCCTTCGAAGGTGTTGAGTATGAAGCCTTCTACACCTCTGGCGGCATCGGCAGCC
>JBILUL010000113.1:0-15566 GCA_044371005.1 Phycisphaerales bacterium | reverse complement strand
GGCTCGGGACCGGCATCGATCGCGGCGAGCAGGTCACTGTCGCTTGCATCTCCCAGGGCTGAAGTCAGGGCATCGCACCGGGCTGATTGGGAGGCTTCTTCGAGGCGGGGCTCGTCGTCATCTCCGTTGTCATCACAGCGGTCATCGCCATCACCGTTGTCTTCGCCGTCTTCATCTTCTTCGCTCTCCTCCTCGTCATCATCCTCATCAGACTCCCACTCCGGCTCCTCCTGGGTTGCCTCGTACTCGGCAAGGTCCTCCAGCGTGCAGGGCACATCGTCTTCGTCCGGCACCTCTTCCTCGACATTACAGTCTTCTTCCGCCTCCGCTCCGTACGGCTGATCCGTCGCCGCGGCGGGCGGCATCAGGCCGTACATCTCGCGCAGGTATCTTGCCAGCGTTCGCTCCGCGGCGAGCCCTTCTGACTTGTTCGCATACTGCGTTGCCATCACAATCGCCCGCACAATAAACGGGTCGGCCATCCAGCGTTGCACCTCCTGACGCACACACACCTCCCAGCCGGCTTCAAGTGCTTTCGGATCGCCGCGGTCCTCCCAGTGCTTCTCACCCAGTTTGTGCACCTGCCGATACCCCGCGGCGAGGATGTCGTGCGTTTCCTGCACCACACGGTGATCGAACGCACTTGCGTTCAGTTTCGGAAGCCATTCGAGGCCGGGAAGTTTTTCGTCTTCGGGTGTGCCGCGGACTTCTTCAGCGTAGCGGTAGAAGTTCCAGGCTTGATTCACGATCCAACCCACCGCCCAGCCGTAAAGGCGATTTTGGGCGTCCTTGAGTTCGTCGTTGTCGTCGCCGTCGAAGTCGGTTCGGATGATCATGGTCGGAGGCCTTGGTGCGGGGGTGAGTGCGGACGGGCGTGAGGTTGATTGGTCCGGTGTGTCGGGCCATCATCGCCGCGGCGTGCGTCAACGCGCCCCCTTCAGGGGCGGGGTCATGGCGGATCTGTACCGGTGGCCGCGCAGCGAAGCGCTGCTTGCCACCGGCTATTAAAACCGGTGCTTTCAGCACCGTGCCGCGAGCAACGCTTTGGTTCCCATCAGCTGTTGCGTCGAGTGGTACGTTGCGATACCGCCCCAGCAACGCCGCACGGCAAGTCATCAACGTCGTAGTACGCCGCGGCGGCATCTGCCGCGAGCGTGCGGTAGGTTGCGGTTGTGAACCAGCTTGCGTGGCCCACGAGGTATTGCACTTCCTCCACCGTCTTGCCTGAACGGATCAGCCCCACCACGTACGCACTGCGCAGGTCGCGGAGCGTGATGTCCCTCGCGCCCGCTCGCTCCACGATGCGACCGAAGATGTCGTAGATGGCCTGATCAGTCATGCGGCGGAACTTGATCAGGCCGCTTTTGTCAACGGGTGTGAGAAGTGGGCCCGGTTCGGTGCCGCGGATCGTGAGCCACGCGGCGAGCACTCGCCGCGCTGGCGTGGGAAGTCTCACAAGACGGTCGTACTCGGGGCGTTCGCCTCGAATATGGAGTGTGCCCTTGGCGGGGTCATAGTCGCCGGCATCGAGTGCCGCGGCTTCGGCGCGGCGCATGCCCGAGGCGAGGAAGATGGCCAGCATCGCCGCGTCGCGGCTCCCCGCGGCATTCCCCTCCGTGGCACAACTCTCAAACAGGGTTGCCACCCGTTCACGCGTGACGGGCCGCGCGGGTTGCGGCTTGGAGGGCTTGATCTGCTCCAAGCTCGCCGCGGCTTGGAAGTCGGCTTCTTTCATCGCGCCAAGGTCGCGGGCGGCGCGAAGGACGCCGCGGAGGACGGAGAGGATCTTGTTGGCGGTCGCCGGCGCGTACGCACCTTTGAGTTCGGTGCGAAGACGGACAGTATCGGGCCGACGCATGGCTTCCCAGCGGATTTTGACGGGGTCGGCATCCGCGGCGGCCACCAGTGCAGCGAGCTTGGTGAGGGCTTGCTGCACGGTGCGGCGTGAGCCTGGACCGACGCTCGCGAGGTACGCCGCGGCGGGCGACTTCGCGAGCGTTCGATCAGCATCAAGCCACTTGGATGGCCTGGGCTTGGTCACACGGGTGCTCCCTGACCATCGGGGCCGGTCACCTTCTGGCGTTCGCCATTGTCGAAGACCAGTTCGTGTTCAGGCCACCGCAACGCGGCGAGGCGTCCCTTGAAAGGCCCTTGGATGTTGCCCGCGCGCCGTTCGGAAGCTCTGCCGCCCACCGAGTAGTCCACGCACATTGCCTTCCCCTTGCCCAGCGTGGCAAAGAGAGGGTTCCTCGAGAAGAGGCGGTCGTCCTTCTGGAGCGTCTCGATG
This sequence comes from Phycisphaerales bacterium, assembly GCA_044371005.1. Lineage (GTDB taxonomy): Bacteria > Planctomycetota > Phycisphaerae > Phycisphaerales > UBA1924 > UBA2402. The sequence goes on along the minus strand of JBILUL010000113.1, from coordinate 13,279 downwards.
GGCACGCGCCAGTAGTGTCCGAAGACCACCAGAGGGCCAGAATCGAACCGATCCCACCAGGCATCGCGAGCTTCGGAGCGCATCTTGCCGCCCGCGAAGAAGGGAGTCTTTGCAGCCTTCTCAGGCCCCGAAGTGAGGAGCTTCACGGGGTTCTGGTTCTGCAACGCCAGATTCCGCGTCAACTCATCCGCATCGGGAGCGAGCGAGGCCTTCACCTTTGTGCGGTGCTCGCGGAGAGCCGTCACGGGGTCGCTGGCACCTTGCAGCGTTGCGAGGGCTCCATCATCCCAGCAGGCGTGTACGACCCGCAGATCGTCTCGGATGCCCGCGATGGGCAAGGACTTCATGAAGCGGATCAGCTCGGTGCGTTCATGATCACCGGAGATGGTGCGTTCGCTGGGGTGGACAGGGCCGTGGCCCATGAGCCAGGTGTTGTCGGCCTTGTTAAGCTCCGCCGCGGCGTTGAGGTCGTGGTTCCCCATCACCGCCATGGCCCTGCCGCGTTCCATGAGGTCGGCCACGAGCTGCACAACGCCGGGGCTGTCGGGCCCGCGATCGATCAGGTCGCCCAGGAAGACCAGCGTGCGTCCCTGAGGGTGGTGCCCCTTGGGGGAATACCCCAGGTGTTCCATCAGGATCTTGAGGGTGTCGAGCTCGCCGTGGATGTCGCCCACGAGATCGAGGGGGCCATCGGGGAGCCTGGTGATGACGCTCCAGCTTCCAGCCGTGCGTCCCGTTGGTTCTGCGTTCTTCACAGTGTACCTCCGAATGCATACTAACGTCACATTCTCATAAGTCAATGCGGACGGACCAAAAATCTGAGGACCCTGCCGGACAGACCATCGGGCATCGGATCAACCCCGAAGCTCGTCGCCTGATGACCCCAGACCAATGGTGCGATGCACTGGCGGATCGTTGAACGGCTTGCATCCAACATTCGGGGCGCCCCACGCGCCGCGGTCACCGTGACCAGCGTGTGCGCAAGGCGAGGCAGATCGGCCTTCGATCAGCGATAATGTCTGCGGCTCTCCGTATGAGTCGAGAAAGAAGGCCCGGGAAGCCCCCGGATCACAACGCAACCTACATCTTCACCCACTGGTACGATGTGCCGCTCAAACGTCGCGATCCCCGCAGCGATGAACCGGAACTCTCTGGTTTTCGCAGGCCAACCCGGTGCGAGGCAGGGCGAGCGGTTTCCACGGTCATGTCGTGCAGGAGCAGCAGCACGTTTGGAGGAGAAGGCCATGCAGTTCAAGTTCAGATCGGATGAAGCATCGGGACCGACGGCGACCGTGAATGCCAGGGGGCGGAGATTCGCCGCGGGCTCCTCGGGTATCGCGGCGATCGCACTGTGGGTCGCCACCATGATCGGTGGGTGTGACGGTCGAACACTGCCAGAAAGCCAGCCATCGGCGACGAACGGCCCGCACGAACTCCAGGAACTGGCAGCGCGGATGCAGCAGGCGGTGTATGGCGAGCGATACTCGCCGACGCAGGACGATGGGTGGGATGAGCTCACGGAGCTGTTCGCCGCCTACGAAACGTTCGCGGCGAAACACGATGACCCACCGGTCAAGACGCGTGAAGAGGTTCGGATTGTGATCTGGCCCGGCCTTGTCTATGACTCGCCGACCGATGCAGCCCTGACCCCTGAGCAGAACGCCGTGACGCTCAAGCGCACATTGGCTGCATTGGCGGAGTTGAGAGAACAGGGAGAGGACGGTCTGTATGGGCGATGGAAGCAGCTTCGCAGCCGCTTTCGCTTTGTCGTTCCCGTGCAGGAGGGACCGATGGTGGAGTGGGAGCTGCCCGAACTTGCTTCCACGCGGCGGCTGGCCCGGCTTGGAGCAGCCCGGCTCCACCAGGCAGCCGAGCGAGGCGATTGGCCCGGGATCGTTGATGCCTACGAGGATCTGCTCGTCCTCTCCCGCGGTGCCTCTGCCCGTCCCGCAGGTCTGTCAGGACTGGTCGCAGTGGCCGTCAATGCGCTGACACAGAAGGAGCTTCGCGAAGCGCTCGCCCGCGCGACCCGACCAGCGGACGCATCCACCCTGCGGGCCCTGATGGCTGCCATGGATCGGCAACTGCCAACACCGGGTCCGAAGTGGGTGTTTGAAGGTGAACGGATCGCCGCCATCAACAGCTTGGACGCGGCCCTCAGAAAGTCGTCTGGAGGAAAACAGGCCAAGCCGGAAGTGCGCGAAGAGGTTCGGAGCAAAGCAGAGGAGTTCTACGCGGAGGCGATCGCCATCGCGGATCTGCCTCGAACTGACCGAATCCCTCGCATCAATGCGGCTGAAGCGATACTGGGAGGAAAGGACCTCGCATCAGTGGCGCTCTCGGTGATCGCATCACCGATCGGGCGAACCCTGGACGCGTTTGACATGAGCAAACTTGAGACGGATGCCACTCGAACGCTGCTCGCGATCATGCTCTTTGAAGCGCAGACGGGAAAGCTCCCCGAATCTCTCGCGGCACTCGTGCCGACGTATCTCGCACAGCTTCCAACTGATCCGTGGAGTCCTGATGGACTCGTGTATCGATCGCTGCCCGCGCCCGATGAACTTGGCCGGCGATTCGTGCTCTACTCCAAGGGGGCCGATGGCGAAGATAACGCCGGCCGCGTCGATACGACGGGAAAGAGCACACCCTTCGTCGCCGCGGGTCGTGGCTTTGATGCCATGTACACGCCGGGTGGCTCGGCTACCGCGCCCTGACGGGCTGACCGGGCAACATCGCCTTGAGCTGCGATAGAGATCTGCTCGAAAGGCGGAGCTCAGCGAGCGATCCGAAGTTGCCTCCATGGCTCGCGTTCGCGGACCGTACCAGCAGTCCGCTCGCTTCCAGCGTGAGTGGATGACTCAGTACAAGCGCGGCCGGAATCCCTTGGGCAACGGGCAGTCAACGACTCAGTGGGCCCGATTGCCACCAGACCGCAGTGAACGAACGATCAGTTCGGCCACGATCAAGTTCGGAATCCAGGAGCTCCAGGCGAGGATGGGATAGAAATCCTCGAATCGAAGACCCGCACCAAAGCAGCTGCCCAGTTGCACGCGAAGCGTGACGGCTGCGAAGGTCAGTGCGAAGTTGCGGATCATCCAGTCTCGGTGCGCTTCGAATCGTCGCGCCTTTGCTGCTGTGAAGGCAAGCACGCCTGTGGCGAGCCAGAGCAGGCTGCCGAGGGCAAAACCGGTGTGTGACACCATGCCACCGAAGGCAAGCCAGGACATGTAGAACCCGGCCGCGCCGCCCGGCAGCACTCCAAGGGCGAGGTAGGCAGTTCCGATTTGCCGGTGCAGCCGGGGCGAACGGCGACGCAGCGCCGGGATGAACTGCCAAGGCCCCAGGAGGAGTGCCAGCCCGGCAGCGACGACGTGAGTCATGATTCCCAGACGATGGACCGAATAGACGGCCCGCATCTGCGGATGCACCAGTGCGCCGGGCTGGAAGAAGGTGTAGCCGATCAGTGCGTACGCGCCGACGCCGATGCAGGCAATCGCAAAGATGACAAACGCGGCTGTTCGCATGCTGATTCTGGCCGGATCGAGAGGGTTGGCGCCAACCAGTTGCTTCGTGCCCGCTGGTTCCCGGAACCGTACGCCGTTCTTCTGGCAGGTATCCATCCGGGTGATGGCTTGATTTTCGCAGATGTCTGGCACCCAGTGGGCGTTTCGTCGCATTGACTGATGAGATGATCCAGTTGTTCGCCGCGATTGCTGCAAGCCTGATCGGGCTGCTCAGTTCCCTGAGCATGCTGGTGATGCTCATGGCCGGGCTGGCGAACTCCAAGCCACCGCAGATCCAGCAGGGCAAATGGATGGGGCTGGGGATTCTCATTGTTCAGGTGCTCTCGCTCGCCGCGGCGATCTGGTTCATGACCCAGCGTCGCAATCTGCACGCTTCCATCGCTGGACTCGTGCCCCTGGCGGGCGTGATCGTGCTCATCATCGTGCTTGTCAGGATCGAGTGGTGAACCACGACGAATGCCAAGCCGCCTTTTTCCTCCCCCACCTCGCTCTCTGACCTCAACACCTCACTGCCCGACAGCATCGCCGCCCTCCCTCCTCCACTGACCTTGCCAACCAAAACAGCTGCAGCCCTTGATGCCGCGGCTACGACTCCGAGCCCGCCATGCCCCTGCCACGAAAGACCTTCAGCAATCGCTACGCCGATCTTGACTTTGGCATGAAGATGCCGATCGGATTCTTCGAAGAACCGTTGCCGACGGAATCGCCCGACTTTGGTCAGCTTCTGACTCCTGGAACATGACGAAACATGCATTGGATCAGCCTTGTCAACTCCGTGGTCATGGGTGCCGTCAGGACTCTGGGCCGCGCCTCCGCCAGCAGGACGCCCCGTCGTGCTGCATCGCGGAGCGACGACCCGGTTCCTCCGCGCGAGCTGGCAGGTGCAACGGTGGAGTCCGGCTTTCATGGACGCGAGGGACGAGTGGTCTTTCGCCATCGGACGGCTGCGTTCACGATGTACGTTGAGTTCGGCGGCGGTGATGTGCTTGCGATCGTGGATGTTCCGTGCAAGCGGACATGGACTCACTGCACGGGCTTGGGAGTCGAGTTGCGGCGCCCGGTGCTGCAGTACATTGGCGAGTCGCTCGTGCACCAGCAGCTGAGTGGTGGGCGAGGTCGGTTTGAGATTCACGACCGGTACATCAGCCTTCATGCGTCCGAAAGCAATCACGCGTCGGGCTGAGGCTCGGCAAGGGGCAGTTGCCAGCGCGCCCATCTTTCCGTGGAGACCTCGATGCGGTCGCCCTGCACTTTGCGGCAGGTGTGGCCATGAAAAAACCGCCGATCGGTTGGATCGGCGGTTCATTGGGTTCGACGAAGAACCGGAGAGATTAGTTGCGGCGACGGCGGGTGGCAACCAGACCACCCAGGCCCAGGACGGCGAGCGAGCCGGGCGTGGGAATCGCGGTGGAGATCACAACGTTGCCGAACTGGGCAACATCGGTGAACCACACGCACACACCCTTGACCTGGAAGCCCCACTGGACGTGGCGGGCGGGGTCGGGAATCGTGTTGAGGCTGAGGCTGAAGGCGCCCGCGGTCATCGGGATCGAAGAGGTGACCACTGAGGAATAGTCAGGAGCGAAGTCCTTGACGAAGATGATGCCCTGGTGAGCCGAGGTGAGCGTGTTGGAGAGGATGGTGCCCTGGAAGGTCACGGTCTGGCCAGCGTATGCACCGTTGACTTCGTAGTAGGCGTTGGCTTCCATCACCTTGTTGCCAGCAGCGCCGGGGCCGCCCGCGGGGGTGTACCAGAAGGGATTGGGATCGCCGATGGTGTTGGGCGAGAAGGTCATGGTCTCCGCAGCATCGTTGAACGAGGTGTTGAGGTCAGCAATGCCCCAGCCGCTCCCGAAGACAAAACCACCGCCATTGGCGGGGGTTTCAAAGACGTTCATGTACGAATTCCACCCGCCGTTACTAAAAGTACCCGCGGTGACAACAACGCCCTGGGCAGCGGAAGCGCCCAGCAGACCAGCCAATACAGCCACGTGAATCCGATTCATTGTCTCTCTCCTAACAAGTGTTTGCGATTCTAACGTATCCGAAACTGTTTCAAGAATACCAGATGCTTGGGCTTCTGTCCATGGCAAAGTTCCAGTTTCAGCAACGATTTCGAGTCCGACCGCTGGTTATTGGACCATTTTCCGTGCCCGAAAGTACAGGGTAGTGCGGTTGAACGCTGCCTTCGCTGACTTGGGGCCCAAACGCCCACAGCTATCATCGCGACCCGTCCAGGTTCGCGTCACTATGCAGGGAAAGAGTGCATCACTCATGATCAATCATGCAAAACCCGCGTCGCCATCACTGAAAGCGTTCATCGCTGGCTGGGTCTTGACCGGCCTGCCGTCGGCTCTGCTGATCTTCAGCGGGATCTCGAAGTTCATCGACAACGAAGGGCTGCGGGAAGGCTTTTCGCACCTTGGTGTGCCGTATGACCTGGCAAGGACGATCGGGGCCCTGGAGTTGGTGAGCGTCGCGTTCTTGCTGTTCCCGCGGACCGCGATGCTCGGCGCCATCCTGATCACGGGCTACATGGGCGGGGCGATTCTCACACATCTGCGGATCCATGAGCCCGTCATCGTCCAGAGCATTCTGCCAGTCGTGATCTGGCTGGGACTCTATCTGCGGGAACCTCGCCTTCGAGCGCTGGCCCCGTGGCGTACCAGTGCCTCCAGGTGCCCCTGACCAATGCAAGCATCGGATGAATTGTCGGAGCACGCCGCGTGATTTGCCGATTTTGCGGCCCGATGCCCCGCACGCTCACTTGATCTCGCGAACGATGGGCCATGCTCAAGACCTGGTTGGCACTCGTGGCCGCTTTCCTCGCATTCGTTGCCACGCCAAACGCTGCTGCGACGGACGATGTCTTTCTGATCAAGCCGTATCTGCAGATGGGACCAAACGGGCCGTCAGCGGGCACGTGTTCGGTGCGCATCCAATGGGCCAGCCGACACGACGCTGCTGACTTCACGCTGGAGACGCGCACGCCCGGAGGCGAATGGTCGGCTCCCGCCGCGGCGACTGGTCGGCGCATCAACGTGGGCACGATCGGCGAACACTGGCTCTACTGGGCCCAGACCGCGGAGCTCGCCAACGGCGAACCCTTCGAGTACCGCGTGCGGCAAGGCAAGACCGTCCAGTTTGAAGCATCGGCGCGAGTGCTGAACAAGGATCCGCAGAAGTTGCATGCCGTCGTATTCGGCGACTGCGGGGCGGGCACTGAGCCACAGCGGCGGATTGCACACCTTGCGGCCACACTCGATCCCGATCTGGTCATGATTCCCGGCGATGTGGTCTACTCGCGGGGCCGGCTGAGTGAGTATCTGGAACGCTACTTCCCGGTCTACAACGCGGATCAGCCTTCGGCGCAGACGGGTGCCCCGCTGCTGCGATCAAGGCTGACCGTCGCCGCGGCGGGCAACCATGATCTGGCGAACACGGACGTCGACAAGTATCCTGATGCCATGGCGTTCTACTGGCTCTGGTCGATGCCCCGCAACGGGCCAACACTCACCGCTGATCACACGCCGCGGCTGACCGGTGAAGAGAGTTTGAAGGCGGCGATGATCAGTGCACGAGGGGATGGGTATCCGAACTCAACGAACTACTCGTTTGACTCTGGACCTGTGCATTGGACGGTTCTGGATTCGAACACGCACGTTCACTGGGATGACCCGGCACTGGTGGCCTGGGTCGCTGCGGACCTCAAAGCCGCGGCGAGTGCTTCGTGGCGATTTGTGGTCTTCCACCATCCGCCCTTCAACGCATCAGAGGCGCACAAGGACGCCCAGTGGATGCGCATGCTGTGTCCGGTACTGGAGGAAGGCAAGGCCGACCTGGTGATCAGCGGGCATGTGCACAACTATCAGCTCTCAAAGCCGCTTCGGTTCAGTCCGGATCGGTCGGCGCAGATTCCGCGAGCCGAGAACGGACTTGTGGCAAACGGCGCGATTGCGGGCCGCTTCACATTCGATCAGTCATTCAACGGCACATCCGTGACCAAGCCTGATGGCATTCTGTATCTGGTGACGGGCGCTGGAGGTGCGGATCTGTACAGCGAGAAGACTTCGGGCGATCGGACGACGTGGCCGCCATTCACCGCGGCGTACGTGAACACGCAGCACTCGCTGACTGTCCTGGATGTCGATCCCCAATCCGTCACCATCCGCCAACTTGATGCGTCAGGTGCCGAGATCGATCGCGTGAAGGTGACACGGTAACTCCGATACGCTCCCGCGGTGCCGGATCCGAAAGGTCGCGAGGTCGATGCACGCGCGGAGATGAATGCTGAGCCGCGGAGTTCGGGCATTCGGGGCCAGTATCGGACGCTCACTTGGTGACATGGCCGTGCGGCTGGCCGAATCGCCGAGCGATGGAAAGCGCACGCAACATCGGGCTTTTCTTGGACTGGTGCTCCTGCATGCGGCGGAGCACGCCATCGAGGAATCCGACGGTCTCGACGATGTATGGACCCTTGTTGAGCATGACGCACTCGGCGCGAACGGCCATGGCGGCATCAGTCACTTCTGCACGAGATGGGTGTCCGGTCTTGGCGAGCGTCTCGAGGACCTGTGTGGCCCAGATGACTGGCACATGAGCCGCCTCGCACATCCAGAGGATTTCTTCCTGAACTTCGGCGAGGCGGCCGTAGCCCAGTTCCACGGCGAGATCGCCGCGTGCGATCATGACACCGGCCGCACTGCTCTCCATGGCAGCCAGCAGCAACGAGGGGAGGTGATCGAAGGCGGCGCGGGTCTCGATTTTGAGGACGATGCCGACCGAATCGCCGCCGAGGGCGGCCAGTTCGCGGGCGAGCGTCCGGACGTCCGCCGCGTTTTGAACGAATGACATGCCGACCATGTCCGCCTCGCGTGCGGCGAAGGGAAGTGACTCTCGGTCGGCGAGCGTCAGCCCCGGCACATCGATGCGAGTATGGGGCAGGTTGATGCCCTTGTCTGCGCGAAGCAGGTCGCCCTTGGGCGACGCATCCGTGATTCTGATGTGGAAGGCATCGGCGTCGGCGGACTCAACAACGCCTCCGATCTTCCCGTCATCGAACCAGATCGGGTCGCCGACTTCAAGGGCCGTGAGTGCATCGGGCAGTGTGCAGGCGATCGCCGCGGGGCCCTGGGGGTTGCCATCGGCATCATGCGGCGCATCGTGCCCGATGCCCGGATTCCTCAGGAGTTTCAATGCGGCGCCGGTGTGCAGGAGAATGGCCTGTTCGACGGCAGCGAGTGTGCCGATGCGTGCGGACACGCCGCGTGGTCCTTCGATGTCCATCCCGCTGATGAGGTAGGCGGTCTGGTCACCATGCAGGGTGCATGCACCGGTGGTGGCCTTTTCGACCACGGTGAAGGATCTGACCTTGCCGCGTGCATCAACGAGCGTGAGTTGGTCAGACATGCGCAGTGCGGAGAGGAATGCCTGAGGCACCGGCACGAATCCAGCGGCGGCGGGATCGGAGCTCTGGGCAACCAGGCGAAGGATGGCCGGGCGGAGCACGCGCCCAAAGAGGTCACGCTGGGGTTTGACTCGCAGCACCTGGGGACCCGGAGCGATCTCGCCGGTGCGGATCTTCGGGCCTGCCAGGTCAAAGAGCACGCGGCAATCAATGCCGCGCAGCCGGGCCTGCTCACGCACATGCTGGCACATCCGCTGCCAGACCTCGATGCTGTCGTGCGCAGAGTTGATTCGAGCCACGGTCATGCCTGCATCGAGCAGCTTCCCCACGACCGAAGGGTCATCGGCTGCCTGAGTGGCGAGGGTGACCATGATGCGGACGCTGCGGCCTGCCGGGGAGCGGCCCAGGAGGCGACTGGCTGTTTCCTCGAGAAGGAAGCGACCGCGATGGATGGAGACTGGAAGTGTGCCGCGGGTGGCCTGTGCCGGCAAGATCTGCCCTGTGAGGCCGCAGAGGCAGCGGACGACGGCTTCGAGATTGGCGAGCACATGGCTTTCGCTGCGTCCGAGCGAGGAAAGCCCGAGCTCGGACAACTGGGCCTGCAGGTTCCGAAGGTCCTGGCGACGAAGCGCGAGGTAGTGGAGAAGATTGCGTGCGCCGTCCATCGCGGCAGGCCTCACCGTTCGCAGATCGTCGACATGTGACCGCTCGAGTTGCACGCACGCAGTCCGCAGTGATTCGACCAGGGAGAGCAGGGCACCCGGATCGGCCGGAACGACGACGCGCTCTTCGCCGAAGGGTGCGTCACTGGTGCTGATTGGCCTGAGATCACTCATTGGATTGAAGCTCCTTCGGCAGCTGCCCACAGACCTGCGGCGTGGTACCCGCACCTGCTGGCCCTTGCCACCGACACAGCACCGGAAACTCTGCCCCACCCCGCTCGGGATGCCACGATTTCGGCGTGCGTCCATCCGACCATGCGGCGCGGATCGGGGCCTGTTCATGGATCATGAAGCACTCTGGAAGGGTACGACGAGCACCACGAGGGGCACCCTGAGTACGCGGTGCGGCTCGAACCTTGACACACTCTTAACCTGAATAGGAGGCGTCGGAGCGGCCAAGGGCCGCCGTGGGCCCCCGATAAGGCCCAACGGACTCTCCGGACCAAACAGGTGCCCGTTCCTGGGCTATTTGAGGCTTGCACGCACGGAGGCTTCTCGCAACCGGATGCCAGTGGCATAGGCTCAAGAGACCCTTGCCCTGACTGACTTTGAAGCCGTGCCCTGCCTATGGACTGGATGACCTGGTACAACTCCCTTTCGAAGCCCTCGTGGACGCCTCAGCCGTCGACGATTGGGATGATCTGGAGCATTCTCTACCCGATCATCATCGCGACCTTCATCTTCGTGATGGTGCAGTGGGTCCGGGGCAAGATGGGCTGGAAGTCCGCCCTCCCATTCATTCTCAACCTCGTGGCCAACCTGATCTTCACTCCCATTCAATTCACGCTGCGAAACCTGCCGCTGGCCAGCATCGACATCCTGATCGTCTGGGGGACGATTGTGTGGATGATCGTGGTCCTCTGGAATCGGTATCGGTGGGTGGCCGTGGCTCAAGTACCCTACTTGGCGTGGGTGAGCACGGCAACGGTGCTGCAGCTTTCCATCACGGTCATGAACTGGTGAGCGGATCGGATCGTGTCAATGTGCAATCCTGATGTCCAGCCAACATCCGGACTCAGATCCGTGGAGTTGCGTCCACGGACCAAGCGATCTGCGATAACCTACTCACCTCTGTGAACGGCTTCCCGACTTACTGAGCTCTTGACGTGACTTCTTCGGACCATCGAGTCAACATGGAAAGCTTGCCACCGATCCTGCCGGTCGGCACGGCGGTAGTTGCACTGGTGGAAGTCCGCGGAGCGGATGGTCGCCCTCTGCACCCCAGGGGAACGGCGGCGGTCATCGTCACTTCGCCGGTGGATGCGGAGCACTCCTATCGGGTGAAGTTCCCGGGGGGCGATGAAAGCTCGCTCAAGCGCCGCGAGCTTCAGACGCTGGCTCACTATCAGCAGCATGGCGACCGCGTTGATCCGCTCACCGAGTACAACCTGTACGACCATGTCATCTACCGGTGTGTGATCGGCAGTCGCGCGTACGGGCTTGATCGCGATGGATCCGACACCGACCGCCGCGGCATCTACCTCCCGCCGGCAAGCATGCACTGGTCGGTCTACGGCGTGCCCGAGCAACTCGAGAACCACGACACGCAGGAGTGCTACTGGGAGCTTGAGAAGTTCATCAAGCTTGCCCTCAAGGCCAACCCGAATGTACTTGAGGCGCTCTATTCGCCGATCGTCGAACGCGTCGAGGGAGTCGCGGCTGAACTTCGAGAGCACCGTTCACTCTTTCTGTCGCGGCTGGTGTACCAGACGTTCAACGGGTATGCGATGTCACAGTTCCGCAAAATTGAGCAGGATGTGAGGGCGCGGGGTCAGGTCAAGTGGAAGCACGCCATGCACCTCATCCGCCTGCTGCGCTCCGGCATCGGGGCGCTCGATACCGGGGAGCTGCCGGTGCGAGTGGGCGAGGAACGCGAAGAGCTTCTTGCCATTCGCGACGGCCTGATGCCCTGGGACGAAGTCGATGCACTGCGACGCTCGCTCCACGCACGCTTCGAACAGGCATTCAAACAATCGTCGCTGCCTGACCGCCCCGACTACGAGCGTGCCAACATGATGCTGGTTCGAGCCCGCGCCGATGCAGCTCGCAAGGAGTTTTCTGCATGAATCTCAACTTCTCTCTCTGCCGGGAAATCATGTCCAGACACCCCTATCCGCTTCTCTTTGCCACGGTAAGCGGCGCGCACCTCTATGGGTTTTCGTCGGCAGATTCTGATTACGACCTCCGCGGCGTTCACCTGCTTCCGGCCAGGGAGCTGCTGTCGCTGCACGAACCCAAAGAGACGATCGAGTCTGAGGGCATCTTCGAAGGGGTTGAGATCGATCTGGTCACGCACGACGCGGCGAAGTTCTTTCGCCTGATGCTCAAGCGCAATGGCTATGTGCTTGAGCAACTCCTCTCGCCGCTGGTGGTTCACACTACGCCTGAGCACGAGGAGCTCAAGGCACTTGCCGCGGGCTGCATCACGCGGCACCATGCATCCCACTATCTTGGGTTTGCGTCGACGCAGTGGGAGCTGTTCGCCAAGGAATCTCCGCCGCGTGTCAAGCCGTTGCTCTACGTCTATCGGGTCCTGCTGACCGGTATCCACCTGATGCGCACCGGCAGGGTGGTCGCAAATCTGCCCGAACTCAATGCGGAGTACCGCCTGCCCTACATCGAGGCGTTGATTGCGAGGAAAACCGGAGGTGCGGAACAGGAACGCCTGAATGATGCGGATCTGGCGTTGCACCGCAGCGAGTACGAACGCCTTTGTATCACGCTCAAGGAGGAGCAGGCTCGGTGCACGCTGCAGGAGGAGCCCTCGGTGCGGGCCGCGCTCAGTGACCTCCTGGTGCGTCTGCGATTGCCCGGCTGAGCGGATTCCCGCAACCCGCGTGAAGGCCCCAGCCGCCGGGAATGGTGGCGTGTACGCGTACCGAGGTAGTCGCCAAAACGATCCGCCCGAGTTCCCCAAACATCAATCAGCATCCCCGCCATCGGCGATCTGGCCGGGCTTGAGCAGGCGTCCTTCGCTTCCCGCCACGACGACGCAGGCGACGGCATCGCCGGAGACGTTGACGATGGTGCGGGCCATGTCGAGGATGCGATCGACCGCGAGAATGATGGCAATGCCCTGGGGTGGGACGCCGACGGATTCGAGAACGATGGCCATCATGACGACGCTGGCACCGGGGAGGCCGGGAGTGCCGACGGCAACGACGGCGGACATGATGCCCACGGTGATGTGCTGACCCAGGGTGAGTTCGATGCCATAGAGCTGGGCCAGGAAGAGCACGCTGATCACCTGGTAGAGCGCGGTGCCATCCATGTTGAGCGTCGTGCCCATGGGGCAGACGAAGTTAGCGATGTCTTCGGGAACGCCCAGGCGGTCACGGGCGCACTGGATGGTGACGGGAAGCGTGGCCGAGGAACTGCTGCTGGAGAAGGCGAGCGTCTGGGCCGGTGCAAGCCCGCGGAAGAACCGCTTGTATCCGACGCGATTGTCGCGGGGCGTCATGAGGAGCATGAGGAGCGGATACTCAATGACGAGCACAATCGCAAGACCGCCGATGACGCAGGCACAGTAGACAAAGACGCTCTTGAGCGCGCCAACGCCGACGACCGAGACGAACTGGGTGATGAGACAGAAGACGGCCACGGGTGCCGCGGCCATGATGATG
>JBILUL010000112.1:0-15694 GCA_044371005.1 Phycisphaerales bacterium | reverse complement strand
CTTGGGTGCCGCTGCAAAGGGACCGGTGGTGACAGAGAGGAGTGCTTCACGGGGCGAGGTGCGCGAGAACTTCTGGGTGCCGGTATCGGGAAGCGTGGCGAGTTCGCCGTCATCGACGCTCAGCCGGTAGACGGCGTGGGTGAGATCGCGCGGGTGGGCGATCTCTCCTTCAGGTCGGATGAAGGTACCGGTGAAGGCATCGGGAATGACCGCGCCGCCGGTGCCCTTGATCGCATCGGCCTCGGTGCAGATGGTCATGATCATCTGCATTCCGCCCAGCTGGGTTTCGGTGCGGACCATCACGCCCTCGTCGTCGACGTACTCGGCGCTCTTGATGCCCGGCGCGGTGCTGACCGTGCTGGTGCACTTGGTGACCGACATCTCGCGTCCAAGTGCCTTGATCGTGGTCTTTTCACCGACGATCCGGGTGGTGGTGGCAGGCGTGAGGCCCGAGTTGGCATCGACGGTGCGGACCGTCATTTCCTTGGCTCCGCTCTTGAACCGCTGCACCATGTAGCGGTCCGCCGCGGCGGGGGGGAGCCATTCACCCTGCGGGGGCTTGAGTGTGCTCTCGGTGACCTGATCGCCTTGCTTCGAGATCAGTTTGATCTCGCTCTCGCCAAAGGTGTATTCCTGATTGACCGGGCGGAGGCCCATGTTCTGGACGCTCTTCATGGAGATGGGCTTGCCCTCCTTGGTTTCGACAAACTCGGAGGCCATGGCGATCTTGATGGCGACCTGTCCTCGCTTGATCTCAAAGGACATATCGGTGGAGCTGATGATCTTGCCATCTTCCTCGCGCTCGGTGGCCTTCATCGTGCCCGCCGGGGAACCGAAGAGTTCAACCAGGTACCAGCGCACGGTCTGTGCCGAGGCGGTGGGCGCCAGCACGACAGCAAGCAACGCAGCGAGAATGAAACGCATCGTTCAGAAGCTCCTTTGGTCCACCCGCAATCAATGGAGTGTATCGGTCCCCTGGGGTGGGCGGGTGCAGCCTGTTGGGGCCGGCACGGCAAACGCAAGCACCAAGCCCCCGTTCACACGTCAGGCCAGCCCCTCGCCTGTCGCGGTTTGCAACCTGCTCGTCCTCGCGCCATTCCCCGATCAGAGATGAGAACATGGATGGACAGGATGGACAGGATGAGGCAAGAGGCGGGGAAAGCGCGTGAGTACCTCGGGCCGTTTGGCCGGCTTTCCTTCTTCCATCCTGCACATCCTGTCTATCCATGTTCCCTCTCCCCGTTCCGCCTCAGTGTGCAGACCATGAAAAACGCCACGCGGCTAAGCCGCGTGGCGTTGGGAGAGGTACTGGGAGTGATCCGCGATCAGTTCTTGCGGACGACCAGTTCAAAGACCGGCGGCAGCTGAATGAACGCGGCAGGATCTGCGGAGGCCTTGGCCCAGGTGGCCTCAAACGCCGTCATGTCCTCGCTGGTGATGAAGCCCGATTCGACGAGCTTGGGGACGAAGGTCTGCCAGAAGGAGTTGGGCCAGTGCCAGAGCGTGCTGCCCGGGCGGGCGATGCGCTGGGTGACATCGAGATGCTCGATGGTGAAGCCGTGCTTGACGAACATGCCCGGGAGCTTGCCCATGACATCGGTGTCGCCGCCGCGTGCACGCCAGGAGGCGGCGACGGCGTGAATGACCTTGGTGAAAGCCTCGCAGCGCGGCGCGAGGGTCATCGAGCGTTCGTAGTTGAAGTAGTCCTGAATGGCGACCTTGCCGCCGGACTTGAGGAGCTTGGCGAGACCGGCGACGACGGCTTCGGGGTTGGCCAGGAAGCAGAAGACCCAGCGTGCGTAGGCGACATCGATCTGCGACTGCTCGGTGCCCAGCACGGAGGTGAGATCCTGGACATCGCCCAGCACGCGTTCGACGTGGTGGTACTTGCGGGAAACGGCCTGGTCGTGCAGCTGCTTGAGGAAGCCGGCGGATTCATCGATCGCGATCACGCGGCCGGTGGGACCGACGATCTGCGCCAGATCCATCGCGGCGTGGCCGGGGCCACACCCAAGGTCAAGGACCGTCTGTCCGGGCTGAACACCCGCACGCTCCCAGAGCAGGTGCGTTGCAGCCGACCAGAGACGGTGCTGCAGGCCAAGACGCACGGACTCGTCATTGCCGGTGCCAAGGACGTAGTCCTTTGAACCGGGTGTGCCCGCGGAGGAACGATGGGTGGGGGTCGAGGTAGGCATGTTCGGTCACGAAACTGGCTGGACTATCTGGCGGAATGCTCTGGCAGGTGCCCGGGGGATCTTTGATCGGATCGAAGGCCTGATCCCGGGTGTCTAGCGTACGGACATACTTCCCGATACGTGGATATCGGTTGCAAGAAGATTCGCATGAACCCGGCCACTGGGTGCGGCTGATGTGTATGGGGTTCATTCCCCTGCTCTCGCGTCCCCGAACCGGTGTCCTCGGCGCGACCCCACCTTTGATCCGTATTATGGGCCCTGTACGATGAAGTCTCGATGTGGAGCTCAACTCTGGCTCTTTCCGTTGCTGCTCACGCTCGTGACCGCTGCGGTCGTCTTCTGGCCGGCACTTGGATACTCGAGTTTGTCGCAGAGCGAGGGGCACCGTGCCATCACGGGGTGGCAGATGCTCGATTCGGGGCAGTTTCTGCTCCCGCGTCTGTTCGATCATCTCTACCTGCGCAAGCCGCCGGGCATGCCCTGGGCTGTGGCACTGCTCAGTTCGATCCTTGGCCAGACCGAGTTCGCGGCACGCGCCGTGAGTGCACTGGCATCAACGCTCGCGGCGTGCCTTTCGTGCCTCGCAGCATGCCGCTGGTTCGGACGGGTGCCCGGAATGGTCGCAGGGGTTTCCTTTGCGCTCACTCCCCTGTTCCTCTATCCCGGACGCAGCGCGGAGATCGAGGCGCTCAACAACTTCTTCTGTCTGGCATCGATGCTCGCTTCCATTTCCATGGTCGCGGCGGGTCGAAGCGGCCGGGCGTACGCCGCGGCGGCGTGTGCGGGGCTTGCAACGGCGTGCATGATGCTCACGAAGGGGCCGGCTGGACTTCCTTGCACGTTCGCGGCGGTGATCGCAGCGGCGTGGGCGTTCGGGCGTGTGCGGGCGGCCCTGCTTGCTCCGGCCTTCTGGCTCTCACTGGTCATTCCCGCGGCGATCTTCGGGGGCTATCTGCTCGCCGCGAAGACTGAGTTTGCACGACTCGCTGAGCCGGCGATTCTGGAGCCGCCAAGTCATTTCCTGTGGAATCCATCAAAGCTGGGCGAGATTTTCATGCTGCCTCTCGCGGCGGTGGCGTCGGCATTTCCGCAAGGGCTGGCACTGCTGTATGCGATGCGCCGGTCGCCGCGGCTGCACGTGGGAACGCCGTACGCCGCGGCGGTCGTGGGGGCGTGTGTGGGAGCGCTCATCATCTATACCGTGGCAGGCGTGGCCAATCCTCGCTATGCGATGCCCGCGTTGACGCTGCTTCCATTGTGCTGCGGGGTGATGGCGTGGCAGATGGAGCGCGAGCCGCGGATGACAGTGCGTGTGCGGCGGTGGTGGGCAAGGGCTGGCGTGCTCAGCGCCGTGGTGCTGCTGGTGGTGGCTGTGGGTCAGGCTGGATGGCTGGAGTATCGCCGCGAGTTTCGCACCGGGGGTCGGACACCGGCGCAGGAGCTGGCGGCGCATGTGCCCGATGGGGCCCAGGTCTATGCGTTCGAGATGATTGATCAGCGGCCGGAACTGCTTGAGTATGTGAAGCGGGCGGTGGAGGCGCGTGGGGGGCGGGTGCATGTGCGATGGCAGCCGTATCCGGCGGTGTTGGGGCGCGACGGGCCGCCGGTGTTGCCGCCGGTGGGTGGTTTTGTGCTGATGCGCAAAGACCAAATGCGCCGCGATCAATACCCGCCAGAATGGTCTGAATATCTGAAGTATGGGCTGGACGCACAGTTGGGGATGCCGTTGTATGAAGGCAGGGTGCACAACTTCATGTTTGCGCTTTATCAGGTGCAATAGATCCCCCATCTTCACAGCATAGGTATTATTCCTGTAGAACAAGATCCGAACGATTTTGTAAAAGTGCGTTTACAACTCAAAAAACGGCATAGAACTGTGCAAAATTACTTGGATATTTTCCCTCACCTTTGTACCCTGAAACTGTTCGATAGAACATGTTGAGGTGCAGCCCCGGTGGAGAGACCGGGGCCGTATCGACACAAGAGACGGCGGCCCACTGGAGAGAGGGGCCGCTGTTTCGCTTTTAGGGTGGATTGGCGTGCTGTGGAGGCATGGAGGTGACGGGGCCGATTGGGGCCGAGCGGCACCTATGCTCCACGCTCATGGCTCCTCGATGCGGGGGGCGTTGAAGGATCCGAACCGGCATCAGGGTCGAATACGCAACAGACGCGGCGGAGATTGGTTCGATGGAGCATCTCTGACTGAGCATCGCGAGCGAGTTCGTTCCTTTCCTCACGTGGGCCCCCGAGCGCGGGGTCCAGCAGTACGAGTACCACATGTCCACACGTCGCCAGAACATTCTCTTTTCGTTGATGGGCATCACCGGGCTTGCGGCAACGCTCGCCGCGAGCCAGCGGATGAATGGCTGGACGGGCGATGACTACAAGTTCTTCGACGAACTCATCGAGGTCAAGCACATCATCTCGTCGCGCTTCGTTGATGTTCCCGATGAAAAGCGGCTGCGTGAGGGGGCGATCCAGGGCATGGTCGATGCGCTGAATGATCCCTACACGGTGTATGTGCCGCCGGCGGAGAAGCAGGAGTTCAACAAGGATCTGACGGGTGAATACGTCGGCATCGGCGCTCAGGTGAATGTGCAGGATGGGTGGCTCACGATCGTGTCGCCGCTGGAAGACAGTCCGGCTTTCCGTGCGGGTCTGATGGCCGATGACAAGGTGACGGCGGTGGGGGATGTGAGCACCGAGAACAAGACGGTCAATGACTGCGTTGACCTGCTGATGGGTGAGCCGGGCACGCCGGTGAAGCTCGCCATCGAACGCAAGGGGCAGAAGCTCGAGATCACCGTGGTGCGTGATCGCATCAAGACGCGCAGCGTCAAGGGGTTCCACCGCAGCGCAGGCGATTCGGCGCAGTGGGAGTTCCTGATTGATCCGTCCCGCAGCATCGGGTACATCCGTCTGACGCAGTTCACCCCCAAGTGCTCGGCGGAGATCCGGGCGGCCCTGGCATCTCTGGGTGCAGGCGAAGGCAAGCTCAAGGGTCTCGTGCTCGATCTGCGGTTCAATCCCGGGGGACTCCTCAACGAAGCCGAGGAGATTGCGGACCTCTTCCTCGAATCGGGCGTGATCGTCTCGACGCGCGGACGGGCATATCCGGAGAAGATCACCAGTGCCAAGCGAGACGGGACGTTCCCTGACTTCCCGCTGGCCGTGCTCGTGAATGGTTCGAGCGCCTCGGCAAGCGAGGTGCTCAGCGGTGCGCTCGTGGAGAACAACCGGGCCATCGTCGTCGGCACGCGTTCGTTCGGCAAGGGAAGCGTGCAGAGCGTGCTCGAGCTTCCCAGCGGCAACGGCAGCGAGCTCAAGATCACCGAGCAGGGGTACTTCCTGCCCAGCGGACGCAGCATCAGCCGCAAGGATGATGCGGACCACTGGGGCGTTGATCCCTCAGAGGGGTACTACGTGCCCCTGACCGATGCGCAGACCGCGACGATGCTCGAAGCGCGTCGGCGTGAGGAAGTGCTGCGGTATGCACAGGAACAGGGTGCCGCGGCACCGGAAGTGGTCACGGATCATGCCTCGGTCAACTGGACGAATGCTGATTCAGTGCTGGAACACCTCAAGGACCCTCAGCTCACCGCGGCGGTGAAGGCCGTGCAGATCAAGGTCGACAGCGGCAACTGGCAGCCCACGGGCGAAACACACAACGCCAAGGGACGCATCGCCGGGGCCGAACTGCTCAAGCTGTCGCAGTATCAACAGCGACTGCTTCGGGAACTGGCCAGAACGGAACGGCGGATGGATGCCATCGAAACCGCGGCGGGCGATGAAGCAACCAAGATCGCCGATTTCTGGTCCAATGACATCGACCTGACCGGAGGCGTCCTGGAGATCAAGGACAAGTCCGGCAAGGTGATCGCGACGCTTGACATCACCGGCAACAACCTGGAACGCTGGCTGATCGATGCCGATGTCAAGAAGCACGAAGACATCGTGAAGTGACGGGGCCCTCACCGACGCGTTGATCGTCGCCAGCCCGGGCGGGCCTGCCATTCACTGGCGGTGCGACCGGGGCTCTTTCAGACTGCTGGAGCAGTCCGGCTGTGGGGCCGCGGTTTACACCTACAGGCCATTTGGTCTTTGGTCCCCTGTTCTCGGGGCTGGCCCCTTCATTCGTACTACCCTTGGCCGCATGCCACTGCGGCTTTACAACACCATCACGCGTTCCCTCGAGGATTTCACCCCGGCCGATCCCTCGCGGATCACCTTCTACAGCTGCGGCCCCACCGTGTACGACGATGTGCACATCGGGAATCTGCGGGCCTTTCTGGCGGCAGATCTGCTGCGACGCTGGATCGAGTGCCCCTTGTGTGAGATCGCCGGTTCTGCAGCGGGCAGCGCACGCAAAGTCGTGCACGTGATGAACATCACGGATGTGGGTCACATGACCGATGATGCCGAGGGCGGCGAGTCGGGCGAAGACCGCATGGCTGTGGCGGGTCGCCGCATCGCTGAAGCCAAGAAGGCAGGCAAGCTTCCTGCGGGCGTTGAGGTTGATCCTCGCGATCCGTACGCCATCGCGGCCTTCTACGCGGGGCGATTCATCGAGGATGCCGAGAAGCTCGGGCTGCGCATCGCCACTGAGCAGAAGACTGATCCGAGCCTCATGCCACGGGCCACCGCGCATGTGCAGGGGATGATCCGCGTCGTCGAGAGTCTGATTCAACGCGGCAATGCGTACGTGGTGGGTGCGCCGGGCTCGCGCGTCGTGTACTTCCGTGTCAAGAGCTTTGAACCCTACGGGCGACTCTCGGGCAACACGCTTGATGCGCTGCGTGAGGGCGAAGGTGGACGCGTGAATGTCGCCAACCAGTCTTCGAAGGAACACCCTGCCGACTTCCTGCTCTGGAAGGAAGATCCCAGCCACATCATGAAGTGGGACAGCCCCTGGGGACCCGGATATCCCGGCTGGCACATCGAGTGCACCGTGATGTCAGCCACGCGGCTTCTGGGCGAGCAGCAGTTCGAGCATCTGCTGGCCCACCGTGATGGACCGGGCGCAATCATCGATCTTCACAGCGGCGGTGAGGACAACATCTTCCCGCACCATGAGTGCGAGATCGCTCAGTCCTGCTGCGCCTTTGGCAAGACCACGCACGCTGGGACCTTCGCGCGCACCTGGTTCCACCTGCGCTTCCTGCTGGTGGAAGGCACGAAGATGAGCAAGAGCAAGGGCAACTTCTTCACGGCCCGCGACCTTTTCGCCAAAGGCATCGAACCCGCGGCCCTGCGCCTTGAGCTGATTCGCACGCACTACCGGAGCAACGCGAACTTCACCTTCCAGGGGTTGGCCGATACGCAGCGGATGGTGGAGCGCTGGCGGCGGATCGCCGCGGGGACGGGGGCGGATTCCGCAGCAGCAGCGGCGGCGCGGGCCCTGTGCAGCACGGCCTTCGCCGGGGCGATGAATGAAGATCTGAACATCGCCGCGGCGATCGCGGCGGTCAACTCGTGGACGGGGAATGTCGCCGAGCCTTCCGCAGCGGATGCGGCCTTCATGGGCCAGCTCGATTTCGTGCTCGGGGTGCTCAGCCTCGAGCGGCCCGCGGCGGTCTCGAACGACATCGGTGTCTTTGCGCCCGGGCTCAACCCGGACCCCTCGGTGGAAGAACTGCTGCGGAAGCGGCGTGATGCACGAGCGGCCAAGGACTTCAAGGCTTCGGATCAGATCCGCGACCAGCTCGCGGCGATGGGCTATTCGATCAAGGACATGGCCGGTGGCAAGGTGGAGGTGCGAAGAGCCTGAGAAACGTCTGGTTCGGTGGCGCGAACAAGAGAGTGTCGCGATGCGGCCGGTACTGCTGCCGGTTGCAGAGCGGAACTGGTGTGGTGTACTGGTCCCGGTCGGGGTCGGTGCAAACGAAGGAGCATGAGTGATGAACCGAGTTTTCTTTGTGCGTGCATCCGTTGCGACTGCCCTTGGGATGGCGTGCCTTGCCGGCACTGCCGCGGCTCAGGACTCACTTCTCTTTGCTGACCGCGATGCGAATCGCCTCTGGCGTCTGACCGATGTCAATGGCGACGGCGTGTACCAGTACCCCGCTGAAGTCTTCATGTGGTTCGACGGAACCAACGAGGCCGGCACGCAGGGCATCGAGAACATCAACACCTTTGCGATGCGATCGAGCGACGGGTTCGTGCTCGGCGGCGATCAGGTCTTCTCCAACGTCTTTGCATTCATCGACCTGAACGGCGATGGTGATGCGATGGATGCCGGTGAGAGCTGGGTGGCCGAGGCCGCGCCGAATGCTTCGTCAATCAACATCGCCTTCCCCACCGGTGCGTTCTTTGATTCGGAAGGCCGTGCCTTCGTAGTGAATGCGGGCAACGGCTTCGGCGCTGATGCCATTTACGAACTCCTCGATGTCGACGCTGACGGGCGGTACAACAGTGCAGGTGAGATTCTGCCCTTCTGCACCACCGGCGCCTTCGGTGCCACGCCCAACGGCCCGTTCTCGCCCCAGGAAGCCCTCATCACCGAGGCCGGCGACGGATTCCTCCGCAACAGCGGATCGCTCAACGGCGTGTACACCTTCTCCGATGTGAACACCAATGGGCGGGGCGATGATGCGGGCGAGTTCAAGGTGTGGTGGAACAGTGCCACTTCGGGCGTAACGCCCAGTGCGGGCTTCGCGCTCGAGCGCGATGCGGCGCGGCCTGGTTCGCTCTACACCCTGCAGATCGCCACCGGCGGCATCGACCAGCTCGTGCGTCTGACGGATGTGAACGGCGACGGCGATGCCAACGATGCTGGCGAGGCAGTCCTCGCTCACGTGAACAATGCCACCGGCTTCTCCGCCATCGACATCGTGTCGCTGCCCGATGGCGATGTGCTGATGACCGACAACTCGGGCAAGCGCATCGTCCGACTGCACGATGCCAATGGAGACAATATCTTCTCCGCGGCGGAATCCTCGGTCGTCTTTGAGAGTGCGGGCGGCATCACCGAGGTCCGCGCGCTCA
The DNA here is from genome assembly GCA_044371005.1 of Phycisphaerales bacterium. Classification (GTDB taxonomy): domain Bacteria; phylum Planctomycetota; class Phycisphaerae; order Phycisphaerales; family UBA1924; genus UBA2402. The sequence continues at coordinate 6,515 of JBILUL010000112.1, read as the reverse complement.
TGATCATTCCCTCGCCATCCCCGACTCCCTGCCCCGCGGATTTCAATCAGGACGGCGGCGTCGACGGTGGTGACATCGAAGCATTCTTCAGTGAATGGGAAGCGGGCAACGCTGCCGCGGATGTCAACCGTGACGGCGGCGTTGATGGTGGCGATATCGAGTACTTCTTCCAGCGCTGGGAGGCGGGCGGCTGCTGAGCCCCGGTTGCATGGCGATGAATCCCACCGACGTTGTCATCGGCATTGATCTGGGCACGACGAACAGTCTTGTGGCCATTGCCGATGCGCGCGGTGCGAGGGTGCTGACCGATTCCGATGGCACGGCGATGGTGCCCAGCGTCGTTCGTTATCCATCGGATCCGTCGATGCCGCGGGTGGTGGGGAAAGCCGCCCGGGATTCGGCGGTGCTCCATCCGGGCAGTACCATCAACAGCGTGAAGCGGTTGATGGGAAGATCACTGCAAGACGCCGCGGCGGATCTCGGGTATCTCTCATACGCCGTTCGTGCAGGAGAACGAGGAACGGCGCGAATCGCCGTTCCTCGGCTCCGAGCCGATGGCTCGCCGCATGAACCACTGCTGCTTTCGCCTGAAGAGGTCTCGGCGCACATCCTGGTGGAGCTCAAGCGCATCGCCGAAGCGAGTCTGGGGCATCCGGTCTCGCGTGCGGTCGTAACGGTTCCCGCGTACTTCGATGATGCTCAGCGGCAGGCCACCCGCACCGCGGGGCGGCTTGCGGGTCTTGATGTGATTCGAATTGTGCCAGAGCCCACCGCCGCGGCGCTGGCGTACGGCATCGGCCTCGAACGCTCGGCGGAACGCAACGCGCAGGTCTCGACCGTGGCGGTCTACGACCTGGGCGGCGGCACATTCGATGTTTCAATTCTTCGGCTCACGCCCGGTGATTCGGCCGATGAGCCGTTCTTCTTCCAGGTGCTCGCCACCAGCGGCGATACGCATCTTGGTGGTGATGACATCGATCACCTGCTGGTGGATCATGTGGTTGCAAAGGCCATCGAAGCGGGACACTCGCTTCCTTCACGCGAGCAACTGGACCCTTCGCTGCGACGCGAACTGCTCCAGCGGTGCGAAGCTGCGAAGATTGCGCTCAGTGAGGCGGAGCGGGCCGTCGTGGAACTCGAACTGAGCGGGAAGGCCTTCAAGCTTGAGATCAGCAGGCAGACGCTCGATGGCCTCATTGATCCCCTGATCGGTCGCACACTGGCAAGCTGTGAAGCCGCGCTGCGGGATGCATTCAAGAACCAGGAAGCCCCCGCGGCACAGGGCCGAGGCGTTGATGCGGTGATTCTCGTGGGCGGCGCAACACGCACGCCGCGAGTACGTCAGCGTGTGGGCGAGTTCTTCGGGCTGACGCCGTACACCGCGCTCAATCCTGATCAGGTGGTGGCGATGGGTGCTGCGGTTCAGGCCTCGGTCCTCTCGGGCGCAAGCAAGGGCACGCTGCTGCTGGATGTGATTCCCCTCTCGCTGGGCATCGAGACGGTGGGGGGCGCGGTGGCCAAGCTCATCGCTCGCAACACGATGGTGCCCGCGAAGGCCACAGAGATGTTCTCGACGAGCGTCGATGGACAGACGGCGATTCGATTGACGGTGTATCAGGGCGAACGCGAGATGGCGGCGGACTGTCGCAAGCTCGCGCAGTTGGTGCTCTCAGGAGTGCCGCCGATGCCCGCGGGTGTGCCGCAGATTGAAGTGCAGTTTCTGGTGGATGCCAATGGCGTGCTGAGCATCGCCGCGGCGGAGCGTCGCAGCGGCAAGCGTGCCACGCTGCAGGTTGTTCCCAATCACGGTCTGACTACCGACGAAGTGGAGCGGATCGAACGCGAGAGCTATGTGCACGCCCGCGAAGACATGGCCCGTCACCGTGTGGTGGATCTGATCGCCAACTGCTCGCTGGACATCAAGTGGATCAATGATGGGCTCAAACGCGTCGGTGATGCGCTTGAGCCGGAGTATCGCACGCAGCTCGAAGCGGCGATCGCCCAGCTGAGCGACTTCGTGAAGCGCGCCAGGGCCGACTGGAAGAGCGTCGATGCCAACGCCATGGCCAAGGCCAAGGACGCGCTCGATCGACTGAGTGTGCGCCTGCACGAGATTGCCATCGCTCAGTCGCTGCGTGGTGCCGCGGTGGACCGGCCCGGCACCTGAGAATTCTCGCTCTGAATCTGGCACGTAGCAGCCCTGCTCTGAGGGCTGCTGCGTGCTTCCTACCCACCGTGTGGTGATGTTCTCTTCCCCCACCCCCCTCCCGGACCCAGCGCGATTGAGGTTTCACGCGTCGGGTGTGAAGCACGCAGCAGCCCGCCAAGCCGGGCTGCTACGTGCCATTCATCCGTGCCAGTCATCTGCGCATACGAGGTTTGATCCGGTCAGTTCGCCGCGCTGGTCCCCGCCACCCACCCGCTCGCCCATGCCCATTGGAAGTTGAAACCGCCCACGCGGCCATCGACATCCAGCACTTCGCCGCACAGATGCAGCCCCGGGCACACGCGGCTTTCCATCGTCGCCAGATGCACTTCACTCAGCGGCACGCCGCCGGCAGTGACCTCCGCAAACGTGAAGCCCCGGTCGCCCACGATGGGCACATGCATCGAGATGACGCTGTCCACCAGCGCAAGCCGCGGCGTGCGGTGCAGCTGCGAGCAGAGTGCCCCAGGCTCGACCGCGCGAGATTCACACAACGCACGCGCGAATCGCTCGGGCAAACCCAGCTGAGTCAATGCGCGGGCGATCGAGATGTTCCCGGCCTTGAGCACCGCGGCGTCGAGCTTCTCGCGATCCATTCCCGGCATCCAATTGATGAACAGCCCAGCCCCAGAATCGCTCGCGCGGGCGTGGCCCAGATAGCGACTGATGTCGAGCACCGCGGGGCCGGAGAGCCCGAAGTGTGTCAGCAGCGTCGAGTTCGTGAACTGCTGCACGCGCTTGCCGCTGGAGAAGCGCACCTCCATCGTCGCAGGCAGCGTGAGCCCGGAGAGTTCCGTCAGCCAGTGACCCTTCTCCAGCAGCAGCGGCACCAACGCCGGGAAGATCCGCGGCGTCGTTTCATGCCCCAGCGACTTGGCAATCGCATAGCCCACACCATCAGAGCCGGTACGGGGCAGGGCCATGCCACCTGTCGCAAGAATCACGCGGCGGGCAGTGAAACTCGCCCCGGCAGGACCGGATTGATCCCGCTCATGATCACGCGTGATGGTGAAGCCGCCACCCGCGTTGGCCGTGATCGCGCTCACACGCCACGGGTGCACCAGCACGGCACCGGCATCGCGCAGCGCTCCGGTGAGTGCATCGAGCACGGTCCTTGCTTCATCGGTCACGGGAAAGAGTTTGCCGGTCTCCTCTCGCTTGAGCTGGACGCCAAGGGACGCGAAGAACTCGATGGTCTGCGGCACATCGAAGCGGCGCAGGACATTGCGAATTGCCGGGCGTGAGGTTCCCGCGTACTGCAGTTCATCGACTCGTTCGTGCGTGACGTTGCAACGTCCGCCGCCGGCGACGAGGATCTTGGCACCGATGGTGCGCGCACCATCGACGACGACGACGCGTTGACCGGGCTTGGTACGTGCCGCGAAGATGCCGGCCATGAGTCCGGCTGCGCCTGCTCCGATCACAGCGATATCACAACTATTGGGAACGGTGGTGGTCATGGGGCGGGGCCATCAGAGGGTCTTGATCACCACCGTGTCAACGACCAGATCGTGCAGTGTCTGGCGGCGTTTGGTGAAGAACATGAGCAGGAAGCCGATGCAGGCGGTCAGCGAAATGGTCAGCAGCACTTTCACGAGATAGCGACCCAGCGCCAGGCCGAAGGTGATGGGGGTGCCGTCGCGAGTGAGGATCTTCATGCCCAGCGCACGTTTGCCAATGGTTGCCTGCGCCTGGCTGCATTCCTGAAGGATGTAGTACGCTGCAGAGCAGAGCGGCAGCACCACGTAAAGACCGACGATCGCCAGTACAACGCCAAGCGGAGCAAAGATGGCCGTGAGGGCGCCCGCCAGCAGCACGACGACTCCCGCCGCCAGCCCGGCGAGTGCCGAGGAGAGGAAGGCATCGATGAAGAACGCCACCACGCGGCGGAGAAATCCAGCGTAGAACTGACTGCCAACGTCAGGTTCGCTGATGCGGCGCACCGGCCCGGCCTGCGTTGGCGGAGCCACGGGACGATCATCTGCGGGCACAGCCGATGGCGATGAAGGATTCGCCGCGGCGTTGGCCGCTGCCGCGGCTTGTGACGCGGCTTGAATCTGGTTGGCAAGTTCGAGCACCGACCCGGCCCCGACCCAGGCGGACAGACCTTCGCGCCAGACGAGGGTTGACGCGATGACGGTTCCATCGGCAATCAACTGCTGCATCGCCGCGGCATCGATGGGCCCGTGCTGGGTGTCTTGAATGGCGTAGTACCACATGGTCGTTGCTCCCTCCGTGCTGCTTGGGTCGTGTCTGCGCGCTGCGCCGGGTGCATCAGAGGTCGGCGAGGCGGCGGCGTGTTTCGTGGTCGATCAGGTCGGTCATGAGTTCACTGAGGTCACCGGCCATGATGTCTCGGAGCTGGTACTCGCCGGGGAGACGCTCATCGGCGATGATGCCTTCCTTCCAGCGGTAGGTGCGGATCTTCTCGCTTCGGTCGCCGGTGCCGATCTGGCTCTTGCGTGCCGCGGCACGCTCGTTGTGCTTCTTGCGCTGCTCAATATCAAAGAGCTTGGTGAGCAAAAGCCGCTTGGCCATGGCGCGGTTCTGCTGCTGGCTCTTGCTCTCCTGCATGCGGATCATGATGCCGCTTGGCTTGTGGTGAAGCTGCACGGCGGTGGCGACCTTGTTGACGTTCTGGCCGCCGGGCCCCTGACTGGTGGTCACGTTCTCTTCGACATCGTTGGCCCAGTCGATCTTGATGTTCACCTGCTCGGGTTCGGGCAGCACCGCCACCGATGCGGTGCTCGTATGGATGCGGCCCTGTGCTTCGGTGGCAGGGACGCGCTTGACGCTGTGAACGCCTGCTTCGAAGGCAAGGTGCGTCCAGACGCCATCGCCCTTGATGTTGAGGACGCAGTTGCGAACGCCTCCTGCATCTGATTCGTAGGCGATGTCGAGAATCTCGCAGTCCCACTTCTGACGCACGGCGTACTTGCAGTACATCTCCATCAGATCGCGGCACCACAGCGCGGCTTCATCGCCGCCGGTGCCCATGCGAAGCTCCATCATCACCGAGCCGATCTGCCGATCTTCGCTCTGCACCAGTTCCGCAAGCACACGGTCAAGCAGAGTGCTGGCCTTGGCCTCAAGTTGCGGCAGTTCGAGTTGAGCCAGTTCGGCAAAGTCGCGGTCGGCTGGGTTGCTGATTGCAAGGCGAAGCGACGTGATTTCACGTTCGAGGCTGGTGAGTTCGCGGTAACCTTCCGCCGCGGAACGGACCGCGGCACGCTGCATGGCCACTTCGCGCGAAGCGCGATGATCAGCGATGACCGAGGGGTCCTCGAGCTTTGCGGCCAGGGACCGTTCCTCCTTGTCGATTTCGTCGAGGCGCTCACGCACGCGTGCGGGAAGCACGCGGCCGGCGAGCAGGATGGTGTCGGACTCCGTGGCCATGGGCGAAGATCGTATCGGACTCTGGTGGCTCATGTGCCATGCCGGGATTGGTCCGGATCATCCGTACAGAATCCTTCCGCCGCTGAACAACCCCGCAATCGCAGCCGCATCGGTGTCGAATCGGCTTGTTGAACCGCACCTGTGGAGCGATAATGGGGTATGGGGTGGTGGGTGAGTTGAACACTGGAGCAAGGACATGGCCGCGATGGGAAGGTACTGGAATCTGGCAGGTCGGGGGCCCGGGGCGTTCGCCGCGGCGTGCTGCGCCGGGACATTCGTGTCCCTCGCGGGGGCGCAGGTGACCATTGAGAGTGCCCGCGGCGAGATTTCGCTCCAGACCGTCACCGATGCCTTCAATGGCACGGTGGGAACCAGTTCCACGACACCATTTTCAAGTACGCTGGTGCATGGGGTGAATCTCCCTCAGGGTCAGGCGCCAACGCCCGCGGATGAAGGTGGCGTGCTGTTCATTTCGTGTCACTTCGAGAATGCTTTTGATGTCGTCGCGACGATGGCGGCCACGGGCCCCGCGGAAGGTGGTGCCGCGGGTGTTGGAACGATGACGGAAGTACGCAGCAATGTGCGGTTCATCGTTGATCAGCCGACGGCCTTTCGCACGATCTTCATCGGCACCGGTTCCCCGGGCGATTCCGTGCAGGATGTGCGCATCACGCTTGAACCCAATGGAGGGAATGATCCGCCGGTCATGGATCAGCAGCGGGCTGTGGTCGTGGGTGATCTCCTGACCTCGGGCGTGCTTGAGCCTGGAGACTACCGCCTTCGGTACCACGCCAACCTCGTGGCTGGTCCGCAGCATGTCACGGCTTCGGTCCGGTTCGTCATGGACTTCGGCGAAGCATGCGTCGCCGATTTCAACATCGACGGCGGTGTGGATGGTCAGGATGTGCAGAGC
>JBILUL010000111.1:0-15745 GCA_044371005.1 Phycisphaerales bacterium | reverse complement strand
TTTCTCACGTTCGCCGCGTTGCGGCAGTCGAGTGCGACTGCACCGGGCCAGCCAACGCTGAGCGAACTGCTCAACACCTACCGCTTCCGTCAGATCAAGCCTTCCACCTCGGTGTATGGCGTTGTCGGCTGGCCGGTGACGCACAGTGCTTCGCCGATCGTGCACAATGCCGGATTCGATGCGGTCGGGCACGATGGCGTGTATGTGCAGATGCCCATCGCGGCGGGCGAGGATGGCGAAGCCTCGTATGCCTCCTTCAAGGGGACGATGCTGGAGCTGATCGACCATCCGCACCTGACGTTCAGGGGGTGCTCGATCACGCTGCCGCACAAGGAGAATGCGCTGCGTCTGGCTCGTGCGCAGGGGTGGGATGTGGAGCATGTGGCCGAGACGGTGGGTGCGGCGAACACGCTGGTGATTGAACGACCCGAAGGGTGTGCGCCGCGCATCAAGGTGACGAACACCGATGCGCCGGCGCTGGTGGCCTGCCTGTGCGGCGTCATTGAATCGCTTGAAGGCAAGCACGTTGCAGTCGTTGGTGCAGGAGGCGTCGCGAGAGCTGCGGTGGCTGGCTGCATCTATGCAGGCGCACGCGTCACGGTGTACAACCGAACGCTTGAGAAGGCCGAGATTCTCGCGGCGAGTCTGAGGTCACGCATTCGCGATGCCGCGGTGGCGGCACGGCCACTCGAAGCACTGCTGACCGAACCCGCCGATGCGCTGGTGCAATGCACCTCCGTGGGCATGAATGGCGGACCTGATCCGCAAGGCATCGCGGCACCGCTGGAGCAGATGAAGGTTCACTCGCCGAACCTGGTGGTGATGGACACGGTCTACAACCCCATCAGAACGCCGCTGCTGCGCGAAGCCGAGCGTCTGGGCCTGCGTCATCTCGATGGTGTAGGCATGTTCGTTGCCCAGGCCGCGATGCAGTTTGACCTGTGGACTGGAAAGCGAGCACCGCTGGCGTTGTTCGAGCGGATTGTGCGGGAACGGATGTAAGGGGCGGGGAAGTTCCGAAGTACCGACATGCAAAAATGCAGCAGAGCAACTGATCGCACATGGTGCGTGAAAGCTGCTCTGCTGAATGCTGCTTGCGTTGAATGGTGCGCGGGGTGAAGCACTCCGGCACCCGCTCGGGCTTTCCGGGCTCAGCCGCCGAAGGCCTTCTTGTAGTCTTCGAGGAACTTCTTGAGACCGATGTCGGTGAGGGGGTGGCTCATGCACTGCTTGATGACGGAGAGAGGGCAGGTGGCGACATCGGCACCAGCCAGGGCGCAGTGGAGCAGGTGGTTGGTGTGGCGCACGGACGCGGCGAGCACTTTGGTGCGCAGGCCGTAGTTGTCGTAGATCTGGCGGATGTCGCGGATGAGGGCCATGCCGTCTTCGCCCACGTCGTCAAGGCGACCGATGAAGGGGCTGACGAGGAATGCACCGGCCTTGGCGACCATGAGGGCCTGAAGGGCCTGGAAGCAGAGGGTGAGGTTGGTCTTGATGCCCTGATCGGAGAAGGCGCGGCAGGCTTTGAGGCCGTCGAGAGTCGAGGGGAGCTTGACGACGATCTGCGGGGCGATCTTGGAGTGATCGAGGCCTTCCTTCATCATGCCGGCGTAGTCGGTGGCGATGACTTCGGCGGAGACGGGGCCGGAGACGACCTTGCAGATTTCCTCGAGCCGCGTGGTGTACTTGACACCTTCCTTGGCGATGAGCGAGGGGTTGGTGGTGACACCGTCGAGCACGCCCAGATCGTGGGCTTGTTTGATCTCGTCGATGTTGGCGGTATCGATGTACAGTTCCATGGTGTGGGCGAGTTCCAGGGGAGGGTGGATGAGGGCGGAGGATGTGCCGCGGTGGTCACGAACGCCGACCTCAGCGTACGCCTCGAAATGTGATTACCAGACTATCGGGCGTCGGGGAGGGGTCCGGGAGCCGGACCGGGAAACGCCGCGTGATCGGTGTGCCACGCCGATTTGTTCGCATTTTGAACGGCACTTCAAGGGAATTTCTGGGAGGGTCCGCAAATTGTCATCCCGGATTTCCCCTTGGATGGCAATATGGGCTTGCAATGCGCGTTCACTTTGCGCACCATAGTGGGTCTGTACCGGCCGTTCTGGCCGGGGTGGCGTCACCAAAGCAGGCCCTCATGCTCGGTACTGTGTGGGGCTTCAGAAAGAGGAGCAACGGAAATGAAGAAGTTCTCGTTCGTGAAGGCGTTGTGTATGGGCGTCGCCGCCGCGGCGGCGACCATGTTCACGCCGAGCCAGGCGATGGCTCAGGACGTTGGCGCGTGCTGTGTTCGCAGCAACACAGGCAGCGTTTCGTGCGTGCAACTCTCGGCGGCGCAGTGCCGTCTTCGCATGGGCGTCTTCCGTGGTGTGGGCGTTGCCTGCACCGATGCGACCTGCACGCCTCCGGCCCCCACTGGTGCCTGCTGCGTCCGCAATGCCTCTGGCGCGATTGTCTGCGTTCAGGCGACTGAAGCCGACTGTACGGCCCGCTCGGGCCAGTACCGCGGCAATGGCTCACGCTGCACCGGACCGATCTGCCTGCCTCCGCCCCCCACTGGTGCCTGCTGCGTCCGTACGAATGCGGGCATCGCGTGCGTCGTGGTCAGCGCGGATGTCTGCCGCAGCCGCGGCGGCGTCTTCCGCGGTTCGGGCACGGCCTGCACCGAGGCGACCTGCACGCCTCCCCCTGCTCCGACTGGCGCGTGCTGCATCCGCAGCTCGACCGGTGCGATCGAGTGCGTGGTGCTCACGGCTGATCAGTGCCGAGCCCGTCAGGGTCAGTTCCGCGGCGCCAACACGGCGTGCGCGACTGGCACCTGCACGCCTCCTCCGGCTCCGACCGGCGCGTGCTGCATTCGAAGCGCCTCGGGCGCCGTTGAGTGCGTGGTGCTGACCGCGGCCCAGTGCCTTGAGCGTCAGGGTGCGTTCCGTGGTCCCAACAGCGCGTGCGCTGCGGGTACCTGCACGCCTCCCCCTGCCCCCACGGGCGCCTGCTGCGTTCGCACCTCGACCGGCACGACCGAGTGCGTGGTTCTGACGGCTGCTCAGTGCGGCGAGCGTCAGGGCATCTTCCGTGGCAACAACTCTGCCTGTGGCGCTGACACCTGCGTGATCACGCCTCCCCCCTCGGGCGCCTGCTGCGTCCGCAGCTCGACTGGCGCCGTTGAATGCGTGGTCGTCACTGCTGATCAGTGCCGCACCCGTCAGGGCATCTTCCGCGGCCCCAACTCCACCTGCGGTACCGACACCTGCACGCCTCCGGCCGTTGGCGCGTGCTGCGTTCGCGACCCCGCGGGCACCGTGACCTGCATCGTCGTTCCTGAAGCCGCGTGCGCCTCGGCCCAGGGCCGGTACCGTGGCAATGGCACGACTTGCGCCGATGGCACGTGCCCCTGAGAGACCTCGCTGAGGGAGTCTCCAGGCCCCGTGCGAACCACCCACGCACTCTGATGTGCTCTGGGCGATTCAGCTGATCCTGGGTACTTGAAGTGATGACCAAAGCAAAGGACCGCTTCCCATGGAAGCGGTCCTTTGTGTTTTATCGCGAAGTGGGTTGGACTCGAATCAGTGTGTCGCGTGGAGGCAGTTGACGTGGCACGCACTCCCGGGTGGCTCAGGAGTCGGCGTGGCGACCGTGCAGATCGGCTTCGCCCAGAAGCCTGAACTCCTTGCGGCGGAGGATCTGGCCACCCAACGTGAGGTCATCGACGGCGAGCGCGATGGTGGGCGTTCCGCAGCTGCGGAGCATCAGCGGATAGGCGAAGTGGATGGAGAGTTCGGCGGAGAGCAGGCAGAGGCACATGCTCGAGAGGGTGTGGGAGCCGCAGAGCTCGACCACGAGCACATCGCGTTCGCTGAAGGGAAGATTTTCCCGGCGCAGGAGTTCGACTGCCGCCTTGGCGTTGTTGGTGACGAGCCGCACCACCGCATGGTCGCTGGCCTCGTGCACTGAAATGGCGCAGATGTGACAGGCGGACCCATCAAAGGCCTCCACCAGGTCAAAGAGCTTTCCCACCTTGTTGGTCAGGAAGACGCTGAACTGCGTCACCGTGGGGGGTGAGAAGCCACGGGTTGTTTCGACTGGTGTCAGTGCTTCACTCATACGGCGGTAGACCTCACCATCACTATACCACGGGGGCCGCGTTATCGGAAGCACATCGTGTGCCTCTGCTTCTGATTTTCGGCACTGAGTGCCCTCCGATTGAAGCAAACATCGTTTGGCGAGGCCGCGGCGGGGCCGGGGCTGGCAAATATTTCATAATCAGGGGAGTCAATATGGGTAAAGCTGGCTACCGGGGCAACCGATCCCAAGGTGCCCCCCAGTTTGCCGGAATCTCCCAATCTGCCAGGTTCCTTTTGTTTCAAGAACCGCGCGTGACGCCGACCCCCAACCCATCACCGACAGGCACGCGGCATCGGACCCATCCGGTACGTGAGGCCCTCTTTGCCGGCGTGGCGCTCCTGATGGCGATCGCCGCGGGGCTGTGGATGCTGCTCTCGGCCACGACCAAGCAGCTTCGCGATGAGCTTCGGGAGAACCTGCAGAAGGCAGCGATGGGCACCGCGGCGACCGTCGATGCGGAGCTGCACCGAACCCTGACCTCGCCGGCCCAGAATCTGGGCCCGGACTACATGCGGTGCGTTGCTCCGCTGGCTGCGATCCGCAACAGCATCCCCGGGGTGAAGTACACCTATACGGCGGTGATGGATCCGGATGGGCAGACGGTCCGCTTCGTGCTCGATTCTGCGCCGGTGGGTGACGCGGATGGCGATGGGGTGGATGATCATGCCAACCTGGGAGATGCCTACGACGATGCAACAGATACGTTGCGTCGCGTGCTGGCCACGGGTATCGCGGGCTGTGAAGAGGAGCCCTATACGGACGACTGGGGCACGTTCATGACGGCGTATGCGCCGATCACGGACCAGACAGGCGCAGTGATCGCAGCGGTCGGTGTCGACATGACGGCGGACACGTACCTGGGTCGAATTCGCTCGGTGCAGAACGCCGCGGCGATCGGGTTGATCCCGGGCATCCTGATCAGTGCGGGCGTTGCGATGGTGGTGTACCGGGGTCGCAAGAGCGCGTTGCGAGAGGAAGAGCTGATTGAACTGCGCAATCGTCGGCTGCGGGACATGGTGGACAATCTGCCCGCCGCGGCGGTGTACATCTCGCTTGAATCGATGACGCTGAACAAGGCGGCTTCATCGCTGCTTGGCTATGAGCAGCAGCAGTTTGCGAACCTCGATGAGTGGTTTGCGAAGGTGTTTCCGGAGCGGACGGCGGAGGTGAGGGCGCTGCATGCGCAACAGCGTGCCGCGGGGTTCCCCGTGCCGGATGTGGTGCCAGTGCGGTGTGCCGACGGGAGTACTCGACTGGTGGAGTTCACCGGGTATGCGTCGGAAGAATCGGAAGTCTGGCTCCTCAACGACGTCACAGAGCAGGCGGCGATGCAGGAGCGGTTCCGGGTGGTCTTCGAGCACACGACGGGGGTGCATCTGCTGGTGGATGAGCGGGGGATCTTTGATTGCAACGCCGCGGCGATGTCGCTGGTTGGCGCCGCCTCCAAGGCGGAATTGCTGGGTCGTTCGCTTGAGTCGCTGTGTCCGCAGTTGCAGGCCGATGGTTCCGCGACGCGGTCGGTCCTGGAGTCGCTGACACTGGCAAGCAGGACGGGCCCGGCGCGAGCTGAACTGCAGCTGTGTTCGACGACGGGGCGCACGATTCCGGTGGCGGCCTCGTTCACACAGGTGACCCTGCATGCGCGGCCGGTGACGCTGGTGGTGATGCATGATCTGACGGCGGCGAAGCAGGCTGAGTGTGAACTTCGCGGCGCGATGGTGGCGGCGGAGGAGGCGAGCCGTGCCAAGAGTGACTTCCTGGCGAACATGAGCCATGAGATCCGCACGCCGATGACGGCGATTCTGGGGTACGCGGACCTGCTGCTTGACCAGGGCCTGAGTGAGGATGTGCGTCGCCTGCATGTCGAGACGATCCGCGCCAATGGCGACCACCTGCTGGCGATCATCAACGACATTCTGGACCTCTCGAAGATCGAGGCGGGCAAGATGACAGTGGAGCACTGCACGATCGATCCCGCGCAGATCTGCGTGCAGGTGCACGATCTGATGCAGCCCCGCGCGTATGCCAAGGAGATCTCGCTGCAGCTGCGGTTTGATACGCCGATACCACGGACCATCAACACCGATCCGACGCGTCTGCGGCAGATCCTGATGAACCTGGTGGGCAACGCGCTCAAGTTCACCTCGCAGGGTGCGGTGACGGTGCGGGTGGCGCGGATTGAGTCCGCAGCGGGACCTGCCATTGAACTCTCGATCATGGATTCGGGGATCGGCATGTCGCCCGAGCAGCTCTCGCGGCTCTTCAAGCCCTTCTCTCAGGCAGATACCTCGACCACCCGCAAGTTCGGCGGCACGGGCCTGGGCCTTACGATCTCCCGCCATCTGGCCCAGTTGCTCGGAGGCGAGATCTCGGTCACGAGTGAGGCGGGGCGCGGCTCGACGTTCAAGGTCACCATTGCGTGCGGCGCGGAGGCCCACGTGCCGCTTCATCTGGTCAACGAGGAGCAGGTTCGGGCCGATGCGCTGGTTCGATCGACCATGGGGATCACGCTGGAGCGCCAGCTGGATGGCACTCGCATCCTGCTGGCCGAGGATGGTCTTGACAATCAGCGGCTCATCTGCTTCCACCTCAAGAAGGCTGGTGCGACGGTGGACATTGCTTCCAACGGCCGGATCGCGGTCGACAAGGCGATGGATGCGTGGCGCAATGAAAGTCCGTTCGACCTGATTCTGATGGACATGCAGATGCCCGAACTCGACGGATATGGTGCCACGCGTGAGCTGCGGGAGCAGGAGTACACCGGACCGATCATCGCCCTGACGGCGCACGCCATGAGCGGCGACCGGGACAAGTGCATCGACGCGGGCTGCAACGACTACGCGACCAAGCCGATCGAACGCGAGAAGCTCCTGGCGACCTGCCGTTCACTGCTGGGCCAGTCGGCCAGAGGCCAATCCGTCAGCGGATGAAGATCGCCCAGTTGATGATGAGGATCGGCAGGAGGATGAGCAGCGTCCATCCCATGTACCCGAAGAAGCCGGGCATCTTCACGCCCGCGCTGGAGGCGATCGTGCGCACCATGAAGTTGGGACCGTTGCCGATGTAGGTGATGGCACCGAAGAAGACGGCACCCGATGAGATCGCGGCGAGCGTGTGGCGACCCGAATCCTCCTGCGTGAGCAACGCATTGATGGACGCGGCATTGATGTCGACGGGCCCCAGGGCAATCTGCAGAAAGTTCACATACGTCGGCGCGTTGTCCAGCACCGCGCTCAGGGCCCCGGTCACGAAGTAGAAGGCCGAAGGGGAATCGACTCCGAGCTTCTGACCGTTGACCGAGAGATACCCGAGTGCGGGAATCATCGTCAGGAAGATGCCAAGAAACAGAAGTGAGACTTCCTTGACCGGGAAGAAGGAGAACTGGTTGGCTTCGAGTGTGCGGCGATCGGCCAGGGCATAGGAAGCACCCGCCACGAGCAGCTGGAACGTGGCACCGATCGGATATCCCTCGATGCCCAGGCGTGACTTGAGCAACGGATCGATGAAGACGCCGACGATCATCAGCGCCAGGCAGATGAGGCCAGGTGTGCCGGAGACACTCACGCCAAATCGCTCGACATCGCGCAGCTGGCCGGTGGGACGGATCCTTGAATCCACGATGAAGAAGAGCGCCAGCAGCATCCCCACCACCAGTGCCCACTCATTCCACAGGTGCATGAGTGTCCAGCTGAAGGGCACACCCTTGAGATAGCCAAGATACAGAGGCGGGTCGCCGATGGGCGTCAGCAGCCCGCCGCAGTTGCTGACGATCATGATGAAGAAGACGATGTGGATGGGTCGCAGACGACCCTCATTCACCCGCATGAAGGGTCGCAGCAGAAGCATCGAAGCACCCGTGGTACCAACCAGGTTGGCAAACAGTGCGCCAAAGGCAAGCAGGGCCACGTTCATGAGCGGCGTTGCGCGTCCTCGGAGATTGATGAGCACGCCCCCGGAGACAACATACAAGCCGCAGACGAGCGCGACAAACGAGTAATACTCGATGAAGGCATGCAGCACCGCATGCCCACCGACCGTTCCGTGCCCGTTGGCCATCGGCTGGGGAAATGCCTTCATCACCCAGCCCAGCACCAGGCCGCCAAGCCCGAAGGCAAAGTCGGGGAAGTGGCGGTGCCAGATGCGCTCACTGATGAAGGGCATCAGCGCAATGGCCGCCAGAAGCGTGCCAAAGGGGATCACGGCCCAGAGGGGAATGATCGGCTTGCCCGCGGCATCCAAGGCACCGGGGAACAACCCGGCGACCAGCCACCCCAGTCCGACCCCGACCACGGCGGCAAGGCCCCAGATATGCGGACCGTGGAGTTTGCTGGCGATAGATCCTTCGTCGTTTCCTTCCATGGCCTGCGAGCGTAGGAGCGTGCGACGTCCGATACCACGTGGAAGGAAGCTCTTTGAGCGATCTGCCATTCGTATCATTGATCCGTGCATTGCTGCCGCGTGCGGACGGCACGCAGGTTGGGGGCATGCGGTGGTGATGACGGGGTTTGGGCGGGGTTCAACTGCAAAGGCGAGGATGTCCAGGTGAGAACGATCAAGAAGCAGATGTGTCGATCAGGCGTGGCAGCCATCTTGATGCTTTCAGGATCTGCCTGGTCGCAGGTGGCGACGTTCACGATCATTCCCGATACCACCACGGTTCCGCTGAACTCGTGCGTGGGCGTTTCAGATGATGGGCTGATCGTGGCGGGCAATGCAAGCGCCGCGAACGCGGCGGTTCTGTGGGAGCAGAGCGGCGGCACGCGCTTCCCGCCGCTGCCCGGTGGCGGCACGGCCGGCATGGTCGCCTCTGGTCTTTCCCGCAACGGACAGTTTCTGCTGGGAACGGGGGCCAATGGTTCGGGTGCCGCGGTGTGGAATGCAACCACGGGGCTTCGCATCCTGCCGGAGATGCCCGGTGGCGCCACGGGTGGCACGGCGACGGCGAGCACGGATGATGGTGCGGTGATCATCGGCCAGGCCTACGGCACGGCCGGGCTCACGGCCTTCCGCTATACCGCGACGGGCCTTGAACCGCTGGCGACCCACACCAGTGATGGCAATCAGTTCCGAGTGTGGAGCGTCGCCCGCGCGATGTCGCAGTTCGGCTCGCACGTGGTGGGGTTTCGTCGACTGAGCAGCGCGGGCGGCACCAATGCCTTCCGCTGGATGGCCTCGACGGGCATGGTGAATCTTGGTGACCTCCCCGGCGGCACAGTGGCAAGCGAAGCGATGGCCGTGAGCCAGACCGGCGCGGTGGTCGTGGGCTTCAGCAACGGCATCAATGGCAACGAAGCCTTCATGTGGCAGGGCTTCACAGGCATGGTGGGCCTGGGCGATCTGCCGGGCGGCGCGTTTGCGAGTCAGGCCAACGCGATCAGCGGCGATGGCACAACCATCGTCGGGTTCGGCACCACGGGTGCTGGCATCTTCGACACACAGGCGTTCATCTGGACACAGGCAACGGGCATGCGGCTTCTGAGGGATGTCCTCACGGAGCAGGGCGCGACCATTCCGCCGGGCGTGGTGCTGAGTACCGCGACTTCCATTTCAACCGATGGCCAGGTGATCGGCGGCGTCTCCTACGGCTCCACCCGCAACTACGCGTGGGTGGCACGGCTCGGCACCGCAGCGACGTGCATCGCGGACTGGAACGCGGATGGCGGCATCGACGGTTCAGATGTGGAGGCCTTCATCCTCGATTGGGAAAACGGCACTGCCGATGCGAATCAGGATGGCGGCGTGGATGGGGCCGATGTGCAGGCCTTCTTCCTGGTGTGGGAAGCCGGCGGCTGCTGAAC
Organism: Phycisphaerales bacterium; assembly: GCA_044371005.1. Taxonomy (GTDB): domain Bacteria; phylum Planctomycetota; class Phycisphaerae; order Phycisphaerales; family UBA1924; genus UBA2402. Next base: position 5,816 of record JBILUL010000111.1, on the reverse strand, counting down.
ACTGACGCATCGCGCCCTGCTCAGTTGCTGCGGCCACCTTCCATGCCCGCGGCGATGAGATCGCTGTAACTGCAGTCCACGGGCTCTCCGAGCACCATCGCGAATGACTTGCGCAATTGCTGAAGATACTCGTGGGCCTGATCCACGGGGCGATCGCGTGAGATGAGATACTCAAACTCGAGGAACCAGCCGAGCCCCTCCACTTCATCCAGATGGATGCGTGTGGATTCGAGCATGTAGAGCGTGCGGGTCTTCTTGACGGCCAGCCAGATGGGAAGCGGCTCGCGTCCGAAGCGTTCGAGGGCCTGCTGCTCCGAGTAGATCTTGAACTGGCTGAGCTTGGTGCTCAGCGTGTTGGGGCGTTCATAGAAGATGATCTCCACTTCGGGAACGCCGGGCGTGCCGGGATCGTTTCCGAGCACCCAGATCTCGCGGCGCTTGAGCCGGCCGGATGTGATGCGGTAGTAGGTATCGACCTGGCGCATGCTGCCGATGAGCGTGGCACCCAGCGACCGGCAGACTTCCCTGGCGATTGCGGGCTCGCGAAGTTCGGCCTTGAATTCCACGTTACGCATGTGAACCTCCCGTCATCTGCAGGACAGGGAGCGATCGCTCGGCCGTCACGGTGACATCGACATTCTTGAATGAGGGCGTGCGGCTGTGCGCATCGACTCGCCTTGGAACCAGCACGTTGGATTCGGGATAGTACATCGCCGCGTTGCCTTCGCGGATCGCGGCCTCGCGCACCAGCACGCCGCGCATCTCGCCAGCACTGCTGCGCACCGTGACCTTCATGTCCACGGCCAGTCGAAGCCTTTTGATGTCGTGGCTGTTCATCAGGATGACATCGCGTCGTTCCTGGCCCCGATAGATGTCTTCTTCCTCGTAGACCACCGTGTTGAACTGTCCTTCGCTGCGGATGGTCATCAGCCGCAAGTGGCCCGTCGTCGTGCCGATGGGGTCGGGGATGCGCAAGGCATGGAACTTCGCCTTGCCGCTGGAGGTCGGGAACTTTGAATCGCGGAAGAGCCGGCCTTCAACATGGAACTCGCGGCGGGTCTCATCGATGCCCCGCATCGGACCATACCCGGGAATCACATTCGCGATCATCGAACGGATCTTCCCAAAGTCGCGGAACTGCTCGAACTTGCGGGCGGGCTCCGGATCCAGCACGCGCACGGCCAGATCGATCAGGATGTCAACCTCGGAGCGCACGCCCGGGAATCGCGTCGGACCACCTTCGCTCAGGCGCACGAAGTTGAACATCGATTCCTGTGTCGTGGCCTGCGGCTCTTCATCGCGTGCGAGCACGGGGAAGATGATGCTCTCCTTGCCGCGGCCATGCATGTGCCCGGTGTTGAGCGTCGTCGACATGAAAATGGTCGTGCCGATGCGGCGGAGTGCCTCTTTGGCGAACGTGGCATCGGGACAGCTGCCGAAGAGATTGCCGCCCAGGTGGATGGCCATACGGACGTTGCCTTCGCTGGCGCGTTGCACGCATTCGAGGGTGTCCATGCCGCGGCCGGGGGGCATGGTGACGCCCAGATACTCGCCGATGGCCTTGGCGGTGGAATCCTTGAGTTTGGGAACGCCTCCCACCGAGCCGATTCCCTGCACGTTGCTGTGGCCGCGGAGGGGCAGCAGGCCTCGTGAGGGGCGGCCAACCATGCCGCGGGCGAGCGCGAGGTTTGTGATGGCGCGCACGTTGTCAACGCCGTGCTCGTGATGCGTGATGCCCATCGTCCAGGCGAAGATCGTTCGTTTGGACGCTCCGTAGAGACGGGCGATGTGTTCGATCTCGGTGCGGCTCACGCCACTGATGGCCTCGATGTCGTCCCACGAGGTGGTCTGGGCGACCTGTCGCGCCTGATCAAATCCTTCGGTGCTCGCGGCGATGTACTCGCGATCCTCATATCCGAAGGCCAATGTCGCCTTGAGCAGGCCCGTCAGCAGCGCGATGTCGCCCCCGATGTGCGGCATCACATACTCGTCGGCGATGCGAGTGCCCAGCATCAGGCTGATCGGATCGGAAGGCACCTTGAACCGCACCAACCCCAGTTCACGCATGGGGTTGATGACGACGACCTTGCCACCCGCTCGCTTGAGATCGAGGATGACGCGCATGAGCCGCGGGTGGTTGCTGGCCGGATTGCCGCCAATCAGAAAGAGCAGATCGCACTCTGCGACATCTTCGAGCCCGACGGTCGCGGTGCCCGAGCCGGTGACGCTGGCGAGCCCGACGCCGCTGGCCTGGTGGCAGAAGAAGGAGCAGTTGTTGACGTTGTTGCTGCCCCGCATGCGAGCGAGCAGTTGCATGAGGAACCCGGCCTCGTTGGACGAGCGGCCGCTGAGGTAGTAGAAGGAATCGTCGACCCCGGCTTCGCGCATCGCCCGGGCAGCATGGCCCAGAGCCTCATCCCAGCTGACGGGGCGGTACGACCGATCCCCCGGGCCGGCGTAGAGGGGCGTGGCGATTCGACCCGCTCGTTCGAGTTCGCGGGGTGTCAGGCGTTCGAGTTGTGGAAAGGAGAACTCCTCCCAGAACCGGGGGTGGATCTTCCCCTGCATGTCCGCGGCCATCGCCTGGACGCTCTTCTTGCAGATCTCCGGGAAGTTGCCCGCCTCGTTGACCATTCCCCCCTGCTGCCCGCCCATACCCAGCGCACAGGTCTTGCAGGCGTTCTTGCTGTTGATGGCACTCCACATGCGCAGCACGCCACCGATGCCGCCCCGTTCGAGGGCGGCCTTGATGGTGTAGACGATCGCCGGGAAGCCTCCTCCGGCGGTATAGGGTCGCAGTGGTCCAGCCATGAGATCATGACAGTATCGGCCACCCGTGCCTCGGGAACGCACTCCTGCCCTCACTCCAGGCTCTGGCTCTCTCCCCGTGCTGTCCATCGACACCGCCGAGGGGAAAGAGGAACATGGATAGACAGGATGGACAGGATGGCGGAGGTGAGAATTGGCAGGTCAGACCGACGTGGTCAGGGAGAGGGTCATCCTCCAACTCTGAGGCTCCCGCTCCTCCGCTTTCCTCATCCTGTCAATCCTGTCCATCCATGTTGCCATGTCGTGTCGGAGAAGGGAACTTGGATGGACAGAATGAGCAGGGTGCAAGGCGTGGAATTGAAGGGGAATGTGGTGCGAGAGGGGGCTTGCGGGATGCGTTGGCCAGGTGTGCAGTTCGCCCCCGGGCGGCTCGAGTCGGCATTTGGAACGCCCCCACCCTGGCGACGGAGCTTCCGCATGTCTGGAGGTCGTTTTCCGCCACGAGCCACTCGGACATACCTAACCTCTTTGCGATGATTCATGCGTTCCAGTGCTCTGGTGTTCGTGTCTGGCGGCTGATGGTGCTGCCTGGTCTCGCCGCGGCGTGGCTGAGCGGGTGCACGCTGGCCTCGGGCACCTCCACGGCCTCCAAGGAGAATGACCTGCTGCGGGCTCAGGTCGCCCGCCAGGAAGAGACGATCCGAACACTGACCGGCGAACGGGATGAACTTCAGACCAAGCTGGGTGCCAAGGGGGGCGACGCGGCGTTGCTCGCCTCGATCCCCGTCGTCACCAGCATTGAGATCGATCGTCTTTCGAGCCTCAACCCCAATCGGCCGGATGAACCCGCCACGAGCCTGAGCGTGTATGTGACGACGCTGGATGGGCGGGCCCGGTTCACGCAGGCTGTGGGGACGCTGGAGGTGAGTGTGAGCCTCAAGGACGCCGCGGCACCCCTTGCCGCGGCGAAACTGGATGCCCCCGCGCTGCGTGAGGCCTATCGCTCGGGCGTGACGGGCACTCACTATGAGGTCACACTGCCGGTGTCTCCCGTACTCACGCGGCGGGCGGGCGAGAAGACCGCGTGTCTGTTCCGCGCTTCCTTTACCGATGCGGCGACCGGAAAGACTTTTACTACGGAACGAATGATCGAACGCTGAGCCAGCGTTCTTGATGAGCGGCGGAAGGAACCTCATGAGCGAAGCAACAGAACTGGTTGGAGGAGCGGCGAAAGCCATGCCGCTGTGGGTGAAGGCGATGCTGGCCGGGTCGGTCCTGTGCATGGCCGCGGGTGTGGTGATTCCGCTGGTGTCGCATACGCCGCCGCCGCCACCTGCGGGGATGTCGGCGCTGACCAACAGCCTTGCCTCGGGCGGATCGCCTGCGGAATCCGCGGACGGTTCCGCGTTCTGGTCGCCGGCGGTCTTCAAGCTGGGGTTCAGTTTCTTCGTGGGCTTCACGGTGGCGTATGCACTGCGGTCGTTCCTCAAGTTCGCACTGCTGTCGTTTGGCTTCATGTTCCTGGTGCTCTTTGGCCTTCAGTATGCGGGGCTGATCGAGGTGAAGTGGGCACTCATGGAGCGGCAGTACGATGGAGCGTCCACGTGGCTGGGTGAACAGACGAGGTCGTTCACGGCGTTCATTTCCGGCGCGCTGCCTTCTGCGGGTGCGGCGACCACGGGGCTTGTGGCTGGCTTTCGGCGAAAGTGATGTGATGGGTGTCAGCAGCGGACATTTTCGCGAGGGGTGCTGTGGCAGGGGCGGGCGAATTCAATCCGGGCGAGCCCGGCGGAGCGGGATGTGTGCGCTCGGTGTGAGCGTGCAGAGTTTTGTTGCCAATCTGAGTAGTTCAGAGCTTTCTTTGTGAGGCGTTTCATGTCGTCGACTTCCACCACCATCAACTCCACTCTTCATCGCATCGCGGTTCTCACGGGCGGCGGTGACTGCCCGGGTCTGAACGCGGTCATCCGGGCGGTGGCCCTGGGTGCCATCAAGCGCGACATCGAGGTGCTTGGCGTTGAGGAGGGATTCCTCGGCCTGATCGAGAATCGCCTGCATCCGCTGGGATTCAACGACGTCTCGGGGATTCTTCGCACCGGAGGCACGATCCTGGGTTCCAACAACCGGGCCAACCCCTCGAAGTTCGTGGTGGGCAAGGCGGAGGATGGCTCGCTGCAGTTCGAGGATCTCACTCGCGACTGCGTGCGGCACCTCAAGAGCCGTCGCGTGGATGCACTGGTGGTGATCGGCGGCGACGGCACGATGACATCCGCGGCGAAGTTCTCGCAGCTTGGCATCCCCGTTGTCGGTGTGCCCAAGACCATCGACAACGACATTCAGGGAACGGAACTGACCTTCGGCTTCCAGACGGCGGTGGATACTGCCACCGATGCGCTCGACAAGGTGCGGACGACGGCCGACAGCCATCACCGCGCGATGGTGGTTGAGGTGATGGGTCGCAACGCGGGGTGGATTGCGCTGCATGCGGGCATCGCCAGTGCGAGCGATGTGATTCTGCTGCCGGAGATCGGGTTTGATCTGGACAAGATCTGCACGAGGATTTCAGAGCGTCAACGCCGCGGGATGCGTTCAACGTTGCTGTGCGTCTCCGAGGGCGCACGCCCTGCGGGGGGTCAGCAGATCGTGGCACGTGTTGATCCGACCAGTCCGGATCCGATCCGCCTGGGCGGAGTGGGCCGCTACGTAGCCGAGAGCATCGAGGAGCGCACGAGCGTGGAAAGCCGGTACGTGGTGCTGGGGCACATTCAGCGAGGCGGCGTGCCGTGTGCCTTCGACCGGACGCTGTGCACTTTGCTTGGTGATCATGCGATGCACCTGCTGCTGGCCCGGAAGTTCGGACGCATGGTGGCGGTGCAGGATGGCAAGCTGACGGATATCGGGATCGAGGAGCCGGCGGGCAAGCAGCGGACGGTGCCGCCGGATCACCCGATGATCGCCGCGGCACGCGGCGTGGGCACGACGTTTGGCGACTGAGCGACCGCGTGCGACGGCGTGGGGTGGTGACAGGAATGAACACACGAAGGCCG
>JBILUL010000016.1:0-54704 GCA_044371005.1 Phycisphaerales bacterium | reverse complement strand
AACTTTAGGGCGGGGGGATGCGGGGAGGGGGGAAGGGGGAGAGAGCGGGGAGGGGGAATTTCAGAGTTCAGATTTCAGAGGGGGTGGAGAAGGCAGGGAGGGGACACCGATTCCGAAGCCGGAATCGGTGGCACAGTGGTTGTTTTTGGTTTTGGAAATTGGCGGCCCTAAAGTGTGTGAGGGTTCATTTGGGTGTTGTGTGGGTCCTTGAAGGGAGTTTGAATCGTCATGTTGATTCCGGTGGATTTCGTTCCCTTCGACCTGGATGCGACCGATTTTTCGAAGCTGGAGCCGTACATCCGTGCGCTGCTGGAGCGGCCGGTGGTTACTCGAGCCGAGCTTGAGAAGTGGATCATTGATCGCAGCGAGCTGGCGGCTTCGGTTGGGGAATCGAAGGCGAACCTGTACATCTCGATGACATGCGACACGGAGGACGTCGCGGCGAGGAATGCGTATCTCTCCTTTGTCGAACACGTCGCCCCAAAACTGACTCCCCTGTTCTTTGAGCTCGACAAGCGTCTGGCGGAGCTGGCGGCTCGGATCGGGCTGGATGGTGGGCGGTATGAAGTGCTGGTGCGTGGGGCCAAGGCGGATGTGGAGTTGTACCGCGACGAGAATGTGCCGCTGGAGACGGAGCTGGCGATCCTTGGGCAGAAGTATGAGGAAATCTGCGGGGCGATGACCGTGGAGTTTGATGGGAGCGAGAAGACGCTGCCACAGATGGCTCGGTATCAGGAAGTGACCGATCGGAGCACGCGTGAAGCGGCGTGGCGCGCGGTGGCGGACCGCCGGCTCAAGAACACCTCAGAGATCAGCGGCGTCTACGACCAGATGGTCGCGCTGCGGACGAAGGTGGGGCGGAATGCGGGCTTCACTGATTTTGTGGGGTACGCGTACAAGAGCAAGCATCGGTTTGATTACGGACCGGCACAGTGTGAGGCGTTCCACAAGGCGTGTGAGCAGGTGGTGGTGCCGCTGGTGCATGCGCTCGAGCGCGAGCGCACGAGCCTGCTGAAGGTGGATGAGCTTCGGCCTTGGGATCTGAGCGTCGATGTGAAAGGGCGCGGACCGCTCAAGCCATTTGCCAATGGCAAGGATCTGATGACCAAGACGAAGGCGTGCTTTGATCGCCTTGATCCGCGGCTTGGAAAGATGATCGGGCAGCTGGGTGACGGGAGTGAATGCCGCGGTGCAAGGCAGGGAGCGTGCCTTGATCTCGATACTCGCAAGGGCAAGGCGCCGGGCGGCTATCAGTACATGCGCGATCGGTCACGCAAGCCATTCATCTTCATGAACGCGGCGGGCCTTCAGCGAGATGTCGAGACGATGGTGCATGAAGCGGGGCACGCGTTCCATTCGATGCTGTGCAATGACGAGCCGCTGGTGGAGTATCGGTCAGCACCGATTGAGTTCTGTGAAGTGGCGAGCATGTCGATGGAACTGCTCACGATGCCGTACTGGGATGGCACGTTCTATTCGAACAAGGATGAGTTCCAGCGCGCGTGCAGGCAGAACATCAAGCACAGCGTGATGCTGCTGCCATGGATTGCGCAGATCGATGCGTTCCAGCACTGGGTGTACGGGAATCCGGGACACACCGCGGCAGAGCGCAACGACTTCTGGGTGTCGCTGGATCAGCGGCTTGGAAGTTCGTGTTCGTGGCGTGGGCTTGAGGCGGTGCGTGCCAACCTTTGGCAGCGTCAGCTGCACCTGTTCGGCATGCCGTTCTACTACATTGAATACGGCATTGCGCGGCTGGGTGCGCTGCAGCTGTGGCTGACCGCGCTGGAGAAGGGTGAGGCGACGGCGATTTCGCAGTATGTGAAGGGAATGTCGCTGGGCGGAAGCAAGCCGTTGCCCGAGCTGTTCGCCGCGGCGGGCTTGGAGTTTGATTTCGGTCCCGAAGCCGTGAAGCGGCTCGTCGATCGGGCGGGGGTTGAGCTGGCGAAGATTCCTGAGTGAGGCCAGTTGGGAGAGTGGGTCGGTGGAAGGAAGCAGGAAAAGGCAAATTTCAGAGTTCAGATTTCAGAACGGGGACACCGATTCTTCAAACCGGAATCGGTGACACTTACACGACCGGGACCTTGGGGCCAGCGAGCATGTAGCCCAGCCACGCGGCGGTAAGACTGCCCAGGACATTGGCGGCGATGTTGGTGAGGGCCAGGTTGGTCCGGGCATCGCGCAGCAGGGTGAGGGTTTCGAGGCTGAAGGCGGAGAAGGTGGTGAGGCCGCCCAGGAAGCCGACCGCGATGAGCAGGCGGGCGGGGTGGGTCGCGGCGTAGGTGGGCACCAGGCGTGCCAGGACGATTCCCGCGGCGAAGCAGCCAGTGAGGTTCACGAGCAGGGTGGCGAGGGGGAAGTAGTTTGGCTGCGGCGGTGTGAGCAGCGAGACTCCGTAGCGAGTGGCCGAGCCGAGCCCGCCGCCGAGGAAGACCAGGAGCAGGTTGAGCATGTGTGGATCGTTGGTGGGTTGATGGCAACCGGCGTGCTGGGCCAATCGCGAAAAAGCGCGGGGGCGATCACCTTCTGAGGGGTTGAATACCGATACGCTGATCCCAATGGCATCAACCCTTTTTCCCGAGATTCTGGTTCTTGGCGGCGGTCCTGATTCTGAGCGCGAAGTGAGCCTCATGAGCAGCAAGGGCGTGGCAGATGCGCTCTCGGCGCGGGGGCATCGCGTGCGGTATGAGGTGGTGGAGCGGCTGACGGAATCGCAGCTCGCTGCGTTGCCCGGGGGCGTGGTGTTTCCCGTGCTGCACGGGGGCTGGGGTGAGGGTGGGCAGTTGCAGGCACTACTGGAGCGGGGTGGACGGCCGTTTGTGGGGTGCCGTGCCGCGGCGGCGCGGATTGCGATGGACAAGATGGCGACGAAGCTGTACGCGGCGAAGCTGGGCATTCCGACGGCTGACGCGGCGGTGATCAATCCGGTGGATGGCGGGTTGCCGTTTGCTGCGCCGCTGGTATTCAAGCCGGTGCATGAGGGATCGAGTGTGGGGCTGCATGTCTGCCGCGATGGTGGGGCGGTGGAGAGCGCGATGGTGAAGGTGCAGGCGGATATCAAGGAGCATCCAAGCCGCGTGTATATGGTGGAGCGGGCGGTGACCGGCGGGCGTGAGCTGACGGTGACGATTCTGGATGGGCAGGCGCTGGCGGTGGTCGAGATCAAGCCCGCGGCGGGCGTGTATGACTATGAGGCCAAGTACTTCCGCAATGACACGCAGTATGTGACGGCGCCCGCGCTGCCGGGTGATCCGGCGATGACGCGTACGATTCAGATGCAGGCGCAGGCGCTGTTCAAGGCGATCGGGGCGCGGCACTTGGCGCGGATTGACTTCATCCTGGGAGCGGATGGGGTGGCGTATCTGCTGGAAGCGAACACGATGCCGGGGTTCACGAGTCATTCACTTGCGCCCAAGGCGGCGGCGCACAGTGGGATCAGCTATGGAGCGCTGTGTGAGCTCTTGGTGGGTTTTGCGATGCGGGATGGGTGATGGGGGGGGGAGTTCCTGAGTTCCGAAGTGCACAAGTGCAGTTTGGGGGCAAGGGAGATGTTTGAAGTGGCGGCGCGGGGAATCGGGGGATGCAGGAGGCGAGCCATGAGATCAGCGTGTGCGGCGGGCATCGCGGCGGCGGTTGTGGTCTCGACTGCGGTGGGGCAGTCGTATTCGGGACAGCGTCTGGTGAAGGAAGCTGCGTATCGCGAGCAGCTGCGGGGCATGTGGCTGGGGGAGTGCATTGCGAACTGGACCGGGTTGCAGACGGAGGGGCGGCATCGTGCGCCGCCGTTTCTGACGGATGCGAGCTGGGGCGTGGTGCAGCCGTACAGCAATGGATTTCCGCTTGAGCACAAGTGGTTCTTCAATCCGTGGTGGGCGGATGATGACACGGACATTGAATATGTCTATCAGCATCTGATGGTGTCGCAGGACACGTTGTTTCTGACGCCTGAGCAGATTGCTCAAGGGTGGACGCTGCACATCAATCGATTCATCTGGGTGAGCAATGCGACGGCGCGGGGGTTGATCGGACGCGGGGTGATGCCGCCTTCGACGGGCATTGCGAGTGCGAATGTGAATCGGCTGGCGATTGATGCGCAGTTGACGACGGAGTTGTTCGGGGTGCTTGCGCCGGGGATGCCGGGTCGTGCGCTGGAGTTGGCGGACTTGCCGATCAGGACGTCTGCCGCGGGGTATGCGGTGCATGCCTCGCAGTTCTTTGTGGTGCTGTATTCGCTTGCATCGCAGGTGCCGGCTTCGCTTTCGGGGCGGGACAAGGCGGTGTGGCTGGTGCAGGAGGGGCGGCGGTATGTGCCGGATGGATCGCGTGCGGCGGAGGTGATTGACTTCGTGCTGGCGGATTTTCTGGCGAACCCGGATGTGAATGACTGGGAAGCGACGCGTGACCGGATGTATGTGCGGTATGTGCAGAATCCGGGCGCGAATGGGTGGGTGTATCGGGATTGGTTTGAGAGTGCGGTGAATCTGGGCACGGGTGTGATGGCGCTGCTGTATGGGCAGGGTGATTACAAGAAGACGGTGCAGGTGGGGACGTTGAGCGGGTGGGATTCGGACAATGGCACGGCGACGATGGGTGGGTTGCTGGGGTTGATGAATGGGTATGACTGGGTGCGGGCGCAGTTCAACAACGGGCCGCGTGAGAACTTCTGGATTTTGAGGACGCGTGATGCGCTGCCGGATTACACGGGTGGTGCGGATGCGTTCGAAGACACGTTCGCGCAGATGGCGGATCGGTTGATGCCGCTGGTGCGGCGCAGCGTTGCCGAGGGTGGTGGGCTCGTGGGGAATGGACTGTGGCTGATTCCGCCGGTGTCGGGTGATGCCGCGCTCGCGGCATCACCGACCTATCGGCTGGATGCTCGCAGCGCGAACAACCGCGTGCGGCGCGCGGGTGGTGTGGTGACGGCGAGTGTGGTCGCCGGTGGCGGCGTGGGCGTGCCGCCGTTTAACAGGGGCAGCGGGGTCGCGGGGCAGTTTACCAACGGTCTTGAGACTGGCTTTGGGGGTGAGGAAGAATCGGATGCCACTCGTACGTACTACTCATCGCAGGGGAAGGGAACGCTTGCGGGTGAGGTGTGGATGACGGTGGAGTATGACCGCCATGTGGAAGCGCACACGGTTCGATACATCGGGGGCGATGTGTTCAATGATGCGACGGGTGTGGGTGGATGGTGTGTGTCGCCTCGCGTTGAAGTGCGAGTGGGCGGTGTGTGGGAGCCGGCGACTGGTGCGTGGGACCAGGCGGTGGTGCCGACGCGGCCGTTCCAAATGATGGATTTTGTGCTCGCCGCGGCGGTGCAGGTGACCGGAGTGCGCGTGATTGCAACGGCGGGGGGGAGCAGTGCGTTTCTTACATGCTCGGAGCTTGATGTGCTGAGCTCGCCTCCCGCGGCAGCTGTGCAGAGTTTTGATTGTTCAGGCGATGGGGTGGTGGGTGTGGATGATCTGTATGCGTGGGAGATGATGCGGCGCGATCTTGATGGGGATGGGGTGATCGGGGAGACTGATCGTGCCTACCTGATGCGGGCAGTGCGGTGGGGGGAGTGAGGGGGACGGGTGGGACTTTGCGCTCGTTCAGAAGTCCAGAACGGGGACACCGATTCCGAAACCGGGAATCGGTGGCACGGTCGGTGTGGGCTCTTTGGTGGTGGTCCAGAAGTCCAGAACGGGGACACCGATTCCGAAACCGGGAATCGGTGGCACATTGCATCTTTTCCCATTTAGCGGCTGAAGCGCGAGCTCATGTGCCGCAGCACGTTCACGAAGGAGATGTAGGCTTCGTAGGGGGAATCGAAGGGGCGGAAGTAGGCGTGCACCTGGCCATCCGCGGCACCCTTGGTGCTCATGTAGTACGCGTGATCGGAAGTGGTCAGCAGTCGCCACGTGCGGAGCATGTCGCGGGCGGCTTCGTGCTGGACCGGGTCATCTGCCGTGGCGAGCAGTGTTGCCGTAATGGTGCGACCCAGGCGGTAGAGTTCTTCGAGGGCGTGGACCTGCATGGCGTTGCCGCGCCAGGCGGAGATGTCGCGTGATTCATCGGCCCAGCTGCAGGGTTCGGGGATGTCGATGATGGCTTGAGGCTGATGCTGGGCGAGCGCTTCAGAGGGGAGAATGAAGCGGGTGGTACTGCTCTTGGCGGCGATGCTGGCGGGGAGTTGGCGGAAGAACTGGAAGATGCCGGTTTCGGCCCACTGATGTTCCCCGAAGGTTTCGAGGTCCATGCAGATGCTGGTCGGGCCGTGCTGGGAGGCATCGATGAGCCAGGAGGCGTAGGTGTCGGCGGTGAGGGGCCAGTGCGGCCAGGAGCGGAGGCTGAAGCGGAAGGCGATGTCGTCGCTGAGGCGGCTGTTGCGGACCAGGAGGCCGAAGTTGGAAACTCCTGAGGGGGCGTAGATCTGGTTGAGTGCGCGGGCTGGGCTGGCGGATTGGCTGAGGAGGGTGGGGGTGCCCTCGGCGAACATGCCGCGGAACCGAGGGGAACCATCGGGGCGCTTGAGTGAGGCCACCAGACGGGCGATGGGGGTCGAGTAGATGAGCTCGGTGTTGCGAAAGACGGAAGGTTCGCTGCCGAACAAGGAGCGCAGGCGCTGGGAATGGAGTTCGACCTGGGCGGCGAACTCATCGGGGTTGTAGAGGGAAGCCAGGGAATGGTGGCTGGTCTCACCCAGGAGTTCGCACTGACCCGTTTGGACCAGTTCTCGCAGCAGGTGCAGGACATCAGGTGCGTGCTGCTCGAGCTGGTCAAGCAGGGTGCAGGTGATGGAGAGGGCGCACTTGAAGGCGCTCGGGCCGGTGTGCTGACGGGCCATGTCCAGCAACATGGAGATGGCGGGGCGGTAGCATTTGTCGGCGACCTTGCGGCAGATTTCCGCGTTGGAGGCGTCGTCGAAGTAGCGACCATCGGTGTCGAAAACACTGTACCGGCGAATCCGGTACGGCTGATGCATCTGAAAATAGAAGAGGATGCCCGGCATGTGTTGGAAGGCAAGCGTACGGCTGCTGGGCGGCGGGCATGATTGCGGACGGAACTGATTGTGCACGGAAAGGACCGGGAGCGGCGTTGAGGCACGCTACCCTCACTTGTGACTGAAGTACACGATGACAAACGGCCCCGTGGGGCCAAGGAACAAGCGGGGCTGGACCTGGCTGGCGACGAGGCCAAGTACGGGGCGGATCTCAGACGCCAGAACCCGGTGATGTGGTGGTCGACACTGCTGGGGCCACTGGGCGTCACCGCGATCATGCTCGCATTGGCCGGTGCCTTCCGCGGCATCAATTTCATGATCAACCTGGCCGTTTCGGCCACCATGGTCTTCTTCGGCCTTGGCCGGGCTGTCCTGCTCCTGGGACGCGATGGCGCCCAGGCCGTGGCGGAAATGCCCAAGTGGCAGCAGTTTCTGGCGAGCATGACGACCCAGGAACTGCTCGTGCTCATCCTGTGGATGGATGCACTCACGGCGTTCATCATGATCTTCCACGCCTCGTTCATCTACCGGATCCCCAAGATCGGGCCGGGCATGCTCGCACTGCAGGAAGATGGTGAGTTCTTTCTTTCGCAGCATCCGTGGATGCGGCGATTTGCGTGGCTGGGCCTGGTGGCGTTCGTGACGTTTCCGTTCGCCGCGACCGGTTCGGTGGGTGGCTCGATTCTCGGGCGGCTCCTGGGCCTCTCCCGATGGGCCACGCTCAGCGGCGTGATCATGGGATCGTTGATCAGCTCGCTGACGGTGTATGCCTTCGCCGCGACGATCAAGAAAAGCCCGTACTTCAAGTCAGACAGCCCGTGGACGCTGATCGGCAGCATCGTCGTCATCGTGGCGATCTTCGCGTTCATCAACTGGCGCATCAAGAAGATGAAGCAGCGGTGGGCGAAGGAACAGGGCAAGTAAGGCGGATCTGGCACGTAGCAGCCCGGCTTTGAGGGCTGCTGCGTGCTTCACATCAGCCGCGTGGTGGTTCAGTTTTCTACAAATGTGTCGTGTCCAGACGCTTGGTAGGAAGCACGCAGCAGCGGCTCAGAGCAGCCGCTGCGACGTGCCAGAAGCGATGGGTGCTTCGTGCTTGCCCGGGCCCATAGGGTGGACGGATCAGGGTGGTGATGGGGATTGGCGGCCGGCGGGCGGGGCTGTTCTGGGTCGGGCCGTTGCGGTACCATCTGGACGGGCTCCACGGGGGCCTTTGAGAATCGCCGCGTTCAGGAGGCTCATGATGTCGACAGAACTTCCAGCGGGTGAGGGGGCGATCCCTGGTTGTGATGCCAGTTCATTGTCGGTCTTTCTGGAGCAGGCATCAAGCCGTGGTCCGGAGGGAACGCGGCAAGTAATTGAGAAGCTCTATGAAGAGCTGCGGAAGCTTGCTGCATCGCAAATGGCCCAGGAGCGTCCTGAGCATACGTTGCAACCTACGGCCCTCGTGAATGAGGCGGCTATCCGGTTGCTGGAGACGCAGCGGCCGGCGTGGAAGTCGCGGGCACATTTTTTCGCCGCCGCGGCGGTGGCGATGCGTCGGGTGCTGGTGGATCATGCCCGGGCGCGAAACGCGGCCAAGCGAGGCGGTGGCGAGCGCGTGATTCACCTGGATTTTGCTGAGGCTGGGGGTGCCGAGCCGGCGGCGAGTCGGCCGGTCGAGGAGATGCTCTTGGTGGATGAGCTTCTGACGGAGCTGGCGGCTCTTGATGAGCGGCAGGCTCAGATCGTGGAGTACAAGTATTTTGCGGGGATGACTGATGAGCAGATCGGCGTGGTCTTGGGCCTGAGTGCGAGCCGCGTGGGGCAGATGTTTGCCTTCAGTCGGGCGTGGATGCGAACCAAGCATGGGAAGAATGGGTGAATCAGGCTTGTGGGGAGGGCGGGCGGCCGAGTACAGATGGGATCAGAGCGTCACAACCAACTTGCAGAGCTGTTCATGGCGGCCATGGGACTTCCGGTGCTCGACCGGGAGGCGTATGTGCAAGAGCGGTGCGGGAATGACGGATCGCTTGCACGGGAAGTGATGTCGCTGCTTCGAGCGGCCACTGAACAGGATGCGTTCATGGCGGCCCCGGCCGCGGATCTCAATCGGCAGATGGCCGGCTCCGCGTCGGCTCGCGATTCCGGCATGGATCGGGGCATGGGGGAGCAGCCTGGTGATCAGATTGGTCCGTACACGCTCCGGGAGGTGATCGGTGAGGGCGGCTTCGGGATCGTGTGGCTTGCTGAGCGGCGGGGTGCGTACGTGGCGCGAGTGGCGCTGAAGGTGCTCAAGCCGGGCATGGACAGTGCGGCCATCATTGCGCGATTCGAGCAGGAGCGACAGATTCTTGCGATGATGTCGCACGACCATGTTGCGAAGGTCTTTGACGGTGGCATCACGGCCAGGGGGAGGCCGTACTTCGTGATGGAGTACGTGAAGGGCGAATCGATCACGAAGTTCTGTGATCGACACGCGCTTTCGATCCGGCGTCGACTTGAACTGTTCATCCCGGTGTGCGATGCGGTGCAGCATGCGCACATGGCCGGAGTGATTCATCGAGACATCAAACCGAGCAACATTCTGGTCGGGGTCGGAGATTCTGGTTCGGACCGGGGCAAGGAACGTGACGGGCCGAGTGTTGGCAGATTGGTGAAGGTCATTGATTTCGGCGTGGCCAAGGCAATTGGTCCGACACTTTCGGACCACACGGTCTACACGGGGGCCGGCCAGCAGGTTGGTACGCACGGCTACATGAGCCCCGAGCAGGCCGAGATGGGCCCCCTGGGCATCGACACTCGAGCCGATGTTTACTCACTGGGAATCGTGCTGCATGTTCTTCTCACGGGAATCCTCCCGATTGAGTCCGCTTCAGGTCGGGAACACCGCACCGCATCTCCCGTGGCCCCGAGCAGTCGCTTTGATGACCCGGCAACCCCCGAACACTCGGTTGATGCCGCCAAACGTCGTTCAACCACGCCCGGTGAACTGAAGCGGGAACTTCAGCAAGAACTTGACTGGATCGTGCTCAAGGCCATCCAGAGCGACCGCACGCTCAGGTATGACTCGGCACGCGAACTTGCCCAGGATGTGCAGCGATACCTGGCGGGCGAGCCGATTCTCGCAAGGCCCCCCTCACGGCTGTATCTGTTGCGAAAATCATTCCACCAGCAGCAAACGCTGTGGGCATTCGTCGGGATGTTCCTGGCGATGGTGCTGCTCCCGGTTTCGATGTCTTGTTTCCCGAAGGGAAGCAAGGAAACGGAGGATCTGTGGTCGCCCTTCAGGCTGCAGTTGCTGCTGCCGGTCATGGCGCTTATCGGCTGTGTCCTGGTGGTGGTGAGCGAACACATTGTGAAAATCGCAAGCACGCTTGGTCGGAAGTTCGGTGCCGCACTCCTGCCGTTTGCACCGATGACGGCACTCACCATTCTCATGGCTCGGCCGCTGCGAGTCGATTCTTCCTCCCGCGCTGCGGATTTCGTGCGCCGCAATGGCTTTGAGTGCCATCAGATCTTCATGCTTCTGGTCTGCGTGATTTCGCTGCGATTCATCCTTCGCACGACCTGGTCCAAGGCGTTTCTGGCTTATCTCGCCACCTACGGTCTGGTCGTCGGGTTGATGTTCGCATCACTGATTGACAGCAAGAACGCAGCCATGTTCCTGCGTCAGTGCCTGCTGGGCATCGTCGATGAAACAGCGAGTGCCGCGCCCGGGCAAGTGCTTCCATCCACGAACGAGCACTCGGCGAAACAACAGCATTCGACCGATGATGATCGATCTTCGCCCTCATCAGCCAGCGCATCAAGAACATGAAGCAGCGGTGGGCGAAGGAACAGGGCAAGTAAGGCGGAAGCCAGAAGCCAGATTTCAGAGTTCAAATTTCAGAGGGAAGCAATCCGATCTGGCACGTAGCAGCCCGGCTTTGCGGGCTGCTGCGTGCTTCACACCAGTCGCGTGGTGGTCTTGATCTTGGATCGCTTCATGTTGAAGCGCTTGGTAGGAAGCACGCAGCAGCGGCTCAGAGCAGCCGCTGCGACGTGCCAGATATACGTGCCGGATGTACGTGCCGGATGCGGTGTGGGCTTAGCGTTTGCTCAGGCCCAGCGGGCGCACGACCAGCGTGGCGATTGGGGTCTGGTCGAGGTGGTCGTAGCGGGCAGGCAGGTTTTCGGTGTTGCGCACTTCGTGGCTGCGGCGCGGGCCCATCGCAGCGAGTGCTGTGAGGCTCGAGCGCAGGACGGCATCGCCCGGCAGCGTCATGAGCGTGATGTTCGCGGCACCTTCAACAACACGGATCTCGTCGTTGCGGCAATCTTCCAGCACTTCCTCGCGGCGACGTGCGAAGGTATCGGCAAAGATGCGCAACCCATCAAGAGGCTGCGCATCCCAGAGATTCTCAAGAGCATCGGCAAGCACCTCGCGAGCGTGCAGGATTCGCTGCGCACTGGCCTGCAGCAGGATCGGAACGACCGCCGAGCTTGATTGAGTAGCGAGGGTTGCTTCCGCCTTCTGGGCCAGACTCACCGGCGCGGAACGGGCAATCGTCATGCCGTGGCGTGCGCCAAAACGGTCAAGACCCGCGGCGAGGGGCACACTGATGCCCGGGTCCGGACCACCCTTGAGCAGGTCCGCGGCGAGTGCACCCAGGTAGCGACGCTCATCGTCGTAGAACTCTTCGTGCGTGAACTGACGCAGAGGGCCCAGGGCTTCTTCCGCGGCGATCTTCTGGCCGACATCGAACATGTCGTGGGCAGGGGAATCGCCTTCGATGTTGGAGGTGAGCAGGCCGGATTGCCAGAGAGGCTGGGTCCAAGCCCAGGATTCGACGAAGGCGCGGTAGGTGGGGACGCGGCGTGCCGCGGCGAGGGCGGAGGAGGAGCTCCCCGAACCATCAAGCGGGGCCGGCAGCAACGTGACCACTTCGCGCGCGAGGAGCAGCGCGGCCATCGCGGCCGGTTCGCGAGTTGTCAGGTGATATGGGCTGACGACGATCCGCATGAGACCAAGCATATCGGCCGGATCGAGGCTTCATGTCAGTGGTGCGCTCAACAAGCCCCGTTTCGGGGGATTCCTCCGGTGGTGAAGGCGGGTCGCGGGCTGCGTGGCGGGGGATGGCGGGAGAGAAAAAGTGAGGACTTTGCGCCAGTGGCGGCGGCGGGCGGCGTTCAATGGGCATGAACCAGATGCAAACCATCGTTGTGAGTCTGTTGATGTCGTGTGCGGGTGCCTTCGGGCAGGTACAAGCGCCGGGTGTGGCTCCTGGCGGCCAGCCCGCGGCGAGGAGTGGTGGTGGAATGGGTGGGGGTCAGGTAGAGGAGCCGTTGGTGACAGTGGATTTCAAGGGCGGAACGCTCGGGGAGTTGGTGCGGGTGATGTCGCAGACGACGGGGAAGGATGTGAATGTGGTAGTCTCGCGTGAGGCGCAGGAAGTGGAGGTGCCGGCGATGTCGCTGCGGAATGCATCGATGTACGCGGTGCTGGAAGCGGCGTCGGCGACGGGGGATCGCGGCCGGGGCATGCTGAAAGTGATTCGAGTGGGAAAGGGCCCGGCAGAGCATGAGACGTACGCCGTGCAGTTCGAGGCATTTGGAGTGATGGCGGTGGGAATGACGCCGGTGCAGCGGCCACAGACGGTGCGGGTGTCGTCGATTGCCGATGTGGCTGACCTCGGCGGCGCGGATTCAGCGGCAACACTGCTGAGCGCCCTGACAGCGACGCTGGAGATGGAAATGCCCAAAGGCGGGCCCGCGGCGGAGGTGAAATTCCACAAGGAATCGTCGCTGCTGATCATTCGGGGGACGGATGCGCAGCAGGCTGTCGCGGCGCAGGTGATTGAGCAGTTGCGGAATGCGAACGCGAAGCGCAGTGCGCAGGAACATCGCGCAAAAGCGGCGGAGCAGCGGCTGGATCGACTGCAGATGGCGCTGGACGAATCGAAGCGTCGGGCGGAGATTGCCACCAAGGAACTGGAAGAGTTCCTCAAGCCGTTCAAGGAAGGGGTTCCCACCGACGAATCGGCCAGATACGCCATGCTGAACATGGCGCAGGGGTCGGCGATGGAGGCGGTTCGTTCGATGGAGAAGCAGCTGATGGACGCCCACATGAAGCAGCAGGATCCGGAAGCGGACTTTGACGATGATGTCGTGATCGCACTGAAGAAGCAGATCAAGATGCTTGAGGGAGAGCTTGCGGAGTTGCGGCGCGCGATGGAGCAGCGCTCTGGTTCAGAGTCGCGCAAGGGCAAGTGATGTGGTGCGTTTGTACCAGTGCGGTCGATTGACCTGAGATGCACCGTGGCTGAAACGCACGAGCGCGAGGGGGAGGATGCTGTCGCACGGCGATGGTCCGAAGGGATCGCGTCGGGCGATCATGCTGCGCTGAGTGCGTTCTATGAGGCGTGGTTTGATGTGAGTGTGGGCATCGTTCGGGCATTCACGGGGCGGGATGAAGCCTTCTGCCTGGATGTTGTGCAGGATGCGATGGTGCGGATGACGCGGAGCATGCGGCCGATGGGGAGTGCCGCGGCGTTGCGGGCGTGGGTGGTGGCGGTGCTGCGGTCAAGGGCTATTGATGCTCTGCGGGCTCAGCGGCGACGCACGCGGCATGAAGCCGCGGCAGTGCGACGTGGGGGCGAGCGTGAGGGCCAGAGTGAGAGCGAGATCCTGGGACGCATTGAGTGGTTGGCGGGGATGGTGGAAGGGGAGGATGTGTCGGTGCAGGAGTTGCTGCGGCTGCGCTACTCGGCCGGGATGGGCTTGAAGGATGCCGCGGCGGTGGGTGGGAGGAGTGAGGGGGCGGCACACGGGGTGCTGCGGAGGTTGTTCGCGGCATGGCGGGTGAAGTGGAGTGAATTGGAGGATCGATCATGAGTGGGCGTGAAGATCGCCGCGGCGAGATTCTGGGGTTGATGCACGAAGCACTCGATGCACGGGTGCGCACGCGTCGCATCGTGCGTGGTGGTGGTGCGTTGCTGGCGATCGTGCTGGTGGTGGTGGGGCTGCGCGCGGTGCGGGTGAGTGGTGGCGCGGCAAGTGTGCGCGAGGAGGGTGTGCCGCGGCAGACGGCGGCGGATACGGAGACTGCGCATCCTGCTGAGGTGAATGTGGTGGGCGAATCTGTCGTGCAGACTTCGGTCGTGAAGGTGACGGTGGTGGAGGGTGCGGCGGTGCCTGGTGGTGTGTATGTGGATGATGATGAGTTGCAGCAATTGCTGCGGGAGGCGGGGCAACCGGTGGGGTTGATTCGGGTGGCGGGGAAGAAACCGGTGGTGTTTTCGGAGGTGGCGTTGGTCGCGGCGACGACTCGGTGATGGCGCGTGGCACGACTCTCCGAGTCGTGTCTTCAGTCTCATGGCTCTCCGAGCCATGTCGGCGATCTGGCTCACAACACTGGCCTTGCTCACGGAGCGCGTGGCACGACTCTCCGAGTCGTGTCTTCAGACTCATGGCACTTAAGAGCCATGTCGGCGATCTGGCTCACAACACTGGCCTTGCTCACGGAGTGAGCGGCGACGGGGGACATTGCTCAGAGAGCAATGCCACGGTCTGACGAGACCGGACTATCCTGTGTGCGTGACTGGAAAACAGATTCTGTATCTCGTGTGTTTCGCGGCGTGTCTGTCGACATTCGTCTCGACACCTCTCGCGCTCGCGATTGGCATTGCAGTGGCACTTTCAGGGCTTTCGTGCTTTGGCGCAGAGTCGAAGAAGGTGTCGCGCTATCTCATTCAGGCGTGCGTGGTGCTGCTTGGGTTCCGCGTGGATCTGCACCAGTTGTGGGCGGAGGCTTCGAGGGGCTTTGTGTTCGCCGCGGCGACGATCGTGGGGGCCTTCGTCCTGGGCTTTGCGCTGATGAAGGTGCTCAAGACGGGCAAGGACCTGACGCTGCTGGTCTCATCGGGAACCGCGATCTGCGGCGGCTCGGCGATCGCAGCGATGGGTTCAGCGATTCACGCTTCGGCCTCGGCGATGGCAGTAGCGACGGGTGCGGTGTTCATTCTCAATGCGGTGGCGCTCTATGCGTTTCCGGCAATCGGACATGCGCTGCACATGACTGATGCGCAGTTTGGCACATGGGCGGGCGTTGCGATTCATGACATGTCGTCGGTGGTGGGGGCGGGAACGGTGTATCACGCGGGCGATGCGAGCTCGAGTGTCGCGTTGGATACGGCGAATATCGTGAAGCTGAGCCGCGTGATCTGGATTATGCCCTGCACGATGTTCGGGGCGTGGATGATGCACCAGGGCGGGGGAGAGGGGGGGGAGAAGAAGGGGATGAAGTGGAGCACGCTGGTGCAGCCGTTCATCGTGCTCTTCCTGGTGGCCAGTGCGATCCGCACGTTTGTGCCTGAGGTGGCGAAGTTCCAGGACTTGATCAAGTCGATCGCGGCACCGGGGTTTGCGGGTGCGCTGTTTCTGATTGGTGCTGGGCTCTCACCCGCGGCACTCAAGAGCGTGGGCTGGCGCGTGCTGGTGCAGGCCATCGTGACGTGGGTGGTGCTGGCGGGTGTGTCGTTGGTGGCGGTGTTGAAGTGGCAGGCGTAGTCGCACTGCTCTTAAGAGCAGTGTTCTTCAGTCTGATGGCTCTTAAGAGCCATCTCGGCGGTCCCGCTTGCAGCACTGGCATTGCTCAGAGAGCAATGGAACTGCAGAACATTGCTCAGAGAGCAATGCCACTAGCGCGGCGCAATTCCGAACTTTGTGATTCCGGCCTGGGCACACGCTTCGTGTGCCGTGACCACCAGGTCGTAGGGCGTCGTGTCGCTGGGAGCGATCGCCACGATGCACTCGCTGCCGGGTGCGGTGGCGATTGCTGCGAGTTCGGAGGCCAGGGACTCGCGCGTCACTTGCCGCGGCGGTTGTCGATCGAGCGCGAGCGTGATCGTGTCGGCCGTGAGCACCAGCGAAATCCGACGCGGCGGCGTGTCGGTCGATGCGGCACCAGCCGTGATGGGCAGCGCGCTCTTGAGGAACCACTCGGGGCCAAGGATCGCCGCGGAGGCCATGAAGAAGATCAGGATGACCATTACGACATCGACCATCGGCGTCATGTTCGGGCCGTAGTGGCTGTCGAACTGCGCGCGGGCACTTCGATTGCGAAAGTGCGGATGGCCGTGACTCATCGCGGGCCTCCCGCGCGCTGTGTCGCGAGTTTCACACTGGCCACACCCGCACCGCGGCAGGCCTCAAGCACCGGCGAGATCGCGCTGTAATCAAGCGACTTGTCGGCACGCAACTGCACGATGCGCGTCGATGCATCAAGACCCTTGAGCGTCGCGGCGAGCGTTGAAGGATCGGTGACGGGTGTGCCATCAAGCGAGATCGTCGCGGCAGTGGCATCGGCTGCGCGGCTGATGGTGATGATGATCGGGGTGCGTTCGCTCTTGCCTTCATCGGCGATGCCGATGGCCGAGGGAGGGAGCTTGACGGGCACGCGGCGGTCTGCCGCGAGTTTGCCGACGATCAGATAGAAGACGATGAGCACCATCACCACATCGATGAGTGGTGTGACGTTGATCTTGCCCGTGGGGGCGTGGTGATGGAACGAGCGGGGTCTCATGAACCGGAGCGGATGGCGATTTCCTCGACGATTTCGCCGCTGACGACGATGGCGCGGGTGCAGAGGCGATCGACCATGCCGCGGTAGATGCCGTAGGCAAGCAGGCAGGGAATCGCGAGCACGAGGCCCAGGAGGGTGTGGAACAGCGCCTTGCTGATGCCCAGAGAGAGGTCGGCGGGTCCGGCCTGGCCGCCCGAAGCACCCAGCGATGTGAAGGCCAGGATCATGCCCCAGACGGTGCCGGCAAGGCCAACCAGGGGTCCCAGGTTGCCGATGACGTTGAGGAGGTCGATCTTGCGGAACCAGCGGGCGGATTCTTCGCTCGCGGCGAGCTCCGCCGCGTCGCGGATGGGGGTGGCATCGAAGGGCTTCTTGTCGCCGATGCGGGCCCGCATGTCGAGAGCCGCGGAGACGGTGCGGGCAAGCACGGTGGTGCCGCCGCTGACGGCCTGGCGGAGGTCGTCCCAGCGACCGGCGCGGGCGAGGTCGCGGAGGCGATTGGCTTCTTCACGCGGCACGATGTTCTTTTCCCGGACCTCAAAGAGGCACAGGAAGACCATGGCAATGCCTACCACCGACCCCATGAGGAGGAGGACGGTGAAGACGTCGAAAGACTGCATGAACAGCGACCAGAGGCCGCCGCTGCCGCCCGCGGCGGGTGGAGTCTGAGCAAGGGTGAGGAGTTCGGGGAGCATGGGGAGGTAAGGTAGGGGAGGGTGGGGGAGAGGGAGCGGGGAGGGAATTTCAGAGTTCAGATTTCAGAGGGGAGAGACGGGACACCGATTCCGAAGCCGGGAATCGGTGGCACGGCGAATTTTGCAACGCCGCGCGGCGAGGTGACCTATTAATTCTCCCCGTACGGAGCGAGCTATGCCACAGCGGCCTCAGCGAGCACAACCCCGTGACGGGCGACCGCGCAGTCAAAGCCGCGGCGGGGTGGGTGCCCCCCAAAATGAAGCCCGGGGCGACACATCACAAGAAGTGACCGACGCATTGGCCGACGGAATGTCCCTCGAGGAGTTCGCGGCATGTGGTGGCGCGCTTGCGTTTGACCGCAGCGAGGGGCTGGACAGCAAGGTACTGGTGTTGAACAAGGCGTACGCGGCGATGCGCGTGGTAACCGCGCGTCGGGCGTTTTGTCTCTTGTCGCGCAGCATTGCCGAGATCATCCATGTGGATCAGGCAGAGGCTGGGGGCGGGTTCCTCAGCTATGACCTTGAGAGCTGGATTGAGGTTTCGGCGTTGCAGCGCGAGTTCGAGCGTGAGCGGCATGACTGGGTGAGGACGGTGCGGTTTGAGATAGCGGTGCCGCGGATCATCCGGTTGCTGGGGTATGACCGTCTACCGGAGCAGCAGGTGAAGCTGAACCGGCGCAACCTGTTTGCGCGGGATCGGAATCAGTGTCAGTACTGCGGGCGGAGTTTTCCGACGGCGGACTTGTCGATTGATCATGTGAAGCCGCGGATGGCGGGTGGGGGCGATTCCTGGGAGAATCTGGTGTGTGCGTGCATCCGGTGCAATGCGCGCAAGGGCGGAAGAACGCCCGAGCAGGCGAGCATGAAGCTGGTGCGCAAGCCGGTGAAGCCGCAGCGCAACCCGGTGATTGAGCTTCGGCTGGGGAGCGACAAGTACCAGTCGTGGAAGACGTTCCTCGACCATGCGTACTGGTCGGTGGAGCTTGGTTGAGTGCTTGGGTGAGTGCCGCGGCATGAAGGCCAGTGAGATTCTGGGGATTGATTCCGGGAATCGGGGCGTTTGGAGCATCCGAAGCGGCGCAGGCGGCTAAGAATCCGGTCTCCCATGTCTGCAACTGTCATCATCGTCGGCGGTGGTCTTGCCGGTCTTTCCGCGTCTGTTGAACTTTCCACGCTGGGCTGCCGCGTGATTGTGGTGGAGCGCAATGCCCACCTTGGCGGGAAGATGAATCTCCTGAGCGAGTCGGGGTACACGTTCGACATGGGTCCGACGATTCTGACGCTGCCGCAGGTGCTGCGGGGCATCATTCGTCGAAGCGGGCGCAAGGTGGAAGATTGGATCAACCTGATCAATCTGACGCCGCAGTGGCGCTGCCACTATGAAGACAAGACGGTGATTGATCTGCTGGCGGGCAGCGAGCCGATGGCCGCGGCACTTGACCGGCAGTTCCCGGGTGCCAAGCCCGGAGCGGGGTATGCAAAGTTCGTCGAATACTCGCGGCGGATGATGCGGCTGAGCGAGAAGGTCTTCTTCTACAAGGATGTGGGCGGCGTCTTCGACATGATGAAGAACCCGCCCAAGGAGCCGGGCATCATGCGTGATGTGCTGGCGATGCGCATGTACAGCACGGTCGGGGCGACCGTGCACCGCGACATCGCCGAGCCGCACGTGCGGCAGATGTGCGAGCACTTCCTGCAGTATGTGGGTTCGTCACCTTTCCTGGCACCGGCCATTCTGTCGCTGATTGCTTCGGCCCAGGTGGATCACGGGTGCTGGTACTCGATGGCTCCCGATGGCAAGATGGGCGGCACGCGGTGTGTGGCGCGGACACTTGAGGCCATCGGACGCGAGCAGGGTGTGGAGTACATCACGGGTGTGGGCGTCAAGTCGATCCGCGTGAAGGATGGAAAGGCCACGGGCGTCGATCTTGAGGATGGGCGCGTAATCCTGGGCGATGCAGTAGTGAGCAACTGCGATGTGCAGCGCACGTATCGCGACCTGATTGATGATGGTGCTGCCAAGGCTGAGCAGCGGGCGATCGCATCGGACTACACGCCTGCATGCAGCGGTGTGGTGCTGTATCTGGGGCTTAAGAAGCAGTATCCGCATCTGGCGCACCACAACTTCCTGTTCAGCGGCAACAGCGAGCAGGAGTTTGATGACATCTATGCCAAGGGCATCCCCGCGCGCGATCCCACGCTCTATCTGGCGGTGCCCAGCCGCACGGATCCGACGCAGGCACCGGCAGGGTGTGAGGCCTTCTATGTGCTGGTGCACACGGCGTACAAGCGCGGGAATCAGGATTGGGAAGGCAAGGGCGGTTTGATGGAGCAGTACAAGCCGGTGATCATGGCGAAGCTGCGCCGCTTTGGCATGGAAGACATCGATCAGCACATCGTGGTGGATCGGTTCCTGTCACCGGCGGGCATTGAGCGGATGTACAACGCCGAGGGCGGGGCGATTTACGGGCTCGCGAGTCACGGCAAGCTCAAGGGCGGGTTCAAGCCCAGGAATCGAAGCCGCGTGGTGAAGGGGCTGTATCTGGCGGGCGGCTCGGCGAATCCGGGTCCGGGCGTGCCGATGGTGCTGATGAGCGGCGTGACGGCAGCGCGTGCCGCGGCTCATGACCTTGGCGTGAAGCAGGACGAGGCCATTGCACTGGGACAGGGCGTGGAGTAAGGCGGAGGAGCTGAAAGCAAAGAGCGGAGAGCGAATCTCAAATCTGAAATCTGAAATTTGAAATTTCAGATTTCAGGGTTCTGATTTGCTTCCTCAGCACGCTCCGGTTTCCCATTTCAGGATGAAGAACTCAATGTCCTGACCATCGGTGCCGCCGTCGAGGTTGACGTCGGCATCGGGGCTGCCGGTTTCCCAGAGGGTGAAGAAGGATTCGAGATCTGAGCCATCGACGCCGCCATCGAGATTGAAGTCGGCGATGCAGGTACGAGGCACGGGGCGCTTCCAGAGGAGGGCTTCGGTGCGGTTGGTCTGTGCGTTGAATGCCGACCCGGCGATGTACGTGGAGGTGGCATCGCTCCAGACGCTGCGGGCCGACGAGGTGGTGTAGTTGGCGGGCAGGAGCGCGTGCAGATCGACCCATGATTCCGCCGAGCCATTCCAGAAGCTCGCGTGCGAAACGTTGTTCGTGATGGTGAACCCTGCCTGAAGGCCCTGATCGATGGAGAGGGCGTAGGAGTTGTCCGTCTGCGACGGATGGAGATCGATCCACGACGCGGCATTGCCGCTCCAGAGGCTGGCGTGTGCGGCCGCGCCCAACTGGACCCAGCCGGCCTGCTGAGAGCCATCGGTGGACTGCGCGTATCCATCGGTCGCACCGGGCGGGTTGAGTGACGCCCAGCTTGAGGCCGTGCCGAACCAGAGGCTGGCGTGGCCGATGCCATCCATGACCACGCGGCCCACCTGCTGGTTGAACGCGACACCCAGAGCTTCAGAAGCGGTTGAGTTTTCCGGGTTGAGGAGCACGAATGAGCTGGCGGTCCCGTTCCACATGGTCGCGACGAGGCCGACCGACGGAAGATTCGATTGTCCGACCTGAGTGTTGCCCCAGAGTGCCGAGGCGATCGAGTTCGTGGCGCCGGGTGGGTTGAGGTCGACCCAGGAGGCTGCGGTTCCCGACCAGAGGCTCGCGCGGTTGCGCGAGGCAATGACGGTTCGACCAACCTGCTGCGTGCCATTGGTGGCGAAGGCTTCGGATGTGGTGGTGGACGCCGCGGGGTGCATGTCGATCCACGAAGCGGTCGATTCGGACCAGATGGAGGCATGCTGGAAGGAGCCGATGCGAGCCTGGCCGCATTGCTGGCTGGCGTTGACGCCGTAGAGGTTGGAATTCGCCGCGGCGGATGGGTGGATGTTGATGATCGACCACTGAGCGAACGCGGCGGGCGCACCGAGCGCTGCGCAGACGGCAGCGGAACGAACCAGAGACCAAGCGGTGGGGAACATCGCGCACTCCTTGAAAGATCGAGCGACCAAGCCGCGGCGGGCGGTGGCGCAACGACAAGAGTAGAGGCGCTGACGAAAAATCGGCTCCGAGAAACTCTCGCAAGTCGATTCTTTTCAATAGTCTACAGGGCCGTCCGTGAATCTGGGTAAGTAGTGGGCCAGTGGGCGGCCCGAGGCGTCACTGGATGACGTATTCGTCGCGGAGGACTTGACCCGAGCCGGGCAGTTCGATGGAGGCTCGGATCTTGAGCCACTTGATGGCGCTGTCGCGGTTTGCCTTCTTGGAGACGACTTCGCAGACCCAACTGGGGGCGTTGAGCGAGATGCGGTAGGTGCGGGTGGGCACATCAAAGCGCTTGAAGTTCTCGTCGGCGTTGATGAACTCCGGGAGTTCCCAGGTCAGCTCGCGGCTTTCCATGCCAGCCAGCGCACCCTGTGCGGGCTTGGCCAGTTCGATGCGCAGCAGACCGGGGGCTTTGACGGCATCACCGAAGCGGTCTTTGAGTTCAAAGTGCAGGATGATGGCACAGCGATCCTGCTTGGTGCCCGACGCGGCGTCAACGTGCGTGAGCGGGTGGATGCGCAGTGCGGTAGGGCGGAATGGATCGGTTTCTGCGTTGGCGAGCCGTTCCGAGGAGGGCTTTCCGGTGGTTGGCGTGGAGGAGCCGGACTTGCCGGAGAGCGTGCAGGCTGGAAGGGCCAGTGAGCAGAGAGCGGCGAGTGCGAGTGCGGGTGAACGCATGGGGGAGGATACGCCGCGGGGGTTGGGAGGGGGGCTAGGGGGGGTCGGGCAATGCTGCTCGATCAGCGGGGTTCGATGGTGATGGAACCGTTGGAGGTATCGAGGGTGCAGCGTTCGCCATCACCGAAGTTGAAGGTGTTGCTGGTGGTGCGCTCTGAGGAGTCCATCGAGGCGGACTTGAGGTGCTTGGCGTGGTTGGTGACGCGACCGTTTGAGGTGTTGGCAGCGACGCGACCGTTGAAGGCGGGGCCGACCTCGAGGGTGATGGAGCCGTTGGAGGTGTCGACGTTCACGGGGCCTTGAGCGGAATCGGCGAGGGAGATGGTGACGGCGGCGTTGGAGGTGTCGGCTTTGGTGCCGCGGATGCCGCGGAGGTTGATGCTGGCGTTGGAGGTATCGGCCTTGATGAATCCGTCGTGGCGGCGGGCGTTGATCGCGCCGTTGCTGGTGGCGAGGGTGGCATCGCCGGAGAGTCCGTCGAGGGAGATCGCGCCGTTGGAGGATTCGATGTTGGTCTTCTTGACACCGGGGGTGCGGATGACGAAGGAGGCGCCTTCGTTGTTCTTGCGGCCGCCGTCGGGCCAGGTGACGCGGATGTTGAGCGTGCCGTCGGTGGCGCGTTCGGCGTTGATGGCGGTGGCGGCGAGGCGTTCCTTGGTGCGGGCGCGGAGGGTGGCGGTGATGACGACCTGATCGGTGCCGCTCTGTTCGACTTCGACGGACCCGTTCTGGGTGCGGACATCGAGGGGGGTGTCGGCGACATGGGCGATGGTGAGGGTGCGGAC
This sequence comes from Phycisphaerales bacterium, assembly GCA_044371005.1. Classification (GTDB taxonomy): domain Bacteria; phylum Planctomycetota; class Phycisphaerae; order Phycisphaerales; family UBA1924; genus UBA2402. Next base: position 31,992 of record JBILUL010000016.1, on the reverse strand, counting down.
TTCGGAGACGCTGTCTTCGCTCCAGGAGCTGCTGGAATAGCCGCGGCCGTTGCCGGCGACGATGATGCAGCCCGCGGCGGAGAGGAGCGTGGCGGCGAGGGTGGTCGAGAGGATGGTGGTGCGCAGGAGTGAGGTGAGGGAGTGGTTCATCGGGGTGTCCTTGTGATGGTGAACGCGGGTCTGACTCCGGAGACTGTGATGAGTTCGCGGCGGATCTGATGGATCTGGCGCTGAGCAGGCGGGATGCAGGAGCCTGATTGGGAAAGTGAAGGTGGCGATGTCAGGTGGGGGGGAAGATGGTGGCTGGACGCCTTGGGGGTCGATAGGGATGTTGATGTTCGGGGGTTGGCGGTCGGGCGATCCGGATCTGGATGTCGATGGCGCGAATGCGGATTGATGAGGGATCAAGGGGCAGTGGGGTTCATGGTGGTGGATGCGTAACAGTTGCAGGATGTAACCGTTTCAGGGTGTTTCAGCGTGTTTCAAGTGGGCGAATAACGCAAAATGGCCTATTTTCAAGGCGTTTGCGGCTGATTTCTCTGGGAGGGCTGAAGGGGTATCGGGTATGCTCTAGGCCCGGTGTGCCCGAGGCAGAGGATGGGTGTGTGTGGGTTTGGAGGAGTGCAGCCGGGAAGCGTGCGAGGGTCAGTTGAGTGGTCCCTGGGGGTGTTTGCCCCTGAGGGTGAGTGTCCGAAGCGAACAGAACTTCCTATCCCTGAAAGTGCCCAACGTGAACTCAACGGCGACTCTTGCAGCGGCGATCTGGCGATACGACCGGCATCCGCGTGCCCTTGGCGTGAAGGGTGCGGGGGATATCGGGGCAGGGACAGAGGATGCGGGTGCGGTGCGCTTTCGTGATCCCGCGTTTGTGACGGTGCCGGTCGCGCCGTTTCCGGCGTATGAGCATGAGCCGGTGGATCTGGGGCGTGCTGCAGGTGTGCGGCGCGTGCGGCCTCGCTTCACGGTCCGCGGCGAGCAGGCTGTGGTCGAGATCATGGGCCTTGAGCGCAGCTCGTTCTATGGAACGGGTGAGCAGGCCGGACCGATGCTGCGCAATGGCACGCGCAAGACGCTGTGGAACAACGACCATTTCGATTACACGGCGAACAGCAAGAATCTGTATCAGTCGCATCCATTCGTGTTCGCGATGCGACCGGATGGTTCGGCGGTGGGTGTGATTGTCGAGACGACGTATCGGTGTGATGTCGAGCTCAATGGCAAGGCGCGGTTCATCGTGCACGGACCATCACCTGCGGTGACGATCATCGAGCGCGAATCGCCCCAGGAGTTGATCCGTGCGCTGCACCGTCTGATCGGAAAGATCCCGATGCCGCCCAAATGGGCGCTGGGGTATCACCAGTGCCGCTGGAGCTATGAGCCGGATTCGAAGCTCAAGGAGATCGCGGCGGAGTTCCGCTCGCGGCACATTCCGTGCGATTGCCTGTGGTTCGACATCGATTACATGGATGGCTTCCGATGCTTCACGTTTGATGCGCAGAAGTTCCCGAAGGTGAAGGAGCTCAACAGTGAGCTTGCGGCCACGGGTTTCAAGACGATCTACATGATCGATTGTGGCATCAAGGTGGATCCGGAGTACAGCGTCTATCAGCAGGGTCGCGATGCGCAGCATTTCGTGGCTGATGCGCGGGGCGGGGAGTATCACGGCGAAGTGTGGCCGGGCGACTGTGCCTTCCCGGATTTCACGAAGCGCGTGACGCGCGAGTGGTGGGCGGGGCTCTATCAGGAGTTTCTCTCCTGCGGCATCGATGGCGTGTGGAACGACATGAATGAGCCGGCGGTCTTCAAGGGCATCGAGAAGACCATGCCGATCAACAACCGGCACGCGGCTGATGCGGAGCTGGGCGGCCCGGGCACGCACGCACGGTATCACAATCTCTACGGCATGCAGATGATCCGCGCGACGCGCGAAGGCGTGGCGCGGGCGATGCCCACCAAGCGGCCGTTTGTGCTGACGCGAAGCAACTTCCTGGGCGGGCAGCGATACGCGGCGACCTGGACGGGCGACAATCGCAGCGACTGGAATCACCTGCGCTGGTCGATTCCGATGGTCATCAACATGTCGCTGAGCGGACAGCCTTTTGTGGGCCCGGACATCGGCGGGTTCATCGGCAACGCGGATGGTGAGTTGTTTGCACGGTGGATGGGCATTGGTGCGCTGCTGCCTTTCGCGCGGGCGCACAGTGAGAAGACGACGCTGCCGCATGAGCCGTGGGCCTTTGGTGAGCAGTGCGAGCGCGTGTGCCGGCTCGCGCTGGAGCGGCGGTATCGGTTGCTGCCGTATCTGTATACGGTGTTCCATGCCGCGGCGACGACGGGTGATCCTGTGGTGCGTCCGGTCTTCTTCGCGGATCCGGCCAACCCCAGGCTGCGCGCGGTGGATGATGCCTTCCTGCTGGGACCTGACCTTCTGGTGATGTGTGATGTGCATCCGGGGTCAGCGCGTCGGAGCGATGAGCCGCTGCTTGAGGGGTGGAAGCGGATCGAGGTGACGGCGGAAACGGATGCATCGCTGCCGCGGCTGTATTTGCGGCCTGGTGCGGTGCTCCCGCTGGGGCCCAAGCGCGAGTGGACGACGCAGGAAGTGCCCGAAACGCTGGAACTGGTGGCAAACCCCAAGGATGGAGCCGCGGCGTGCAGTGTCTACTGCGATGCGGGCGAGGGGCACGAGCACATGCAGGGTGCGTGCTGCATGATGCACATCACGGTGCGCGATGGGAAGGTATCGGTGCGCTGTGAGGGTGATGCGCGGTTTGCCGTGGCACGACTCTCCGAGTCGTGTCTTCATGTCTGATGGCTCTCTGAGCCATCTCTGCGTGCATGCTTGCAACATTGGCCTTGCACACAGAGTGTGCGGCGACGGGGGAGCACTGCTCAGAGAGCAGTGGCACTGAAGAACATTGCTCGGAGAGCAATGCCACTCACTTGGCTTCTTCCTTGATCAGCACATCCAGCAGGCGTTGTTCGCTCTTCTTGTAGCGCTCGGAGGCCTGCGCGAGGAGCTTGGATGCTTCTTCAACCGCGGCGGGGTCGGTGAGGCGGACGTTGCCGGCTTCGAGCAAGGCTCGGAGCGAATCGCTGGCGGCGCGGAGGTCGCTGCTGGCCTCGGCGTAGGCGCGGGTGGCGTCGTAGAGCGACTGGGTGGAGAGTTCCTTGTTGGTGGGCTTGTAGAGTGCTCGCCAGGGCTGAGAGCGGACTTCGATGGCGGTGAGCTTGAGGTTGTCGGACATCAGCCGGAGGTTGGCGATGGTCCGCTGGAGGTTGGGTGATTCGGAAGAGATGAAGGTGGCGACCTTGTCGATGGTCTTGTCGATCGAGTCGACGGCTTCCTTGGCGCTGGCGAGGGAGGTGTTGAGTTCGTCGATGAGTTTCTGGTCGATCTTTGAAGCCGCGGACTCGACGCTGGTGATGGCGTTGTTGATCTTCTCGCGGTTGTCGTTGACGACATCCTGGAGGCTCTTGACCAGAGCGCGACCATCGGCGATGGTGGCGTTGGCTTCGTCCATGAGGCCGGGGGCCCTGGCGGTGGCGGTCTTGACGTTGTCAAGCGAGGCGGTGACCGAGTCGGACCAGGGGGTCATCTGCTTGCGCAGGTCGGCGATCATCGTGCGGATGTCGACGATGCTGGCATCGACATCGGGGCCACGTTTTTCGATGATCTGCGAGATGCGGGCCATGCTCTGATCAAGCTGAGTGATCGAGTTGCGAAGGCTCTGCATGTCCTGGGGTGAGAAGCCCGACTGGCTGAGCAGGGCCGGCGGCGCGAGCATGCCGGCGACAATGGCACCATCGGCCAGATCCTTCACATCGTCCTTGGTGCTTCCGGGAGAGGAGATGTTGATGGCCGAGAGGGAGCCCAGCAGGGGGCGTTCGAGGTTGAAGCTCGCATCCGACTTGAGCTTGATGGTGCGTGGGACATCGACGGTGACATCAACGGAGGTGGGGGTTGCATCAACTGGGAAGAAGGCGACGTTCTTCACGTTGCCGATCTTCTGACCGCCCAGCATCACGACTGCGCCGGGCTTGATGCCGTGCGAGCCGGTCGCGATGGGGAAACGGATGGTGATGTTGTTGACGCCACCCAGGCCGGTGCGCTGGCCGAGCAGGAAGCTGGACCAGACGGCCAGCGCGGCGCCGCCGATCACGAAGAGCCCTGCGAGAGTGTTGTCACGAATGCTGCGGCTGGCCATGCTGGTGAAGAGGGTATGCCGCCTGGGAAAAAAACAACCGTGCCCCTGAAGGAGGGGCACGGTGCGGTCACAGGATTGTTCGAATGCCCGTCAGTTGCTCACGAGCCCGGGCAGGGGAACAGGGGACGAGGAAGACGGAGGAAGAATTTCAGATTTCAGAATTTCAAATTTCAGAGGATGACGGTTTGGCTCTTCACACATCCTGTCCATCCTGTCTATCCATGTTCCCTTCTCTTCCAAGACGTGGAAACATGGATGTACAGGATGGACAGGATGCAAGACGCCGAACAGTGACTACCCGAGAGTGTTGTTTTCGTTGGGCAGGGTCGAATCGGCGCGAGCGGTTGAAGTGGGATCAGTAGACGGCGTCGGGGAAGTAGAACTGCTTGGCATTCTCGGGGGTGATGATCTCGACATCGATCATCAGGTGGCGGGGCATGAACTCCATGACCTTGTCCTTCTTGCCGTCACGCAGTGCGCTGTAGGCCATGTGGATGCCGGTGGCGATCATGCTGGGGGAGTAGGTGATGTTGCCGGGGATCATGGGGTTCTTGTCCATGACCATCTTCACGACTTCCTTCATGCCCGCGCCGGGGAAGATCCACATTTCCTTCTCGCGCCCGGCCTCCTTGATGGCCTGCATCGCACCAAGGGCCATGTCGTCGTCGCTGGCCCAGACACAGTCGATCTTGCTGAACTTGGTCAGCATGTTCTCGGTGACTTCCAGAGCCTTCTGGCGGCTCCACATGGCCGGCTGCTGGGCGAGGACCTTGATGCCCGGGTAGAGCTTGAAGACTTCCATCGCGGAGTTCACGCGGTCAGAGTCGACGGTGCAGGGGATGCCGGAGAGGACGACCACGTTGCCCTTGCCGCCGAGCTTGTCGGCGATGAACTGAGCACTCTTGCGACCGAAGGCCTTGTTGTCACCTTCGAGGAAGATGTCGGCGACGGGCTGGGTGAAGCCGCGGTCGACGTTGACGATGAAGATGCCCTTGTCGCGAGCCTGCTTGGCGACCGGAGTGAGGGGGGCGGATTCGGTGGCCAGAATGACCAGGCCATCAACACCCTTGACCATCATGTCCTCGATGTCGGCGATCTGCTTCTCCGGGCCCGGAGCCGTGGTGAAAACCCAGTCCACATCCGGGTAGAGATCCATCGCCTTGCGGGCCCACCAGCCGATGCCGGCCGTCCAGCCATGGTCCGCGGCGGGCACACTCACGCCGATCTTGAGCTTCTTGGCCTTGGCCGGAGCCGCGGCCTGAACTGCCGTTGGTGCTGCGGGCTTCGCGGGGGCCTGGGGGGCCTCGTTGGGAGTGCCACTGAGCGCAATGAGGGCAGAGCCGCACAGAGCAATGGAGCCGATGAGCCAGGTCTTGAGCATGGGAGAAAACTCCTCCAGAATCGGGGGTTGAACTTCGGGAAAACGCGACAGCCCGTGGGCCGTCCTGAAACAGCGCGGGGAAAAGATAGCCCCCTTGGCGGCGGGGGTGGACCGTACCCTTTTTCACAATGCCAAACCGCCTTGCCACTCAGGCCAGCCCCTACCTCCTGCAGCACGCCAACAACCCGGTGGATTGGTGGCCCTGGGGCCCCGAGGCGTTTGCCGAGGCACGCCGCCGCGATGTCCCGATCTTCCTGTCGATCGGGTATTCCACCTGCTATTGGTGCCACGTAATGGAGCGGGAGAGCTTTGAAAACCCACAGATCGCGGCACAGATCAACGCCTCCTTCGTCGCCATCAAGGTCGACCGGGAAGAACGGCCCGATGTGGATGATCTCTACATGGCGGCGACCGTGACCATGACGGGTCACGGCGGGTGGCCCATGAGCGTCTTTCTGGAGCCGGAAACGCTGCGGCCCTTCTACTGCGGCACCTATTTCCCCGCAGAAGCGCGGCCTGAGTACGGGCGACCTTCGTTTCCGCAGGTGCTTGAAGCGATGGCGATGGCGTGGAAGACGCAGCGGGCGGGCATCATCGAGCAGGCCGGGCAGGTCGCCGCGGCGGTGAAGGAGCATCTGGCGACTCGTCAGGCTCCGGTACAGTTGGGCCGCGAGCAGGTGGCGGATGCGGTGTCAGGCTTGCTGCGCAGCTTCGACCGCACACGCGGCGGATTCGGCGCAGCCCCCAAGTTCCCCCAGCCTTCGTTCCTGGATCTGCTGTTGGATGTGCGGTACGCCGCGGGTGATGATGCGACGGGCGATGCCATTGATCATGCGCTGCACCTCACGCTGGATGCGATGATGTGCGGCGGGATCTTCGATCAGGTGGGCGGGGGCTTTCACCGCTACAGCGTGGATGCGTCGTGGACGGTGCCGCACTTTGAGAAGATGCTGTATGACAATGCACAGCTGGCGTTCACGTATGCCAGGGCGCATGCGTTCTATGGAGATGACCTGTACGCGCGGGTAGCGCGGCAGACGCTGGATTCGTTCCTTCGTGAGATGCAGGATCCGGCGACCGGTCTCTTCTACAGCGCGCTGGATGCAGAAGTGGATCATCGTGAAGGGTTGAACTACCTCTGGGATCCGGCGCAGGTGCGTGCCGCGGTTGAGGCGGATGACGCGGAGCTTGCGGTGAAGGTGTATGGGCTGGATGGTCCGGCGAATTTCAAGGATCCGCATGCCCCGGCTGGTGTGGCACCAACGTGGGTCGTGCGGCTGAGGGATCGGCTGGATCGATTGGCGGGTGAGCATGGGCTCTTGCCGGGGATGTTGCTGGAGCGCGTGGATCGGATCAATGGGCGGATGCTGGCGGAGCGGATGAAGCGCAAGCAGCCGCACCTGGATGACAAGTGCATTGCGAGCTGGAATGGGTTGATGCTTGGGGGGCTCGCCGCGGCGGCGGGTGCGCTGGGCGAGCCCAGGTATCTGGAGGCGGCGCGCCGGTGCGCGGCGGGGATTGAGGGCCATTTGCTGCGCGAGGGCGGATTGGTGCGATCGGTCTGCCGCGGCGTCGTGGGGCCATCTGGTGTGCTTGAGGATTATGCCGCGGTGCTGGGTGGGTTGCTGCAGCTGGAGAAGGTGGAGCGGCAGATGGGTGGCGGTGGTGGTCGTGGCGGGAAGATGATGGAGGTCGCGCTGCGGGTGTTGGCGGGGCTCAAGGCGCGGTTTGTGGGTGAAGATGGGGGCGTGTTTGATACGGAGACTGGGAGTGGGGACTTGTTCGTGCGGGCGAGTTCAACGCATGATGGGGCGATTCCCAGTGGGCTTTCGATGTATCTGCATGCGCTCCTGGACCTGCATGATGCGACAGGCGACGCGGCGTATCTGAAGGATGCGATGCGGGTGATGTCGGTGCATTCGGCAGCGATCGCGTCGGGCCCATTGAGTACGAGCAATGCCACGCGGGCGTTGTTCCGGATGCTGATGGCGAGCGAAGAAGCACCGGAGGTGTTGGGGCAGGCACCGGCGATGTCGGCGCGAGTGGAGGAGATGGGGCAGCGGACGGCGGCGGAGGTGGATCCGGTGGAGATCTATGCCGCGGCGGAGCGGGTGGCGTTGACGGATGAACATCCGCATGCAACGTTGAGTCTGGTGGTGAAGATCGCAGATGGGTGGCATGTCGCGGCGGCGACGGCGCAGGATCATCCGTTCCGCGTGTCGATCATCAACGGTGCGGGGGTCTTGGTGTTTGCGGATTACCCCGCATCGACTGGAGTGATTTCAGTCGCTGGTGCGGGGTCGCTGCCGGTGTATGAGGGCACGCTGGAGTTTGCGATCGTGCTCGAGAAGGATGAAGCGGTGAAGCGTCAGGGGCAGCCGCTGATTGCGGTGTCGTATCAGGCGTGCAGTCTGACGGAGTGTCTCAAGCCGGCGATGGTCGAGCTGGATATTGCGATTGATGTGTGAGAGGGGGGAGGAGAGTTCCTGAGTTCCGAAGTTCCAAAGTGCGCAAGGAGCGCTGGAATCCGGTGGTGCGTTGGGGTGTGGAGAGTGGGGGAGAAGACCAGAGCGGGGACACCGATTCCGAAACCGGGAATCGGTGGCACGGTGTGTTCAGGATGCTGGAGTGATGTTGAACTTCTTGCGGAGGAGGTTGGCATCGATGGTGAGTTGAGTGCGAGCTTCGGGGGACATGCGATCGATGTTCTTGAGGATCATGGTCATCCGCTGGTTGCGCGCGAGTGCTGGTTGGTTGCGGATGAGGAAATCCCAGTAGAAGACGGTGAAGGGGCAGGCGGTGGGGCCGGTGCGTGAGGCGGGGTCGTAGCGGCAGGAGGTGCAGTAGTTGCTCATGCGCTGGATGTAGTTGCCGCTTGCCGCGTAGGGCTTGGTGCCAACCAGGCCGGTGGTGCCTGGTGAGGCATCGGGGCGGCGGTCGGCGTGCATGACCATGCCCAGTGTGTTGGGGAGCGTCACCCAGTCGATGCCATCGACGAACATGCCCAGGTACCAGTCGCTGATGGCGCGTGGGTGGATGCCGCTGATCAGCGCGAAGTTACCCATGACCATGAGCCGCTGGATGTGGTGACCAAAGCCGGTCTTGAGCACCTGTGTGATGCAGGCGTTCATGCAGGCCATGTCGGTGGCACCTGTCCAGTAGAACTCCGGGAGCGTTCCGCGTTGGTTCAACGAGTTGCGCTCGGCGTAGCCTGGGCCTTCGAGCCAGTAGACGCCTCGGATGAACTCGCGCCAGCCGATGATCTGTCGCACGAAGGCTTCCACTGATTGCAGCGGTGCTTTGCCTGCATGAAACGCGGCGATGGCTTTTTCGCAGCACTCGCGCGGGTTGAGGAGCTTGAGATTCAGTGCGCTCGACAGCGTGGAGTGATAGAGCGTTGGTTCGGTCGACCACATCGCATCTTCGTAGGGGCCGAACGCTGCGAGGCGGTGCGTGATGAAGTCATCGAGCGCGGCGAGTGCCTGTTCGCGCGTGACCGGCCAGGAGAAGATGTCGCCATGGCCGGGGAGATCGGGGAGTGTGCGTGAGATCGCCGCGGCGATGTCGCGGGTTATTTCATCGGGCTCAAAGCGCAGCGGCGGGCGTGGACGAGGCTTGGGGCCTTGCTTTCCGAAGGGAAGACGATTCTCCTTGTCGAAGTTCCAGATGCCGTCGATGGGTTTGGCGGTCTTGCCGGACCCATCCATCAGATAGCCGGTCTTGCGGCGCTGCTCGCGATAGAAGTACTCCATCGTGAGTGCGCTGCGGCCTTTGGCCCAGGTCGCGAACTCCTGGGGCGTGGTGATGAAGTGTTCATCGGGGAGAATCGTGAGCGGGATGCGAGCGGCGGTGCTGATGCGTTCGAGCATCTGGAGTACGCGCCATTCGCCCGGATGCGTGCACAGCAGCTCGGTGGGCTTGAGCGCGGCGATGGCACGGGTGATTTCGGTTTCGAATGAGCCGGTGTTCTCGGAATCGTCGAGCGTGATGTATCGGACGCGGCGGCCTTGCTGGGTAAGCCATGCTGCGTAGTGGCGCATCGCTGACAGGAAGAGGAGGGTGCGCTGTGTGTGGCTGGGGACGTGGCGCGATTCGTGCGCAACTTCCATCATGAGGACGGTGTCGTCGGGGGTGAGCTGACGGATGAGAGGGGCATCCGGATCGAGCTGGTCACCGAAGACAACGGCAAGGCGTCCGCGAGAGGGTGATGTGGAAGAACGCGGCATGGGAGTGAGGGGTACGCCGCGGCGGAGGTTCTGGATTTTCCTGGGACAAGGAGTTGGTCATGCCCAATCGCGAGTTACCGACAAAGATGTGCACGACCTGTGGACGCCCCTTCGCGTGGAGGAAGAAGTGGGAGCGGGACTGGGAGCGAGTGAAATACTGCTCGAAGAAGTGTGCGAGGGGAGGGGGAGGAGGAAGTGCAAAAGTGCAGGTGTGCGGTCGGTGAATAGGCGGAGTCGCTGAATCGCTGAGAACTTCCCAGAATGCTTCAGGGGTACCCAAGTGCATGAGTGCAGTCGAGCGGTATGGGCCGAAGCTTCAGGCTCCTCCTCCACCTGCTCTGCTGCACTCCTGAACTTCGGAACTCCTGAACTCCTGAACTCCTGAACTTCGGAACTTCGGAACTTCGGAACTTCGGAACTCCTGAACTTCGGCACCTCAGCATCCGCCAGCCTGCCAGGCGAGGAAGAAAGTCTCGATGTCGGCCCCATCGACGCCACCGTCTTCGTTGACATCGGCGGTCGCGTTACCCAGTTCCCAGGCGGTGAAGAAGGCTTCGATGTCCGCGCCGTCGATGCCGCCGTCTTCATTGAAATCGGCGAAGCAGATGGGGGGCGTGGCGAGTGTGGTGCGCCATACGCCGCGGCCGTAGGTGGCGACGGTGAGGGTGCGTGAGGTCGGATCGAGTGCGAGGCTACCGACGTTGACGTTGGGGAAGGTGTTGTCGTCCTTGGTCCAGGTGGCGCCTTCATCGAAGGTGACGTACATGCCTGACCCGCCGCCGGTGTAGATGACGGGGGGATTGAACTGGAAGTCGACGGCGAGGGCGCGAGCGGCGACGCCGGAGGTGAGGGTGCCCGAAACGTTGCGCCAGGTCGCGCCGAAGTTGTCGGTGCGGAAGATGCGCCCGCCGGTGGTGTTGTACGAAGAGACGTATGCCGTGCCTGGGAGTGTGGGGTGGATCACGATGGCGCTGATGCCGCCGCCGCCCAGGCCAGCGGAGCGGTTGGTCCAGGTGGGTGTCGCGGCGGTGGCGTCCTGGGTGACGAAGACGGAGCCGGTGTCGCTGCCTGCGTAGATGGTGGCTGGTGAGCCCTTGGCGACGGCGAGGGCGTTCATGGAACCACCGCCGCCAGCATCGGTGGTGCTGATGGGGGTCCACGTGGGAGTGGTGGCGGTGGCGTTGGTGGTGCGCCACACCCGGTCGGTACCGGCGACGATTGTTGAAGCGCTGTTGGGATCGATGACGAAGGGAGCGATCCAGTTGATGGAATCGGTGTCCCATGCGCCGCTGATGTTGGTGGAGGTGGAGTTGCTCCAGCGGTAGAGCGTGAGGTAGACGTAAGTGGTGTAGCGGCGAGATGAAGTGGTGGGATCGAAGGCGGAGAAGCCGCCGTCGCCAGCCTGAAGCTGGGGCCAGGTAGTGCTATTGGCGGTGCGTTCGGGCGTGCCGTTGTCCTGCGTACCCGCGAGAATGCGTGTGGTCGTGGTGGGGTGGATGGCCACGTGGTACATCTGCGTCGCGGCGAGCGTCGCGTTGGTGTTGATCCACGAGTTGCCGCCCGTGGTCGACTTCCAGATGCCGCCGTCATTGCCTTCCCAGATGGTGCCCGTGGGGCCAAAGGCCATGGCGTGGTGGTCGGGATGGAGACCCGACGCATTGGAGGCGATTTCGGCCCAGGTGATGCCCCCGTCGAGTGAGCGTGTGACGCCCGCGTTGCGGTAGCGGGCGTCGACGCCGCCGCAGAAGACCTTGTTGGGGTCGGCGGGATCAACGGCGATATAGGCGTCGTAGCCGCACTGTGAGTAGCAGAAGTTGGGGACGTTGGCCAGAAGGGTCCAGGTGGTGCCGGCGTCGATGGTCTTGTAGACACCGATGACGTTGGCACCACTGATGAACGCGGCGTAGAGCGTGGAGGGTGTGCCGCGGCAGAGATCGATGACGATGCGATCGAACCCGGTGGTGGGCAGGATGCTGGTGAGTCGAGTGGATGTGACGCCGCCGTTCGTGGATTTGTAGATGCCGTTGCCGCGGCGGGCAATGTAGACAATGGCGGGGTTCACGGGATCAAGGCGCATGGCCGAGCAGTTGGCCGTGGTGTAGGTGGTCCAGGTGCTGCCGCCATTGGTGGTGCGGAAGTAGCCAGTGTTGCCAGCGGCGTGGATGATCTGTGGATTGGTGGGGTGAATGGCGATGGAGTTGAGGCGCGTGCCGACCTGAGTGGAGGTGGCGATCCGCGTCCAGGTACTGCCGCCATCGGTGGAGCGGAAGATGCCGTCGCCAGTGGAACCGGTCTGGTATTCGCCGGTGCCCAGGATGATGGTTTCGGGGCTGGAGGCGCTGACGGCGACGGCACCGCAGTTGAGGGTCGCCAGTTCGTCGGTGAGGGGCGTCCAGGCGGTGCCGCCGTTGGTGGTCTTCCACAGACCTCCGGAGGCGGACGCGGCGTAGACAATGTTGGGATCGACTGGGTGTGGCGCGATGGAGATGACGCGGCCACCAGCGTTGCCTTCGTACGCCCAGTATTCGCTGGAGATGGGTTTGGGGCCCAGGAAGGTCCAGGTGAAAGGGGAGGCGCGGTCGGAGTAACCGCCATCGAGGGGGCCGCCAGCGGGGTTCTGGTCCCAGTCGGGGACGGGTTCACCGGTGATGCGCCAGTAGCCGTAGGGGGGTGGGCCCATGCCGGGGCTTTGTTTGCCGGGCTTGGGTTTGAGGTCGAAGGCGATGCCGCGTGGTTTGGTGATGGGTGCGGAGCCGGCGAAGGAGGCGTAGCGATCGGGCAGGGGTGTGGTTGCGCTGGAGTTCTGGGAGGCGGTAGCCGCGGGTGGTGTGGAGCATGCGCCCAGGGAGAGGGGGAGGAGGAGGGCGGGGATGAATGGGAGGAGCGTGCGCATGCGTGGATGTAATTCGGCGTTGAGGAGTGGGAAGTGCACGAGTGTGGAAGAGATGTGCAAAGGTGCAGATGTACACGAGTGCAACTGAGGGGCGAATGCCTCCTTCCATTCGCAGCAATCGGGGGGGTGGTTCGACCTGGATGTTGTTGGAGGGGAGTGGGCGTGTTTGGTCGGGGTTTGGTTTTGGGGGTTGGAAGTTCTGAAGTTCCTGAGTTCGGGGGAGGGGTGGGCCTTGCTCTTGGCGGCCAGAAGTGGGGGACCGATTCCGAGGTTTGGGTGTGGGGGAGGGAGTGCAGAAGGCCAGAGCAGGGACACCGATTCTTCAAACCGGGAATCGGTGGCACTTCACGGTGGGTACTTTGGTGGTGGTTGACGAGGTTGAACCGATAGAGGGGGGGTGTTGGTGGTCAAGGCAGATGGAACGTGAGCGACTATGGGTCAAGTGCGACAGTTTGTGAAGTTGGCTCGGCCCAAACAGTGGGCGAAGAACGTCTTCGTGCTGCTGGGTCCGCTGTACGGGCTGCGGGACCATCCGTTTGATCGGCAGATGGTGGTATCGGCGTGTCTGGCCGTGGCGGTCTTCTCGCTGGCGAGCAGTGCGGTGTATGTGGTCAATGACATTCTGGACGCTGCGAAGGATCGGTTTCATCCGCGCAAGTGCAAGCGGCCGATTGCCAGTGGAGCGATTTCAGAACGGGCGGGGTGGGTGTATTCGGCGGTGCTGATGGTTCTGGCGAGTGCATTGGTGTTGGGGCTGCCCGCGGCGGTGCGCATGGGGGTGGCGGCTACGGTGCTGGCGTATGTGGTGAACGTGTGTGCCTATTCGGCGAAGCTCAAGCATGTGGTGGTGCTGGATGTGCTGTCGCTGTCGCTTGGGTTCGTGCTGCGGGTGGTGGGTGGGTGCTTCGCCGCGGCATTGGCGCCCAGTACATGGCTCTTGAACGTGACGTTCTTCCTGGCGATGTTCCTGGCCTTTGGCAAGCGCCTGGGTGAGCGGCGCACGCTGGGCGACGCGGCGAGCAGCGCGCGCGGTGTGCAGCAGGTGTACACGGATGAGATTCTGCGCATGTTCGTGGTGGTGACGGCGGTGGCGACGTTGATCACGTATGCGTTCTATGTGCAGTCGCGCGATGCGACGGCGCTGGTGAAGCTGGCGTATCTGCCCGAGCGCGTGAATCTGTTGTGGCTGACGATGCTGCCGGCCACGTATGCGATGGCGCGGGCGATCATCCTGCTGGAACGCGGCGAGTATGACGATCCGACGGAGATGGCGACGGGGGACCGGGCAACGCAGATTGCGGCAGTGTTGTTCCTGATTCTCTCGGGTGGGGCGGTGGTGCTCGGGAGCGGGGTGGTGTAGGGTGAGGGGAGAGGAACGGGGAGGGAATTGCAAAGTTCAGATTGCAGAGGGGGAGCATGAGCGCTTTTGCTCGGGTGTACTCCATTGAATTGATGGAGGAGGCCAGAACAGGGACACCGATTCTTCAATCCGGAATCGGTGGCACAGTGGTTTACATCATCGTTTCTTCTGGTCGTTTGCAAAACACAACGGAGGGGACTTGGTGAGTCCCCTCCGCTGCACTTTTGCACTTCCTGAACTTCTTGCTGCGGTGAATCAGCAGCCGCCAGCTTCCCAGACTGTGAAGAAGGTGTCGATGTCGGAACCGTCGACGCCGCCATCGAAGTTGACATCGGCGCTTGATTCGCCTGCTTCCCAGGCTTCGAAGAAGGCGCTGATGTCGGAGCCGTCGACGCCGCCATCCTGGTTGAAGTCGGCCGGGCAGGGTGTCAGACTGCCAAGAAAGACGTTGTCCAACCCGCCGGTGTCGACCAGAGAGCTGTACTCGCCGCGAATCCTCAGAGATTCCACTGCCAGGAGGACCGAAGCAAACTCTGCATCAGTAGGAATGGGTCCCAACATATCACCTAGCCGCCAAGCCGATGGCAGCAACGGGAACTCGTAGTGGGTCCACGCTGTCGCGGGCTGCACCGCCATGCGTGCACCGAGCACGAGACCATTCACACCCTTCACCCAGACATCAGGCCCGGCGGGCGGATAGACATAATCAGTCGCTGTTGTCCAGATGTCAAACGAGAGAACACCGCCCATCGCATGTGACTGATCACACAGAAACTTGGCGGGTGCGGAGTATGTCCAGAGCCTGCCATCACCAACATCGACAATCCGGAGATAGCCGCCCGGATTGCCGCCCGTGGCCGTCCATGTCGGTGGGTGCGCGTCACCAGTGGTCGTCCAGCCTTCTGTAGATGTTTCGAAGTTGCTGATGGCGGGCTCTCCCTGTGTTGATGCGAGGATGACGATGCTATCGATGTCGTCATTCTCAGCACCGTCTCGGAATTCGGCACGGATACGGAAATCCGTACACGCTCCCAAGACCTGGCTCAGTTGTTCGGGGGTGGCGCTCGGGCCGTTCTCAGTCCCAACCCGCCATGACCCGCAGATGCCAAGTGGTATCCGGTGCGAGATCCACTCCGTTGAATCGGGTTGAGGCAAGTCATGGAAGAGCGTCAAGCCTCCGCCCGTAGCAATCACATCCGGATACGACACCAGCGGAGAGACTGATGAAACCCTGGACACGAGCGTGATCGCTCCGTCTGCTGACGCCGCGAGCGTTGTTCGGAATGATTCCGGCGCTTTCCAGTAACTCACGCCACCATCAGGGTCATTGGTTCGAAGATACGCATCGGGCCACCCTCCAGAGGTGATGCGCGTTCCAGCAAACGTGCCGCCCAGCGTGGTCACGACGCTCCAGCCGCCCGTTCCCGTCTCGAAGGCCTCTGAGTAGAGAACCTGGGCCTGCGCAGCACCGACTGTCGCGGCTACCAACACGATGACATGACGCATCGCCGATCTCCTTGATATGGGTAGATTGAAGGTCATTTGAAGCTTCTCCAGAAACGGTGTGCATTCACGCGCGCTCATTCACATCCACCCGCCTCCCATGCGACGAAGAACACTTCAACATCTCCACCATCAACGCCACCGTCGAGGTTGACATCGGCTGTGGGTTCGCCAGCTTCCCAGGCTTCGAAGAAGGCGTTGATGTCGGAGCCATCGACGCCGCCATCCTGGTTGAAGTCGGCCGGGCAGGGCGGAATCAGCGGGATCACGTTCTCGGGCACCTCAATCGTGCCGTTGTTGATCAATGTGTTGAAGTAGATGATGCCCTGCGTGTTGTCGAGCCGGCCGCCGGTCTCGATCACCAGTTGGTCGATGTAGATTCCTTCGGGCGTGCCCTGGCCCAGCCCATCGTTGTCGTGGTTGTCCACGAGGCGGATGGTGGAGGGTGAGGGGCCGATCTTGAGGGTACCGAGGGGGTAGTGGCCCGCGAAGGTGCGGTCCAGTCCTGAAGGATCGACGCCCAGATCGATGGACATCACTTCCAGGGTCTGCTCCGGCCCCATGCCTTCCATCTGCAGGGTGGCTTCTGCCATGTTGAACCGCGTGTTCGAGTTGATGGCGCAGTCGAAGTTGCCGCCCACGTGCACCAGCGCGCCGGGGAGCATGAGCAGGCTTGCCGCGTTGCCCAGTGCGAGATCACCGGTGACGTCGAAGCCCGGGGGTGTGCCTGAGCACATGGCGCAGAGATCACCCACGATGGTGCCGTTGTTGGTGAGTGAACCGAAGACAAAGAGCGTGCCCGACCGGATCGTCGTGATCGCGCCCACTTCGTTGGTGAAGTTCCCGAAGATCGCGGTGGAGCCGAAGATGTTGGTGCTTGCACGGTTCCAGTAGAGGGGTGTGAAGAGTTGAGCCGCGGTGAGTGACCACGTATCGCAGTTCGACATCGTTCCGCCGGCTGTGATTGATGCGTTGATCGCGCCGGTCACCGGCCCGATGTTCTCAACACTGCCGCCGAACGTCATGGAGGTGTTCTGCTCGAAACGGGTCTGACCCATCAGCTCCGCCGCGGCGGAGTTGATGGTGAGCGAACTTCCGGTCCGCGCGGTCATGATCCCGCGTGAGCCCAGAAGGAAGTGATCGGCGACAACATCCGCCGAGGAGTTGGCCGAGATGCGCAGGTTGCCGAAGATCTCGACCGGTTCGCCCGCGGCCGCGGCGAGGTAGGAAGCGCCGCCGAGTGTCAGCGTCGAGGTTGAAGGTGTGCGAGCCGGCCCGCTCGAGTAAAGCCCGAGTGAACGTCCGAGCGTGTCGAGGAATCCGATTTCCGCGAACGCGCCGGGGGTTGCGGTGATCTGGTGGCCGGACTGGGCGACAAGTACCGCCGCGGCGAGGGATGGATAGGAGAGGTCGAGGGTGTCGTTGTGCGCGATGGAGAAGCTGGCCCTGGGAGCGTAGAGAATGTGGGCCGAGCCGCGTGCCGAATCGTCCTGGTGCGATCCGACGATCCAGGTGTCATCGGACACTGCCACTGTGTATCCGAAGTAGTCGCTCGTCGTGCCGTCGGACGCAGTAAGCCGGTCCTGCTGTGTCCAGGTGTTTTCCGAATGCACGAACACATAGGCGGCGCCATGGGCTGAGTCGCCGCCGACTGCCCCGATGATCGCCATGTCACCATCCATGGCAACGCTGTGGCCGAACTGATCGCCCGCAACTCCGTCGGATGCGATGAGTTTAGCCTGCTGTGCCCAAATCATGCCCGAGCGCGAGAAGGCGTAGGCTGAGCCGCGAAGTGCGTCGTCTTCCTTTGCGCCAATCAGCGCGACATCCCCGATCACCGCCACCGAGAACCCGAACCTGTCACCTGCAGCGCGATCGGAAGCGGTGAGTTTGGCCTGCTGCGTCCAGGTTGCGCCCGAACGCGTGAAGATGTAGGCCGAGCCCTCGCCATCGTTATAGGCCCCCACGAGTGCCGTGTCGCCGGAAACGGCGACCGCCCATCCGAAGTAGTCGCTCGCTGCACCATCGGAAGCGATGAGCTTGGCCTGCTGAGACCATGAAACGCCAGACCGGACGAAGACGTATGCCGAGCCGCGGGATGAGTCGTCAACATGTGCTCCGACGATCGCCGTGTTGCCGGACAGACGCACCTGTGTCCCGAAGTAGTCGTTCGCCACGCCGTCCGAAGCGGTGATCTTGGCCTGCTGCGTCCAGGTCGTGCCGGACCGGGTGAAGACGTAGGTTGAGCCTTGATTGACATTCGCACCAACATCGTCGCCGGTCGCGCTCACCACGATTGTGTCGCCTTCGATGGCGACGCTGTACCCAAAGGCATCATTCGCAGCGCGGTCGGAAGCGGTCAGTTTGGCCTGCTGTGTCCACGCTGCACCGGAACGGACCAAGACGTAGACCGAGCCCCATGTGTCGTCGGTCTGTGCGCCGATGACCGCCGTATCACCATCGATCGCGACCGAGTAGCCGAAGTTATCACCTGCGACGCCGTCCGCCGCGAGTATCTTCAGTTCAGGCGCGATCCAGGTGCTCCCCACGCGGGAGAAGACCCACGCCGAGCCCTGATCGACGCTCGCGCCGATGTCGTCCTTGTGAACTCCGGCGACCACGATGTCGCCGCTGACGGCGATGCCGGTTCCGAAGCGATCCCCTGCCACCCGATCCGGAGCTGTGAGTTTGGCCTGCTGAGTCCACGAGGCCCCGGAGCCCGTGAAGATGTACGCCGAGCCGGTTTCAGCATTCGCGCCCCACCCTTCGACCGCGAGCGTATCGCCCGAGAGCGAAACGCCGTTGCCGAACAGATCGTTCGCAACGCCATCGGAGGCTGTCACCTTCGCCCGCTGTGTCCATGCGGTGCCTGCGCGCGTGAACAGGTACACGGCGCCACGCCAGCTGTTGTGCCGGTAGGCTCCTACCGCCAGCGTGTCGCCGACGATGTCGGTTGAGAATCCGAAGAAGTCACCACTGACACCATCAGAAGCGGTGAGTTTGGCCTGAAGTGACCACGCGGTCTGCGTGCGTGTGAAGACATAGGCGGCACCTTGCGCACCCGAGGAGCCTGTGGCATAGATGGAGCCGGCGACCATGGTGTCGCCGTCGATCGAAACGCTTCGGCCAAACTCGTGGCTGGGTCCGCCATCGAAAGCCTGGATCTTGGCCTGCTGCGTCCACATGGTGCCTCTGCGGGTGAAGACGTAGATCGACCCCTGGTTGGAGTTGGCACCGATGTCATCGAAGTTCGAGCTGACGACGACGGTGTTGCCGGAGATGTCAGCAACCTGACCGAAGATGTCCCCCGCGGCACCATCCGCGGCGACGAGCTTGGCCTGCTGCGTCCAGGAGTTTCCCGAACGAACGAAGACATACGCACACCCTTGGTCGACGTTGGCGCCGTTGTCATCGCCCACGGCACCGATGAGGATGGTGTCGCCAGAGATGGCGCACCAGTTGCCGAAACTGTCGCTGGCAGCGCCGTCGGACGCGGTGAGAGTGGTCTCATGAGTCCATGAGGTGCCGGTCCATCGGTAGACGTGCGCTGCGCCCTGATCGATGATGGGGCCAACATCGTCGGCACTTGAACCGATCACCATGATGTCGCCTTCAACGGCGACACTGGAACCGAAGCGATCGTTGCTCGCCCCGTCGGGGGCCAGCAACTGAAGCGGTGTGGATCGCTGCGCGAGTGCCGGAGCGGCGCAGGCGAGCAGCACGAGTGCGGCAGCACGGATGCCCGCGGCAAAGAGGGAAACGAGGATTGGTTTTTGATGCAAACGCAGATCTTGCGGGATCATGGCGCAGCTCCATTGGCCCACGCGCGTGCCAGCGCGGCCCGCAAAGTGGGCCAAGATGCGTGCGTCAGCAGCGCGAGAACGCTGTGATTTCGGAAGGCCGCACGCGTGCGTCGGCTCGCGTGCGGCATGTACGTCCCGCCGACTCGCGCCTGTGCGCTGGGTTCGGTGTTGACGATGAGACCTCAATCAGCAGCCGCCGGCCTCCCAGTAGAAGAAGAAGGTGTCGACATCTGAACCATCGACGCCGCCATCGAGGTTGACATCGGCGCACGGCATGCCGTTCTCCCAGTCTTGGAAGAAGGCGCCCACGTCGGCTCCGTCCACACCGCCGTCTTCATTGAAGTCGGCTGCACATGGTGGGCAGCAGAGGTCTGCAGAACCGAGTGCGAAGTGATAGAACTGGCCGGGGAGCGGCGCAAATGCTTGGACCGAGGCAACCAGCGGCAGGAACTGGACCTGCATGGCATCAACCAAGCGGGACTGTGTCTCCAGTTGCTTCTGGCGGCACTGTGTTTGACCGGTGGGATCGGTCAGGATCACCTCGAAGTCCCCGTTTCCGAAGAGCGGGGGCGGGGAGTAGAGGTTGATCGGACCGGTGAGTCCGAACCCGTTGAGCAGCGGGGCCATGCCAGTGGCGGCGGTGAGTAATCCGTAGCTGTTGGCGTACAGGGGAGCCGCGGCGGCGGGATCGATCAGCATCAGCATGGATTCGGGAACATCGCCATCAACAGGGATATGGACGCCACCGATGGCGACGAACCCTTGCGGATCCTGGTGGATGGTGCGATAGGTGGAGTACTTGTCGAAGTACTGGGAGATCCAGAGGAGGTTCCCGGAGAGATCGGTGAGCATCACTTGCATGTGGGTGCTCTGGGCTACGCCGATGTTGGTGCGCCCATCCATGATGACGGCGCCATCGGGAAGAACCGCGAGACCGTCGGCGGTGCCCCATTCAGCGCCAGCAACGCCAGCAACGAGCGCATCGTACCGGCGCATGAAGATCGGCTGTCCGTTGAAGTCAATACGCATCAGCAGAGGATCTGCGAGTGGCCGGTCGATGGTCGGGGAGTCAAAGGACTGGGTTCCCGAAACGAAGATGGAGTCGTCGCCAAGGGGCGAGATCCGAACATCGGTGAAGGTGATCTTGCCGCCCAAGGGCTGTCGTGGATCGCTGTAGAGAGACTGCCATATCGGGATGCCGTTGCGGTCTGTGTGAAGCAGGAGGCCCGCCTGGCCAGCGGTGCCGGTGAGTTTGCGGCCGGTGAGGAGGAAGGTGCCCTGTGGGGTTTCGCGGACGGAGACGCCGCTGGAGTTGTCGAGAACAAGTTCTTCGCTTGAGGTGTCCCCGAAGTAGGACCGTGCCCACATTTGGTCGCCCGCTTGGTCGAGACGAAGCAGGGCGAGGTTGAAGTCGGGGCCTGTGGCATCGGTTTCAGCGCCGATGATGTAGCCGCCGTCCATGGTCTGCTGGATGCTGTAACCGATGTCGTCGCCGAGGCCACCGAAACGCCCAGCCCATTCAAGGTTTCCAGTGTGATCAAGTTTGGCGACAAGAATGTCGTTGCCCCTCTGGAGCGGGCTTTCGATGTATCCGGTGATGACGCTGCCGCCGTCGTTGGTTGAGGCGATGGCCAGGGCACCTTCGTTCCAGGGTGTGCCAAAGCCCTGGTTGGAGCCGATCTGTTGCACGCGAGGGGTGGACAAGACCGCGCCGTAGATGCGGGCGGTCTGGCCGCCGATTTGGACGGTCAGTGCGTCGGGGAGGGCACCGGTCGTCAGGATGAGATCCTCGCCGGACCAGTTGTGTGCGTTGAGTGCGTTGTTGGCCGGGTCGTTGATGCTGATGGTGGGGAGGACGGACCAGGCGTTGTAGCCGGTGAGTGTGACGGCGTGTCCCATCGGAGACTCGAGGCGCTCGATTGGGAGGTAGTTGTCGGGCAGGTCGTATCCGATGGGGACGCCGCCTGGCCAGTGAATGGCAAGGATGACCACGCCGCCATCGGCGAGTGTCTGCTGGCACTGGGCAAAGAAGTTCAGGCCCATCGGACTGTGGAAGGAGTTCAGCAGCTGCGCGGTGGTGTTCCATGTGACATCGGCGCGGCCGTCGTACGTCTCGAGGTAGGTGTCAAGTCCCGCCGCGCACTGTGCGAGTGTGGTGCCGGTCCTGACGCTGGTGCCCATCCATGTCGAGAGTGAGGGAGAGGGGCCGAGCGGACTGCCGATGGCGGCGTCGGCACCGGCGTCAGCCGCGCTTCCGGGTCCCCACGGAGCGCCCTGTCGCAGTGATGGATAGGTCTTCGAGAGATAGAAGGCGACATCTGCGCCGCAGACGGGTGCGCAGGAGTTGCGCCAGACAATCAGATGTGCTTGTGAGAAGTCGGGCACGCCGCTGAGTTGAAGCAGCGGGGGTTGTGCGGTGGCAACGGCGCCGAGCGTCATTGGAGCCAACATGCACAACGTGGTGATGCGGCGATTCATGATCGGACTCCTTGAGAACCCGATAGCCCTCGGACACTACCGGGAAACCAGTTCGCCAGTTGGCGCGCTTCCGAGCGAGTGCTGCCAGCGGCTTTTCTCGTGCTGCTGGCACGCCAATCTGGATGCGCTTCGGACAGAACCCACCGTCTCAAGCACACAATGATGATGGCGGATGGGTGCCTGTTCAACACAGGAAAACTCCTCGGTATTGAGGGGTTGGGGGGTTGGGGGTGGTCAGGATTGGGAGCCTGGGCCTACTCACCTGGCAGAGGCCTGGTATCCGCGTCTCTGGAGGGCAGCAGCAGTGGTCCGCAGGTTCCTGGCTGACAATCGCTGTTGAGCGCGTGAGCGAAGGAAGCGGCCTTTTCGCACAACGAGTTGGGAGTATCGAGCCTTCTGGTCTGGCGGCGGGGTGCGTGCCGACCCGGGTTCGCACTGCGACACCGGAACCGCTCAAGCACAGGGTGCTCGTGCGGCCAAGGAACTCCGTACCGGATGGGGCACACGTCCGTTGGTGTGCAACAGGCGTGGAGCCCGACCGCGTGCTGGCGATCCGGCCAGCATTGACGCAGTATCTGCGCGAGTACGACGACTGCATGGGGAAGCGCTCGAACACAGCGCGCCTGGCGACCCGTGTCGACGGGCAGTGGGGTGCAGATGACGGCAAACGCCACGAGCCCACCGCAGACCGGGCGGGGGAACGAATGAGGAGAATTCCGCGTTGGACGCGCACGCTGGATTCGATAGCATGGGTCGGTTCAGGCTTCGTGCCGGGCGATGCGCCTATGTGACGGCGGCCTATGCGACCCGGGTCCGAAGCTGTTTCGTTGTTGCGGAACAGGAGAACGAGTCATGAACACAGCAAACTATCGGTTGGCTCTGGTGGCGGCGGCGGGGCTCTGCACGCAGGTGTGGGCAAACGACGGTCACAGGGTTCGCGACGAGTGGACGCCTGTGCAGTGGATCATCGTGAGCACAACTCCCCCGCCGCAGAAACCAAGCGATCCGCCACAGGGGCAATTGAATCCGATGGGAGTGGCGGTGATCATGGAGGCAACCAACCCTCGCAACAACATACGCGTACTCGTCTCGGATAACGACCAGGCCTCACAAGACCGCATCCGTGCCGACCTGCAGAGCCGCGGAGTCGACACCAGCAAGGTCACATTCATCAATAACCCGGCTCCCTCGGATTGGGCCCGCGATCATTCGCCCATCGTCCGCTACGCCGCCGACAACTCGACGAGCATGATGTCCTTCACCGTCAATGACGATGCGGCCAGCAGGACCCGCGGCGAGAATGATGCGGTTGCACTGAATCAGCGGTTCGATGGCCTTCTGACGTATGACCATCCCGGCACTGGCAGCGAATCCCTGTGGGTGGATGGAGGCGACTTCATGACCACCAATGATGGCCGCACCCTGATTACTACCACGACGGGCCTCTACCAGGAAGGTGCGTACAGCACCGATCCGGACTATCGGGAGGCCGTGCGGCAGGGCTTGCGAGATTCGCTGGGAATCACACGCGTGATCGCGCTGCAGCCCCTCGACGCCCGGGCACCCGGCTACAGCACAGCCGACGAACCAATGCGCAACGTCCATGTGGACATGGTGGTGCGCACGGTTCCCAACTCACCGGATGGCACAACCAACCAGGTCATCGTCGCAGGGGTTGCCAGCGACGACCCGCACCGCGGCACGGTGGACACGGCCGCTGACGAGCTGACGAGTGCGGGCTATCAGGTCACCCGGCTTGAGAACGCGCAAGTGACGGACACGAATGGCCGGAAGTACTTCGCATCCTACACCAACGCGATCTTCCTGAACAACACCGTGCTGGTTCCTCAGTACGGCGACGTTGAGAAGGATGCCGCCGCCCTTGCGACCTACGAGCGGATGATCAACGACAGCCTGAGCGAGAACGACCCGAAACGCAAGACGATCAAGGGCGTGAACTCACGGGAATCGATCAAGAAATTTGGTGCGGCCCGCTGCGCGGCCCAGCAGGTGTCGGTGCTTCCGTGCAAGCCAGCCAGCACGGAGGCCTCGTCGCGGAACAACGCCCAGGTCTCGTTCAATGCTGAAACAGGCATCCTCTCGGTCACAGCGGGACTGATCAATTTCCTCGGGGACGCGGGCGGCAACATCACCGACCCCCAGTACGCAAACGACCCGATGATGAACGCGGTCCTGGAGTTGAGCGACATGACGCTCGACCCGCAACTGAGCACCCAGGGGATGTTTGCCTTCGTAGGTGGCCGAGTGCGCATCTTCGCCTCCAATGCGGAGATCCTCAGTGCTGCGGTGCCGATTTTCACCGTCACGGACTCGCCCCCACCAGGCACACTGGGCACGATGGGCGTGATCAGTGAGGTTCAGCTTCCCGGACTCGGTATTTCGTCCTGGCTCGATACCTTCAAAGATGAAGTGCTGGATGACTCCAGCCGGCTTGCTGACTTCTACATCGCACCATCGGGCCTTGGCTTGGCGACCGCCACACAGGGTTTCACGTTGAGCGTCTCGAACATGGGAGTCGGCGCGGTGGGGCTCTGCGGCAACGACCCTACCGTGCCGATGCCCGGCTGCGCGTGGGGCCTCGCGGTCGCAGGCACGCTGTTCTCAGTGAGACGGCGGAGATGAATGAGGATGAGTTGCTGACGGTGGAGCGCTGTGGGTGGTGGGGGGCGTGGTTCAGAAGGCCAGAACGGGGACACCGATTCCGAAGCCGGGAATCGGTGGCACTTCACGTTGGGTTCTTTGATGGTGGTTCAAGAGGTTGGGGGTGGGGGCACTTTGTGTGTGTGTTAAAACGCAGCGGAGGGGACCTTTGGGGTCCCCTCCGCTGCATTTTTGCACTTCTTGTCTTACTGCTTCAATCAGCAGCCGCCGGCTTCCCAGGCCGTGAAGAAGGTATCGATGTCGGAGCCATCGACGCCGCCGTCGAGGTTGACATCGGCGGAGGAATCGCCGGCCTCCCAGGCTTCGAAGAAGGCGCTGACGTCGGCTCCGTCGACGCCGCCGTCCTGATTGAAGTCTGCGGGGCAGGGGAGGGGAAGGACGGTGAGGAGAGCGCGGCGGGAGCTTACGTTGCCGCAGGGGCTGGTGATGTGGACCGAGTAGGCACCTTCATCGCCTGCGGAGAGGTTGTCGATGGTGAGCGTGTCGGTGTTGGCGCCCGAGATGTTGACGGCATCAGACACGGGGATGCTGTCCTTGAACCACTGGTAGCTCTGGGCTCCGCCGGCGATGACGTGGAAGGTGGCGGTGGCACCGACGCCACGGGTGATGGATTCGGGCTGCTGGAGGATGGAGGCTGAGCTGCCCGAGGCACCAAGATCACCGTTGCTCAGAGTGCCGACACCACAGGCGTTGACGGGCTTGACCCAGTAGGTGAAGGAAAGGCCGGGGACGAAGATGTTGTCGTTCCAGGTGGTGAACTCGGAAAGACCAAGGAAGGTGGCGTTGGCGAAGCTACCGGTTGATGAGCGGTAGACCTCGTAGGCGGTTGCATTGGGGGCTGCGTCCCAGGTGATGCCGATGCTGTTGCAGGTGGTGCCATCGGTGGCCTGAAGGTTGGTGACGGTGCCCAGGGTGCCGGGGCGTGAGCCGCGGTCAGAGGGGCTGAAGGCAACGGTGCCGCAGGGGCTCTGAGCACGGATGAAGTACCAGTAGGTCTGGCCGGGCTCTGCAGTGGTGTCGTTGAAGACGTTGAATGCGGAGGTACCGATCAGCACGGCCGAGCCGGAATCGTCGATGGTGCTGCGGTAGATGGCGTAGCTGGTGGCGTTGCTGCTGGGCGACCAGACCAGATCGATCGAGGCGCAGTTGGTGCCGTCGGTGGCGGTGACGCTGGAGACGGGAGATGCGATCAGCTGGCGGCGACCCGAATCACCCAGTGAGAGCGCGGTGGTGGTGCAGCTGTTGGTGGCGCGGACGAAGTACCAGTAGGTCTGGCCGGCGACGGCCGTGGTGTCGTTGAAGAAGGGGCTGGCTGCGTTGCCGATCAGCGTGGCACTGAATGCTGCATTGGTGGTGTTGCGATAGATCTGGTAACCGGTGGCATTGGGAACCGCATTCCAGTTGATCTGCACCGAGGTGCAGCTGAGGTTATCCGAGGCACTGACACCGGTGGGTGCGGTGATGGTCGGCTGCACGGAGCCGGCTTCGGGAGCACTGAGGATCACTCCACACCTGTTTTCAGCGCGGACCATGTAGTAGTAGGTCTGCCCGGGCACCAGGCCGACCGAGTCGGTGAGGGTGGTGTCGGTTGTGTTGCCAAGGAACGTGGCGTTGGAGCCGTTCGAGTTGGTCGAGCGGTAGATCACATAGTCGGTAGCAGTTTCAGATGCATCCCAGGTGAGGAAGATGCTGTTGCAGGAGGCATTGTCAGATGCCTGAACGTTGGTGGCAGGGAGAATGATGGGAGCGCGTGAGCCCTGCACGCCGGGGCTCAGGTTGCCGCCGCCGCAGCTGGTGTTGGCGCTGACCCAGAACCAGAGGGGTTCACCCAGCTGGGAGATGGCGCCGTAGTCAAAGAATGTGCTGGTGGTGGTGTCCACGTAGTAGCGCAGCGAGGGGGTGTTGCCGTAGCCCCAGAAGACGTCGTAGGAGACGGCGCCGGGAACGGGAGACCAGCTCAGGCGGGTGTGCGAGCAGATGGTGCCCTGGGTGGCACTGAAGTTGGCCGGAGCCGCGGCCAGCGCGCAACCCGAGACCGTGATCGCCTGTGCATCCCAGCCATCGGTGTCGTTGTTGGCTGGGATGGTGTCGGTGCCGGAATCAAGGATGACGCCGACGAAGTAGTTGCCGCTGGCCACGAAAGGCAGGGTCACCTGGGGAAGCGTGATCGTGACGGTGTCCATCGCGGTGAAGTCGATGGCGCTGTAGGAGTACGTGCCCAGGAGCGTGTCGGCGGTGCTGATGTCGGCATCGTTCGAGAGGTAGACCCGCAGGGTGACGGCCCGAGGGGTGGGATCGGCGTTGGTGGAGTTGGCCAGGACGAGCGTGCCGGAGGGAAGCTGGCCGCCTCCGATCACGGGACCCGCGGTGGGGTAGCGGCAGGCGAAGGCTTCGAGGTCGAAGGTGTTGCCTCGTGCCGCGTCGCGGAGCTGCGCGATGCCGGTGACCGAGCCGCTGAAGAGCTGGCAATAGCTGGCGGTGTACGCACGATCGGAAGTGGAGGAGACCGCGGCGACCTTGCGAACGTTGTTGTCGAAGTAATAGAGTCCGCCACCGCTCATGCCACCCCACCCGGCGGTGAAGCAGCCGGGGGTGGTGTCGAACTCGTACTGATTCCAGAAGTCGGGGCAGTCATCGACCGTGCCGCTCCAGCAGTACATCTGCGCACCGGTGTGGAGCGTGCCTGCGGAGTTGCAGGTCTCGACGGGATAGGAGCAGTTGTAGTAGGTGCGATTTTCCGAGCAGGTGCCATAGGTGTAGCCGAGCCAGCCGGTGAGCGCGCCGACCTGCCGGTTGGTGCCCCGGTCGAGGCCGATGATGCCCACATCGCGGTCGTGGTCTTCATCGTTGATCCAGTCGGTGCCGATTGAGTAACTGGTGCCGTGCGCCCAGCCCCAGCGCTGAATGATGGTGGAGTTGGTGGTGTTCATGACCGAGCCGCCGTTGGCACCATCCCAGGCGGGATAGACCCAGACTTCCGCGGCAAAGTCGTAGATATCGGCTGAACCGTTGGTGCCTGCGTGGGCATAGAGGCAGTGACCGGCGGTGAGAACGACTCCAGCATCGACCATGGTGCCTGAGCACTGGAAGAACCGATTGGCTCCGGTGACATCCACGAAGCGCATGATGAGCTTGACGTTGGCGCTGGTGGGGAAAGTGCCCAGGGAGGAGGAAGCTGCCGCGGACATCGTGCCCAGCGAGCGTTCCATCTCGAAGGGTGCGTAGACATTCTCGCCCGGGGAGTAGTCATCCCCCGAGATGAGGTTGTCGGGGAGTGTGTCGTGGGTACCGACTGCGACTTCGTAGCTCTGGCCGGTGACGGCATCGAACATGGTCATGCTGCTGCTGGTGGGGGCAGCGCGGGCGGTCCGGAGCGGCGTGATGCCCATCGGCATCGCCGGGATCTGATCCATGGGCGGGTGACCGGGGACCACGGCATCGCCATCGAACCACAGGTCGGGACCAGTGGGGAGGGCATTGATGGGGGTCGGAGTCGCATCATGGCGCTTGATCTGGCCAAGGGCGTTGGTGGCGGTGAGGGTCGCCAGAAGGATGGGTGCGCAGCGCAAGCCGGCACGGGTCAGGTGCGTGATCATGGGTCTTTGTCCTTGTGATGGAATGTGCAGCCGCGTCTGTGTGTGGTGCGGCTTCAGGGCAATGCGACGCGTCCGATCGAGCGCGCTAATGAAATTCCAACGATTTTCCCGGCCTGCCTCGAGAAAGCTCCTAACAAATCGCGAAAGAAAATGGATGAAACGGACCGATCTTGGGATGCGTAGGACGGAGATTGCGCTCGCGGGCATCCCGGGGAAGTGCGGGTCTGCAGTTGAGGAAATTGGGCCGGTGCAGATCTGAAATTTGAAATTTCAGATCTCAGATCCCGGGAGGCAGTGTGTGGGGAGTGGGGGTTGGTTTGTTGGGGGCGTATTGTGATGAGCAGCCTTTGCTGTGTTCGCGGCGGGCTGAAGTGTGGTGTTGATCGTGCGGCGGGAGTTGTGTTTTTCGTCGTCAACATTTGGAGTGTGCACATGGCAGGAACCGTTGATCGTGTTCGACTGTGTCTTTCCGCGGCGGCCCTCGCCGCGGTCTGTGGGCTGGCTGGTCCGGTGGTGGCGCAGGATGGGCCGCCGCCTGGAGCTGGTGAGCGCAAGGAGGAGTTCCGGCCGTGGGCGGAGGTGAGCAAGGGGTTTGAGAAGGTGGTTTCGACCGCTGATGGGCAGTCGTTCTACGCCTTGTTTAAGAAGGACAAAGACGGCAGCATGCTGGCGGAGCTGCCTCGTGGCTATGAAGGTCAGCGTCATTTCTTCGCGATGACGGTGGCGACCGGGCAGGACTATGCAGGTCTGCAGGCCGGTGACATGTATGTCTACTGGAAGCGGATGGACAACAAGCTGGTCTTGATCGAACCGAACCTGGACACCAAGTCGACGGGTGATCAGGAGAGCAAGATCTCGGTGAAGAACCTGTTCACCGACCGCGTGGTGCTTGATGTGCCGATCGTGGCGATGGGTCCGAGCGGCCAGCCGGTGATCGACATGAAGGACCTGCTGGTGGGTCGTGCGACGACCTTCTTCGGCGGCGAAGCGGGCGGCGCGAATGGTCGACTGGCGTCGATCAAGAAGGCCAGGGCCTTCCCGGAGAACGTGGAAATTGCCTACGAGATGCCCGCGGCTGGCGGACGCATCAAGAGCTTCCACTACTCGATCAGCCTGCTCAAGGAAAATCCTTCGTACAAGCCGCGTGTTGCTGATCCGCGCGTGGGATTCTTCACGACGACGTACCGCGACCTGGGCAAGTTCACGGACAAGGAAAAGTGGGTTCGCTACATCAACCGCTGGCACGTGGAGAAGAAGGATCCCAGCCGCAAGCTGAGTCCTCCGAAGGAACCGATTGTCTTCTACATCGACGCGGCTGTCCCGGCGCGGTATCGCCGGTACGTGCGTGATGGCATCACGGTGTGGAACAAGGCCTTTGAGAAGGTCGGTATTCTGGATGCGATCGAAGTGCGTCAGCAGGATGCCGAGACCGGCGCGTACATGGAGATGGATCCGGAGGATGTGCGGTACAACTTCGTGCGTTGGCTTGCCAACGACCAGGGAACGGCGATCGGGCCGAGCCGCGTGAATCCGAATACGGGCCAGATCCTCGATGCAGACGTCGTGCTGACGGACGGCTGGATCCGTCACTTCTGGGTGCAGTACAACGACATCATGCCTGAGCTGGCGATGGAAGGCCTGTCGGCGGAGACGCTGAGCTGGCTGGATTCGCGGCCTCAGTGGGATCCGCGCGTGCGGATGGCTGATCCTGGCGATCGTGAGATGATCGTGGCGCAGCGGATGCGGCGCGGCGTGCTTGCGTACGGCGGGCACCCAATCGGCGTCGGTTCCGAGCAGTCCAACGGCGCGGGCGGTCCCAAGCTGATGGGTACGGCCGAGTTCGACGGGCTGGTGGGCCGCACGAGCCAGATGAACGGGTTGTGCCTTGCCAGCAAGGGCAAGGCGTTCGATCTGGCCTACTCGCGCATGGCCTTCGAGCTGATGGCGGATGAGCTGGCGGAAATGGATCCGCAGGGCGAAGCCCCCAAGGGCGGCGAAGGCAAGAAGGATGACGAGAAGGCCGACAAGAAGAAGGAAGAGAAGAAAGGCGACAGCCTGGACGGGATTCCGGATTGGTTCGTCGGACCGCTGCTTGCTGACCTGGTGCAGCACGAAGTGGGTCACACGATCGGGCTTCGTCACAACTTCAAGGCAAGCACGCAGTACACCTACGCGCAGATCAACAGCGACGAGGTCAAGGGCAAGAAGGCCTTCACCGCATCGGTGATGGACTACACACCGGTGAACTTCCCGGGCCCGGACGGGAAGATCAAGGGCGATGTGGCCATGATCGACATGGGCGATTACGACTACTGGGCGATCGAGTTTGGCTATGGCTTTGGTGATCCCAAGGAAGTGGCCAAGCGCTGCAGCGAGCCGGGCCATGACTACGGCACGGACGAGGATGTCGGCGGGCCCGACCCGTCGATCCAGCGGTACGACTTCACGAAGAACCCGCTGGACTATGCCAAGGCACAGCTGGAGATGTCCAAGTATCATCGCAGTCGCCTGCTGGACAAGTTCGTGAAGGACGGCGAGAGCTTCTCGAAGGTTCGCCGCGGGTATGAGATGACGCTGGCGATGCAGACGCGTGGCGTGACGATCCTGAGCCCCTGGGTGGGCGGCGCGTTCGTGAATCGCGACCTCAAGGGTGATCCCAACGGCCGTGCACCGATCGTGGTGGTGCCGGTGCAGCAGCAGCGTGATGCGCTGCGTCAGATCATCGACACGACGTTCTATGACGAAGTGTTCGGTCTGACGCCCGAACTGCTCGAGAAGATGACGGTCGACAAGTGGCTTGATGCCGGCGGGCTTGGCGAAGCGCGTCAGGAGAACACCTACAACGTGCACGACCGCGTCGCGGGCGTGCAGTCGATGGTGCTCACGCGTCTCATGAATCCCACGACGCTGCGTCGCGTGCTCGACAACGAGTTCCGCACACCCAGCGACCAGGACATGCTCACGCTGCCTGAGCTGCTCGACACCGTGACGACCGCGGCGTGGAGCGAGCTGGACAAGAGTCCCAGCGGCAGCTACACGGCCCGCAAGCCGTACATCTCAAGCCTGCGGCGCAACCTGCAGCGCGAGCACCTGGAGCGCATGGTGGATCTGACGATGCCGGGCGCTGGCTCGGGCGAGGCTTACAAGGCCATCAGCAACCTCTCGATCTTCCGCCTGCGTCAGCTGGCCGACAAGATCGCGGGCATCATCGGGCCCAAGGGCGACAAGGCCGGCAATCTCGACCCGTACAGCCTGGCTCACCTGGCTGAGGCCAAGCTGCGGATTGAGAAGGCCCTCGATGCTCAGTACGTCTACAACGCCTCCAGCAGCATGGGTGGCTTCCCGGGCATGTTCTTCGGACGGCCCATGGAGCAGCAGGCAGCACCGGTGATTCAGCCGGTGGAGATGGAGCCCAAGCAGAACCCGTAAGTGGGTGACCTGAGGACCGGGTCTTTGCGAGGGCAAACACTGGTCTTCATGTGAGCTTAACTACTGGTTTTTCAAGGATTTCGAATGACCCGCGGCGTTGAAAAGACGCCGCGGGTTTTTTGCGGGGTGGATTTGCAGTCCAGCTTCAAGCGTCAGCCCCCTGTGGACAGGATGTGGAGCATCTGTCTTGGGCTGACGGGTAGGGCAGCGCCGGGCAGGCCTGAGAGTTGCCGCGGCGGGTGGGGTGGGCATTCAAGTGGCCGGATTCGTCCACAACCGACAGTGAAGCGACAGGTTATTCCGTGGTGTCTTGCGGTGCAAAGTGCTTTCTCGCAGGCACTTATGGACTAGTCCCAGGTTGTTCCACATACCGACAGGGCTTCTTACTGATACTACTGAATTCAATTTTCTCTAGATAAGAAGAAGCAAGCCT
>JBILUL010000114.1:0-15474 GCA_044371005.1 Phycisphaerales bacterium | reverse complement strand
GAAGCCCATCCGCTGCGCTGCCAGGACTGGGGCCCAGAGTTCCTTGCCGACAACGTGACTGTGCTGCGAGCCTGCGGCGGTGCGTCCATCACGCAGCACCCCATCGACACGATGTTGTGCGCGGCCGACACGGCCACCTTCCAGGTCGCCGCGGCGGGCCCTGGCCCCTTCACTTACCAGTGGCGCCATAACGGCCAGCCCATCACCAACGGCCCCAGCGGCAATGGCGGCGTCGGCTTTGTCAGCGGCGCCGATCAACCCACCCTGACCATCACGCCCATCGGCGCATCGCTCTCGCAAGCAGATGCGGGCTTCTACGACTGCATCGTCTCCGCTCCGGGTGCCTGCGAGCTTGCAAGCCTGCCTGCCCTGCTCACGATCCTCGAACCGCCCTCCGTCATCGCACAGCCGGTGGACCTTTCCACCTGCCGCGGCAGCACTGCGGACTTCTACTTCGAACTCGCCGGAAGCGATCCCATGGATGTCAGTTGGAGCCACGATGGCGTGCCGATTGATCCGATCGACAACCCGACCGCTGCGACCACACTGCTTTCCATCGCTCCGGCGGGCGCCTCAAGTGAAGGGTCTTACGCCTGCACCGCCTCCAACGCCTGCGGCTCGGTGATGAGCATCTGGGTCAACCTCACGGTCTGCATCGGCGACTACAACTGCGATGGCGGCGTCGATGGCAGCGACATCGCATCCTTCTTCGGTGAATGGGAAGCCGGAACCGCCGATGTCAACGACGATGGCGGCGTCGATGGCGCGGATGTGGAGTACTTCTTCATCCGCTGGGAGGGTGGCTGCTGAACAGACCTCAACGTTGACACCACGCGTCCTTCATGGTCAGGAACTGCGCAGCCCTGATGGCAATGTCAGGAATCGCACGCTCAGGATCATGAAACGGCGCAACCGAGCACCCGGCACAGAGAACTCCGTGCCGGGTGCCTCTTTTCAGGCAGCATCCCAAGCCCGTGGGTTGGGCCACAGGCAGCTTGGGACGACGATCGCTCGTGCCCGCCGCGTCCTGCCTGCCCACCGCCAGCACAGTGGACCGTTCTCGGCTGCACGCATTCTGCTGTGTCGAGCTGGGGCGCAAAGTCAGGCGCGAACATGGGACTAGGCGCCCTGCGGCAGTGCCCGTCCACCTGCGAGCTCACGCTTAGCCGAGGCCGAAAGCGAACAACCAAGCAAGTTTCCTCGTGGGCGGCACGGCGGCTCAGACTTATCATCAAACGACGCCCGCTGCTGCGGTCTTTGTGTGAAAGCGGCAGGTTGGGATCAAGGAGCAAGACATGAAGCGTTCAATTCTGACCATGCTGGCAGCGGTCGTGGTTGTCCCGATCGCCCGGGCCGACTTCATCTACCACGAACAACTCCGTTCGACAGTGGCGTTTTCCGAGAGTTCGGATGCAGGCCAGTACACCTACGAGGAAACATCGGACCACTATCCCGATCTTGGGGTGCGCAACGTCCACCTGACCGCAGTCTCCTCACTCGTGACCGCACGAGCGGAGCAGGACTCGGATCTCGCTTCCATGCGCATGGAAACCACGATGCTGATGGTGGCACCTGGCATGCGCGACACATTCCTCAATCAAACGGGGCGTTCGGTGGCGTGGGGCTACTTTGGCATCCGATTCAACATCCAAAGTGATGCGCCCACCTGGTGGATATCAATGGACTTCAGCTACAGCCGGGCGGGCTTCGTGAGCCTTGAACGAAACGGCATCGAGATTGCCCGCTGGCCGGGCGACGCCCTGAGCTTCCACTTCCGCAGTTTCCCCGTTGACGACGCAGAGTACCACCTGCTTGCTCAGGTCAACGTCAGTTCACCGGTGGTGGGCGATCTGGCCAGCGGCTCTGTTGCAAGCGGCCTGCATCTGGCCGCGGGTGTCCCGGGACCGGGATCCCTCGCGATCGGTGCTTTCGGGTGTGCCTGGTCGATCCGTCGCCGTCGGGGCCGTTGATCACACCATAACGGAAAGCACGCGGCACGGCTCAAGCCGTGCCGCGTGCGCATCTTGAAATTCTCCCGATCAGACTCAGCAGCCGCCCGCCTCCCACACACCGAAGAACCACGATACATCCGCGCCGTCCACGCCACCATCTTCATTGACGTCGGCGCACGGCTCGCCAGCTTCCCATTTGGCGAAGAACTCGCTCACATCCGCCCCATCCACGCCGCCATCGAAGTTGAAGTCCGCGGCACACCCGCGAGCGAAGTCCACCGTGAGATCCGCCTTGCCCCGCACATCCGCGTAGTAGCCGCCCAGTCGCAGGGTGTACGTCACGCCCGCCGTCGCCGGGAACTGCAGCATCGAGCCGGTGCCGTATGGAAACGAGTCATCGTTGCACGCGAGCAGCTGATATCCCGCGAAGCAACCGCCCGTGTAGGCAGCGAGCACGGTATCGAAGGTGTTGTTGTGTGCAGCGATCGTGGCTGTTCCCGAACAGGTAGGTGTGAATGTGTACCACAGGTCGTTGCTTGGCATCAGGCGTGGTGAGCAGTAGACATCGGTCAGATAGTCCTGCGTGGCGAACTGGTTGCACACTGGGTAGGTGCCCGGCTCGAGTGCCTGGGCTCCAAAGCAGGTGTCGTTCACCGGTGCCAGCGATGTGACCATCATCGTGTACATGCCCGAGGAGCCGCGTGCACCGGCGACCCGCACGAGCACCGGACCATTGGTGGTATCCACCTGCACCACCGCATCGTTTCCCCAGCCGGGGTTCTCCGAGTTGCAGTCCATGAGCACCCGGTCGTCGCACGATCCCGAATAGGACGAGAGCACTGTGGGGAATGTCGCCTCCACCGTGTTCACCAGGAAGCGACCCGGGCAGGGAGGATCGATCAGAAACCACTGTGACGGAGCGTCCTGGCTGGCATTGCACCCTTGCGCCTCAGGGACCACGGGGCCACCTGCAGTGCAATAGCGCCACATGCCCGGTTCGGTGATTGCCGTGGGGGTGCACGGTGATTCGTTCAAGCCGGGCAGGTAGGGTCGCAGATGCACAGCGCCGCCAAGGACCTGGCCGCTGACCGAGGAGAACTGACTTCCCAGCACGACCTGATCGTTGAACAAAGCCAGGCCGGGCCCGAGATTCCCGCCATCATTCTGTGATGGCAGGTGCTCACCCTCAAGGACCGCGATCCCAGAGTCGATGCGGTATTGCAACGCCATTCGTGGCATCGAACTCGGCGAGTTCATGACAACGTGCTTCTCATCAGGAGAGAGTGCGAAGGTCATTCCCATCTGTTGGTAGTTGCGCGTCGCAGTGTCCACGGGCGCTCTGATCTGCAACTGCTGAATGCACTCACTACCTGTGATATCCCAGGACACCACACTCCGCCGCCCCGGCCACCCCGCCAGAATCTGCGTCGGAGTCATCGCCAGATCGCTTCCCAGCATGTCGTTCTCGAAAATGCCTTCGAGCGCGCCGTCCCATTGAACCACCGATCCGTTGCGTCGAAAGAAGTGCAGCTTGCCCGCGGCGGGTGGCCCGTACACGGAGTTGGAATACGGTGCACCCACGACAATCCAGCGGTCCCCAACCGCCACGCTCGCACCGAAGAGCTCCGCCGGCGTACGCCGGTGCGTCGGATTCAAAGTGGAACGCAAAATCCACGAGGTACCCACACGCTCGAAGAAGTACGCGATGCCCTGCAGCGAGTTGTGCCCACTGGCGCCAACCACCAGCGCGTTGCCATGCAGCGACACATCGATGCCAAACGACTGGTCCGGTGCGTTGATCGGACTGAAGACATACGTCTCAATCCCCCACGCGCCATTCACGCGATGAAAGACCGCCACGATGCCAAGGTTGGGATACCCAGGCACCGAATACCCCGGAAGCCCCGCCACCGCATAGTCGCCGCTGATCGACACCGAGCTGCCAAGCCGCGAGTTGTCTGGCTGATCAATCGCGATGAATCCGTAGGTTTTGACCATCGTGTTCGGGAAACTGCGTTCATAGAAGTGAACAGCACCCTTGGGCGCTGTGCCCGGATTCCGCGCCCCGGGCTCACCCACCATCAGCGTGGTTCCAGAGGTAGCGCACGAAGATCCGAAATAGCCAAATGGCGATGGAAACGGCGAACTCACCAGCGTTGCATCATCGCACGGCTGCGCCAGCGCAACGCCAAGTGGACCAACGGCCAGCATCGCTCCCATCATCGTCTTCCAGAATCGTGCGGTACGCTTCATGTGAGATCTCCTGTGTGACCAACCGTCGCCGTTCCGGCGAAACCCGTTGGCTCTGCACCCGCATGCGACAGCTCCACGTCACGCGGCTGGACATTCCCAGAAAGATCTCACAATTGCATTCCCGCCAGCCCCTTGCCGGTACATGCCCCCCACGAATGCCAAACCAGGGCCATCCTGCCCGCGGCTTGCAGCCAGCGAATGCCAGTTATCTGCTCAGGACAGCCGCGCTGAGCGTTCAGCGGAAGGGGCTTGTGAAAGGAGGCAGCAGTGGGAAGCAAAAAGCACCTGAGTGTCTGCGGCGATGATCCCGTTGCGACCCTGAGGGCGGTTGGGAAGATCGGGCAGGACACCCAGGTGCGGGCAGTGCAGTTCGAACCCGCCGCGGCGCGCACTCCGCTCAGGTCATGGAGCCACTACGGATGGGCTCGCTGCCGCTGCGTTGCCGCCTCAGCAGCCGCCGGCCTCCCAGACATCGAAGAAGGCGCTGACATCAATGCCGTCGACGCCGCCATCGAAGTTGACGTCCGCCGCGGGGTCGCCCATTTCCCAGGCTTCGAAGAAGGCGCTGACATCAATGCCGTCGACGCCGCCGTCCTGGTTGAAGTCGGCCGGGCAGGGAAGTGGACGGATGCTGTCAAGCTGGAGCGTGACGGTGGTGGGGCCGTAGAGCACGTTCCATGCGTAGAAGGCGTTGTTGGCGAAGCTGACCGGGTTGTTGGCAAAGGTGCCGCTGATGCCGTTGCGGGCCAGGAGCACCTCGAAGGTGTCGCCGATCTGCGGGTTGAAGATGCCCCCGCCCAGATCGATGAGGCTCACTTCGAGATCACCTGCGAGCTGCGCGGTGCCCAAAGTGACATCGAGATGGTCGAACTGGGTGCTCTGTCCATAGCCGCCCAGTTCGATGTGCCAACGAGCGGCCGGGGTGCACTGCAGCGAGGCGACTGCCGCATTGCCGGGTTGTGCAGGGTGGAATCCAACCTGCATCAGACCGGCGTTGATGAATGCTGTGCTGCCGGTGGAGGACCCGTTGCTGAGCTTCATCGTTCCCGTCTCAGTGTTGTGCAGCGTACCGCCGCCGCTGAAGCTGGCACCGTCGTAGACCGAAGACTCTCCTGTGAGCCTCAGGATCGAGGTGGGAGTGCTGAAGTGCGTTGTTGCAGGGAACGTGAAGTAGAGATCGGCATCGCAGTTCACGCGGTGTCCGATGGTCATGGAGCCTGAGTGCATGAGACGCGATCCGGCCAGGCGCGTGAGGAAGAAGTTGGGATCGCCCGTCATCGTCATGTCGCCAAAGAGCGTCCACGACTGATTCGTCTGGAAGAGGATGTTCACGGTGAGGCGAGCGGCGAAGCCGCCACCGATGTTCATGGTGCCATCAAACCCGTTGAACGACTGTGTGGTGTCGATCCGGACAGCGTTCACGGTCAATGAGTTGCCGATCGACCACGCGGCATTCTCGGAAGGGCCGTCCATGTCGAAGTAGCTCATCTGCACCGTGCTGGCCGAGGTGACCGACGCGTTCCCTCTCTGGCGCACCAGGCCGCTGCCGTGAATCTCGCCGGCGTACTGGGTGGGCCCGTTGAACGACACATCACCATCCACCGAAGAGCCGCTGGGAGTGGTGATCGAGATATCGTGGATCAGCGTCGTCGAATCGAAATCGACCGTAGCGCCGGTATCAAGCGTGAACGTCGGGCCATCGAGCGTGGCAGTTGCATTGAACTCAGCCCGGTCATCAGGCGTGAGTTCGAACAGGGCCTTCTGCGTCAGATTCACAGGTGCATTGAACTGGGCGTGGGCGTTGGTGCTGTAGAACCGGGTGTGGCCGCCGAAGGTCAGAAGGCCCCCGTTGATGCGAGCGGGCAGATTGAATTGGGAGCCAAAGATCCTGAGTTCTGATGCACTGGTCATGGTCCAGCCATCCGAGAGGTTCATCGTCAGCGCATTGCCACCCCCGATGCCGATGGACATATCCACCGGGTCGACGAGATTGGTTCCGTTGATGGTCAGCCATGAGAACGCGGACCCGTCGATCCGAGCCGTTGCCACGCTCAGGGAGTTGTCCGCGCCGCCGATGCCATCCAGATCGACCGCTGCCGTACCGAGCTGATTGATGGTCAACCCTTCAACCGCAGCCTGCAGATTGCCATCCACACGCAGCGCTGCGCCCCCGCTGTTGCTGGTCAGCGAAAGCGAACCGCCAGCGTACATGTGCCCTCCGTTGAGCGTGAGAAGCCCGGTGCAACGAAGGTGTGCACCCTCATCGATCCAGATCCGCCCATCCGTGGTCACCGTCGTCGTGTCCAGCACCGCATCGATCGCCGCGGGACCATTGTCAACCCAGATCGATGATGAGTGGAGGATGTTCCCATTCACCAGATTCGATCCGGAGATGACCGTTGGCCCGGTCACTGTGAGCACCGAGTTGTTCGTTCGCACCACCATGCCATCGGTCACGTGAAGCTGAGCCACCGTGGCGTTGGCCGACAGCGTGACCGTGTCGTTCTGCGCAGCGACCGTGCTCCCGATCAACGCCCGGTCCGCCGCCAGCGGCACGCCGCTGGGCGACCAGTTGGCGCCGGTCGACCAGGTTCCCGAAGCGGCATTCCAGTGCTTGTCCACGGCCCGGGCACTGCCCGCTGCCAGGCACAGCGCCACCGCCGCCAGTGCAACGCTCCCCTTCCCGCCACAGCCCGATCCGAGCAAATGCGTGTGAGTCCGAACGACGAGCGTTTCTTCAGTGCGCATGACATTCCTTCCGGGCCCATTGGGCCGCCGATGACGTTCGCGAGTTTCAGGCCGTCAGGCGATTTGCCGGGACCACCCGCTCGTGGTCCGGACCAACGCATGCCGACACCAAGATCAGTGCGATCACGCCGCGCATGTGACGGGCGGTGGCTCAAATCAAAGCGAAAATGTTCACCCTATCGGAGTCCGAATGGGCGATGGTGTGAACGCGTGGGCAGGTCATTCACAACCTCCTTCATGGTCACGCCTTGGCGGTGTGGTCGCTCGAACTCGGTGTTTCCTATGGCCTGCTTTGAACTGCCAGAGAATCCGGGTGTGGGCAGAGAGGGACGACGTGGGCGATCAGCACCCGCCAGCCTCCCATGCTTCAAAGAAGGCACCCATGTCAGCCCCGTCGATGCCTCCATCCTGATTCACATCGGCCGGAGCCGAACCAGCCTCCCACGCGGCGAAGAACGCATCGACATCTGCCCCATCCACCCCGCCATCCTGATTGAAGTCCGCGGCACACGCCCGCTCGAACCGCACAATCAACTTCGGCCTCCATGCGATCACCGTGCTCTCGCGCGTCTCAAAACGCCGCGCACTCCGCGAACCCGAAGATGGCGATTCGATCAACCAACCGAAGTTCGAAGCCGCGTCATCTGCCCACCCTTGCACATCAGCAACCATCAGCTCCGTTGATGCCCAGGTGTACGCACCGGAATAGTCCACCAGCGTTGAACCGCTGGGGACTGGATCAAAGTCTCCACCTGGCGTTGTCCACAGTTGGTCCGGATATCGACGGTGCAGCCACGTCGAATCGCCCGGCTGTGACGCGGCTCCCTGCCCGCCCGGATCGCCCGCATCGGACGCTCCTTCGCCCCAAGATGCAAGGGCTCGATGCAGATACACAAGGTCCTCGCCCGCGAACGACCGCGACACCTGAAGCACCAACTGCACATCGACGATCTGTGCGCCAGCGGGAATCGCAGCAGCCACATCAAATCGGTACAACGCCCGGCGCATTCCGGCGCCGAAGGTCAATCCCGCATAGGAGTGTTCGCCCGAGCCGTTCGCCAGCTCGCCCAGTTCGCTCTCGTACAGCGTCGCATCGCTGGTGGCGATCAACGTCACTTGATCCGCCGCGAGTGCTTCCAGCGTGCAAGCCAGTGCACACAGCACAACAGTTCTGACCATGCCCATGTTCTCCTCGATGGGGCCGCGCGCCGTCGCGATCGAGCGCCATCGGGAGCAACCGTACTGCAGCGTCCAACGGCCGTTGCTGTCGGGACCCAACCTTCATCGCATTCTGATCAAACCCAAACAGAGGCCCGAACGGATTTCGTTCGGTCACACACTGGCGGACAGGTACGACACGTGGCAGGCGCACGCCTCGCCCAGCTTCGACGGCCGGAAGATGCCATTGCCTCCGCCCTTGCCGTCATCCCCTTCCCAGTAGACGGTGACATCCTTGAACCCTGCCTCGGTCAGGAGCTCCGTCACCTCCGGCAGCGACCAGAGCCGCCACTCGTAGGTGAAGGCGTTCTTGATCTTGGAGCCGTTCTTGAACTCAAAGTGGATGTGGCAGACCTTGTCTCCGGTGATGGGGTTGTAGCTGGCCTGATCCCAGACATACGTGAACCCCTTCTGGCGACGCCGCTCCTGCTGCTCCTTGAGCGCGTCGTACCCGCCGTAGTGGTCAAGGAAGAAGACGCCCTCCTTGCCCATCGACTTGCGGACGGACTCGAAGTATGCCCGCAGCGCATCCCGCGTCTTGAAGCACCAGTAGCTGAAGTTCATCGCCAGCACGATATCCACACCCTTGCACGGGCCGGTGGGGTTGCGTACGTCCTGCTGCAGCAAGGTGATGCGCGAGCTCTGCTCCGCCGAGAGCTTCGACAGGTTGTTGGCCTTCCCCCAGGCCAGGGTGTCGC
Organism: Phycisphaerales bacterium; assembly: GCA_044371005.1. Lineage (GTDB taxonomy): Bacteria > Planctomycetota > Phycisphaerae > Phycisphaerales > UBA1924 > UBA2402. The sequence continues at coordinate 6,605 of JBILUL010000114.1, read as the reverse complement.
CGCACAGGTCGATGCCCACCGCCGTGTTCTGGCCATGGACCTTCACCCACTCACAGGCACTCAGTGCGGTGCCACAGAAGTCCTCCCGGAGCGTCCGGGCGGGCCTTCCCCGCAGCCGCTTGAAGTTGCGGGCCACAAACCCGACCTCCGCATCGGGGGCCTGCACCGCCATCTGGTAGAGGTGGTGCTTGTCGGCGGTGCGGGCGGTCAGTGACTTGGACTTTTTCGCAGGTGTTCGGGCCATAGGAGGTAGGGAAAGTAGCCCGCTTCCACCCCTCCGGGTGCGTGCCCTTTCGCGGGGATCAAAAACAGGCGGCAGGCCTCCCATCTTCGCACCTTTGCGGAGTTTGGGGGGCGAGTTAGCCGATTCTTCTACCCTCGGCCCACCCTTCGCGGCACCGCGGCGAGTTATACTTGCCCCCCTTACCAAGGGGAAACGCCATGGGTGCGTTCTGAGGTTTGCCAGAGATTCACTGAGGAGTAGTTCAATATGCGTCTGACGATGGTTGGAACCGGGTACGTGGGGCTTGTGACGGGTGTCTGCTTTTCCAATACCGGCAACGATGTCATCTGCCTTGACGTTGACCCGCGCAAGATCGAGAAGCTCCGCAAGGGCGAATGCCCCATCTATGAGCCCGGCCTCACCGAGCTCATGGAGCGCAACAACACCGCCGGACGCCTCAAGTACACCCTTGACAAGCAGGAAGCCTACCGCGATGCCGACATGGTCTTCATCTGCGTGGGCACGCCCAGCGATGAGCGAGGCCACTCCGACCTCAAGTACGTCTGGCAGGCCGCGGACGACATCGGCACGATGATCAAGGCCCTGGGCCCCAACCAGAAGCCCAAGGTCGTCGTCGTCAAGAGCACGGTGCCCGTCGGCACCACCTTCGAGGTGAAGAAGCGGATCAAGGCCATCGTCGGCGATATCCCCTTCAGCGTTGCCGACAACCCCGAGTTCCTCAAGGAAGGCGATGCCATCATCGACTTCAACAAGCCCGACCGCGTGGTCGTCGGCGTTGAAGATGAACGCACGGCCGAAGCCTTCCGCCAGCTCTACGACCCCTTCGTTCGCAACGGACACCCCATCTACATCATGGATGTCCTGAGCGCCGAAATGGTCAAGTACGCCAGCAACAACTTCCTGGCCACCAAGATCAGCTTCATCAACGAAATGGCCAACCTCTGCGAGGCCTACGGCGCTGATATCCAGAAGGTCCGCGAGGGCATGTGCTCCGACAAGCGCATCGGCACGCAGTTCCTCTACCCTGGCCTTGGCTACGGCGGCAGCTGCTTCCCCAAGGACACCCTCGCCTGCATCATGATGGGCGACAAGGCCGGCATGGAAGCCACGCTTTCCAAGAGCGTCCACGCAGTCAACCAGAAGCAGCGCGAACGCTTCTTCGACAAGATCGTCAACCACTTCGGTGGCAAGACCGGCATCGGCGGCGGCCCCGCAGGCCTCCAGGGCAAGAAGATCGCCTTCTGGGGTATCGCCTTCAAGCCCCGCACCGATGACATCCGCGAAGCCCCCGCACTCACCCTGATGCGCAAGGCCGTCTCCTACGGCGCGACCGCCGTCGGCTTCGACCCCGTCGCCGCGGAGAATGCCCGCGCTGAGCTGGGCCCCGCCGCGACGATCGTCGATGACATGTACGAAGCGGTGAAGGATGCCGATGCTCTCGTCATCTCGACCGACTGGGACGAGTTCAAGAGCCCCGACTTCGAGAAGCTCGGCAAGCTCATGAAGTCCAAGGTCGTCTTCGACGGCCGCAACCTGTATCGCCTGGCCTCGATGAAGGAACAGGGCTTCACCTACTACAGCGTCGGCCGCGGCGCTGTGAAGGCTGGCTGAGTCTCGCCCGAACATTGAAGCAATATCTCAACGCCCGCTGGTTTTGCCAGCGGGCGTTTTTGTTTGCCTATCGCGTTGCTCGCTTCACCCGCGGCTACTGACGCAAAGGCCTTGCGGCCTTGAAGAGCGCGCGTGCGATGAAGTTGGAACATTGGATTCACGCCGCGTGTGAGTGTGGCATTCTTCAGGCCGTGAGGCCTCGAAAGTTGCTAGCTTGGGGTGAAGCACGGCTTTGCGTGCGCCACCCCAAGAAAAAAGGCGAAAGATGGCCCGCACGCCGGAGGCGTGCAAGTTGTGTTCGTGACAACGCGTGATCGTTGGCGTTGCGCCTGGCGACGTGAACACCAAACGCATGCACGTTCCCCAACGTGCACCCCGCCGGGATGCGGGGATTCTGGGGCTCGCAACCGTGGGTGGCGCTCGCAGACTCGCTTCACCCAAGGCTACTCACTTAAAGGCCTTGCGGCCTTGAAACACCCTGCTTTCTAGCCTGATTGATGGACTTTCAAGGTCGCTCTGATTCGTTAGGGTGCGTTATTCTTGGTCCTATAGCGAACGGAAAATCAGCCAGCTGCTTGACAGTTGTAAACGCGGGGGGTATCTTGTGCCGAGACCACGACACGCAAAGGCGGAGATAGAGCAGGCGGTTCGATACGCGGAGCAGCGTGGGTGGCGATTCCAGCTCTCAAATGGCCACGCTTGGGGCCGACTGTTCTGTCCCCAAAGTACCAGAGAAGGGTGCATCATCAGTGTGTGGTCAACACCCAGGAACGCTGGGAACCACGCGCGACAGATTCGCAAGATCATCGACAGCTGCCCTCATGGACGCTAGAACGATCAACGGTCCGGAATCAGAGGGATCGCTCGGGAGTGGGGTAGAGGAGACCGCATGAAGGCAAAGAAACAGAAATTCCGCGAACAGGAATACGACTTTGCCCTGATCGTCGGAGGCGTGCCAGAGTTGACGCGGAAGGTGACCGATGCGCTCTTTGAAGCGGGCTGCGATGATGCCACGCTCAGTATCCAGTACGGTCTCTTGTATGTGGAGTTCAGCCGCACCTCCACCTCGCTGCTCGACGCGATTGTCGACGCGATTGGCGATGTGCTCAAGGCCGACATCGGTGCGACGGTCCTGCGCGTCGATGAGAGCAGTTTCGTGAGTGCCTCGGACATCGCTCGACGGATCGGACGAAGCCGCCAGATGGTGCATCAATACATGACCGGAGTGCGTGGCCCAGGGAGCTTCCCGCCGCCCACCTGCCATCTCGCGGACCACGCGCCACTCTGGGCCTGGTGCGCCGTCTGTTACTGGTTGCTGCAGAACAAGCTCATTGAGCCGGAAGAGTGCAAGAACGCCGAGACGATCGAAGCGGTCAACGCCTACCTCGACCGCGAAAGGCAGCGTGCCCGATGTCCTGACATTCTCAAGGATGTTGACAAGCGCCTTCGAGCCGCAATCTAGTCGTCAACGAAAAAGAGACGCCCCCCTCCTCCCCTCTGAAATTCCAGATTTGAAATCTGCCTTGCTCCCCCTCTTTCCCGCTTCCGTACCCTTCCCCTCCTCATGCCCTCCTGCGATCTGCTCATCCTCACCGCCGCGAACTTCGCACAGGCTCGGCTCTACCGCTCGCAGCTCGCCGCTCGCAAACACTCCCTCGCCGCGGCGGGCATCCGCGACTGGGCCGTCATCCCCGACCCCAAAGGCACCCGCGTTGGCTCAGGTGCCGCGACCATCCTCGCCCTCCTTCACGCCGCCCGACACTTCGCAACCCCTGGCACGCGCTCCAACCCTTTCGCGGGCCGCAACACCCTCATCCTCCATAGCGGCGGCGACAGTCGCCGCCTCCCGGCCTACGCCGCACGAGGCAAGATCTTCGCGCCCACCCCCTGCATCACCCGCAGCGGCCAAGCCGCGGACCTCTTTGACCTCGTCCTCGAAGACTTCCTCTCGCTCGCCTGGCCCAGCGATGGCCGCACCATCATCGCCGCGGGCGACCTCCTCCTCAACATCTCGCGGCACACCCCCGACCTCTCCCACCCGGGCATCACCGCCCTGGCCTGCCCCAGCGACACCGCCCGCGCCAGTCGCCACGGCGTCTACATCACCCGCCCGGGCACGACGCTCGTGCGAGATTTCCTCCAGAAGCCCGATGCCGCGACACTCAAGGCCCACCACGCCTTCGCAGCCGATGGCTCGGTCGCCGTCGATACCGGTGTGCTCAGCCTCGATGCATCCGCAGCCTCCTCATGGCTCGCCGCGGCGGGCATCAAGCCAGATCTCTCCATCCCCGCCGATTCACTGACCGCCCAGATCAACGCCGCGGCGTGCGCTCCGATGGATCTGTACGTCCACTCCATCATGGCCATCACCCCCGGCATCTCCGCCGCGGCGTATGCCACGCAGATCGCATCGGCCGCGACCATAGCCCAGCGCACCGCACTGACCACCTACCGCACCAAGGTCCGTGCCGCTCGCACGCCGTTTCGTGCGATCTGCACGCCGTGCGATTTCGTGCACATCGGCACCACACGCGAGTTCATCCACGCGGCACTCAACCCCGCTCAGTACCGCTCACTCACGCCCGACCGCACTGATCCACGCCTGCTCAACACACCCAGTGCCACCATCACCGGAGAGGGCAGCATCGTCGTCGAAGGCTCTCACGCAATCACGCTCAACTCGGCGGCGGATGCACTGGTCGCCGGCATCGATCGCCCTTGTTCAATCTCCCTGCCACCAGCCACCGGCCTTTCCTGCATCGAACTGGCGAACGCTCAATCGCTCTGCATCGCCTTCGGACTTGATGACGATTGCAAGACCACGCTTGAACGAGGCGGCACGTTCGCGTCGTTCAAACTCGCGGAGCTCGCGGCGAAGCTGGGCATCGCAGAAACCGACCTCTGGCCACAACCAAGCAAGGCCGCGGCGTCCACTGAACGCTCCCTCTGGACGGCTCGGCTCTGGCGCATCGGACCACGCCGCCGCGTGATTGCTGAAGCACAGTCGCTGCTGCAGGGCAAGGTGCCATCACGAAGCTGGATGCAAGCGCCGCGCATGGCGCTGGCCGACATCCTCTCGATCAAATCCGTTCCGCCGCGGCGAGCTGCCGCCAGCATCGACATCGTCGCGCAGCTCAAGGCGGGGGCGCGACCTGATCTTGCCGCGGCGGCCCGGCAGATACGCGCTGGCTCTGCCGCGGCGGCTGCCCGGCGCGATCTTGCCGCGTTCGTGGCGAGTGCCCCGCATCCATTCGCGCAGGCCAGGGCGTTGCGGATGCTGGCCCATCTGGGAACGCGGCGTACGGATCCGGGTGATGCGCCACTGGCCGCGGTTCGCCGCGGCGTGGAGCAGACGGTCCTTCCGCCCCTCGAACCCGCTCGTGCGGCGATTGCGCCCGGTGCGACGATCACAGCGACCGCGCCCGTGCGGATTGATCTTGCGGGTGGCTGGTCGGACACGCCTCCGATCTGTCACGAGCAGGGGGGCATTGTGATCAACATGGCGGTGCTGCTGGAAGGCAGGGCGCCGATCCGTGCGAGTGTGCGGCGTATCGATGAGCCGCTGGTGCGCATCCGAAGCGTGGATCTTGGCCGCGTGGAGGAATGGACGACCGCGGCGGGCCTGTGCGACTATGACGATCCATCCGACTGGGCCGCCCTCGCCAAAGCTTCGCTTGTGCTGTCAGGTCTGGTGCCGTCGGTGCCTTCGAGCGATCTGGCGGCGTGGTTGATGCGCGTGGGTGGTGGTCAGGGTGGTGGTGAGGGTGGTGGGATTGAACTCACGCTTGAGGCGGCGGTCCCCAAGGGTTCGGGCATTGGTACCAGTTCCGTGCTCGCGGCGACGGTGCTGGCGGCACTCGATGGCTTCAAGGGAATCCAAAAGCCGATGGTGAGTGAACTGGTGCGCAAGACGATGCTGCTTGAGCAGATGATGAGCACCTGTGGCGGCTGGCAGGATCAGTGCGGCGGCCTGATGGGAGGCATCAAGTGCATCAGCACGCAGGCGGGTGATGAGCAATCGCCTTGCATCGAGCCGCTGAAGCTCGGTCCATCATGCAGCGACCTCTTGATCGACCGGGGTGTGCTCTGCTTCACCGGTGTGCAGCGGCTCGCCAAGAACATTCTGCGCAATGTGGTGTACCGGTATCTGGATGGCCAGCCCAGATGTGGGCAGATTGTGCAGGAGCTGCGAGCCGGCGCACTGGCGATGCGTCGAGCCATCGAGCGCGATGAGCCCGATGGTCTGCTTGCTTCGCTGCAGCAGTACTGGAGTCTCAAGCGCGAGATCGATCCGGGTGCGTTCGATGCCCGACTGGCGAGGCGACTCTCAACGCTGCTGCCCCACGCCGCGGCACTCGAACTGCCCGGTGCCGGCGGAGGCGGCTTTGCTTTCATGCTCTGCCCGAGTGCGAAGGCCAAGAAACGACTGCACGCGGCGATTGGAAGACTCACGAACGAGAACCCGGCCGTCCGCGCGTATGAGTGGTCCATGGCACCAGCGCTGGGGTTGAAGGTGACGCTGCGGTAGAGAACCGCTGCGATCTCGCATCGCTTCCGGTGCCGAAGGCACCGAGTTCAGAAGCCGGCTGCGAGCGAGCGCTTCGCTCGCGAAGCTGCCGGTAAGTGCCGCCCAACCCTATCGCCCCTGTAAGGGGCGCGTTGGTTCGAACTGCGAGCCACAAGCCACGCGCATGGATCGCCCTTCTGCCGCCCGGCAGGGCGCACGATCGTTGCCGGTGGCGCAGCGAGG
>JBILUL010000110.1:0-15865 GCA_044371005.1 Phycisphaerales bacterium | reverse complement strand
AGAACTGCGAAGCCCCCTTGAGCAGGTCATAGTTCTCCTTGAGGAACTGCCGATCGAGGGTGTATTCATAGTGGTTCCAGATGTGGGCACAGAGCCAGGCACCCGCGCTGAGCGTTGATCCCCACCCGGCATTCTCACCCGGAGGCGTGTACCCCCATGCATTGGTAATCACATGGACAACCCAGCCGGGGGCGTTGTAGTACGCCGCGGCGGTCTTGCTCCCAGGTTCCTGCAAGCTCCGGATCAGCGACATCAAGGGAAGGTGGCACTCGGGCAGCCCGCCCGATTCGGCTGGCCAGTAGTTCATCTGTACGTTGATGTTGGTGTGGTAATCACCGTTCCATGGGGTCTGCACCTCCTGGGCCCAGAGTCCCTGGAGATTGGCGGGCATTCCGTTCGGCCGCGACGAGCTGATGAGCAGGTACCTGCCGTACTGAAAGAGGAGTGCAGCGAGTGCGGGATCAGTGCCGCCCCGGCTGAGGGCCATGAGCCGTTCCTGCGTGGTTCCCGAAGGTGCTGCTCCCAGATCAAGGCTCACGCGGTCGTAGAACGATCTGAAATCAGCGACATGAGCATCGCGCAGGCTGGCCCACGAACTCGCAGCGGCCGCCGCGAGCAGACTCTGGATGCGTTCACGGTAGTCCTTTCCCATATGCCGACCGCCGATGGGTCCCGCATAGGAAGTACCGGCGGAGATGAGCACGATGGCTTCACGCGCATTGGTCAGATGGAGTGTGTTTCCCTTTGGAGTGACCGTTCCGTTCCCCACCGGCACCACCCGGACCATCGCCGCATAACCGATCCCGTCCTTCCCCATGCCGTTGTTCAAGGTGCCGCTGATCACCAGGTCACCTGATTCCACGGCGGTGGTGAAGCGTTCGGGCCGTGCGAGCTCGAAGGTGACGTCGAGCGCGGCGGTCCCCTCGGCAGTCAGGCGACAGGCGATCACTCCAGCGGGTGCCGAGGCGATGATCTCGCGACGATAGCGAGTTCCATCGATGGAAAACTCGGTCGTTGAAGAGGCGGAGCCAAGATCGAGGAGACGGGAATAGTCTGTTGGCGCACCGGTCGCTGCGGGCGAACGCAACGTCAGGGTGCCGAGCACCTGATAGCAGCCAAAGGGTCCATCCTTGCCGTTGCCGTGTGAACTTCCCGGCCCGTTGCTCGTGAACGTCTCATTCAAGAGCTGCTCGGCCTGCGCGTTGCGGCCCTCCAGGAGCAGGTCGACAATTCGCTGACGATTCTTCCACGCATCCGGGCGATTCTGGTCATGGACGCCGCCGGACCACATGGTGTTCTCGTTGAGAACGATGGTCTCGGTCTCAACACCGCCGAAGATCATGGCTCCAAGTCGCCCGTTGCCGACGGGGCAGCTCTGCGTGAAGTGCGTGGCGGGACGATCGAACACCAGTTGCTCACCGGCGATTGAGTGTGAAGCACTGAGGACGATCGCAACACCGACAATCAGAAGTTGGGCCATGGCCTCATCGTACCACGCCACAGATGGGTCACGGCCCCGGGTCCGGTACTGGCTTTGCTCCCGCACCGACCTCGATCTCCGCCGCACGCCGCTCAAGTCGGGCCGGCCGCTCGCGAATCGTGTGGAAATCCCCTTCGGCGTCGAGGATGGCTTCTTCGAATCGCTGGCGACCAAGAGCTTTCAGCGGGGCACGCTCAACAAGGGCGGCGTGTCGGTCGGGATCTTCCATACGCACACCCAGGCCGACATCACGACATCGGCGACCAATGCACGGCGCATTCAGATGATCGAGTTGGGCGTGGCGATTCAGCAGTACCGGCAGGCGAACCCTACGCACCCGGTCATCGTGATTGGCGATCTCAACGTGATCGCAGGCTCGAACGAGTACATGAACACGATGCGTGCCGTCCTTGGAAGCGGAGCGGCTTACGGGTTCCCGTTCCCACCCATTGACGGTCCCGAACTCAAGGACGCAGGCAAGAGCCTTGCGTGCGCCGCGGAGGGACAGGCCTGCACCTCGTGCGCCTCAAACGAACTGCGGCAGTACTTCAACCCCACCGACACCGTGAGCAAGCGTCTTGACTACGCCCTCTATCAGGACAGTCTTGATGGAACGGTCAGGATCACACCGACGGCGTATGAGCGCCTCGAACTTGAGGTACCGTCCAATGCACCGGCTCTGAGTCAGGATGGGTACATCACGCGGGCGATCTCGGATCACTACGGAGTGCAGGTCGACTTCCAGATTACCCGGGAGTGACTCCGCAACCTAAAGCCAAGGTTCAGAATTTTCAGGACCGCCGCGGCTTGCCCGCGGCGGTCCTCTGCGATTCATGCACAGGGCAAAAGCTCCTCCAACCCCCCACCTCACCCCCACCTCATTCCCTCTCGAACGTTACTCCTGGTTGTCACAGTTCTGTGTCTTTCATCCTGTCAATCCTGTCCATCCATGTTTCCTTCTCCGCTGAGGGAATGCAACATGGATAGACAGGATGGACAGGATAAAGGAAGATGCAGAGCAATCAGCCCTGAGAGAGTGCGGAATGAACGGGGCTCGGGCCTGATTTCTACGCGCAGCGGGACCAACTCAATTACGGATCCCAAGTTCCACCACCCGCGAGCCGACGCTTCGTGGTTGTCACGTTCGGACCTGTGTGCTGACTGACTCCAGCGGTTGCCCTGCCGCTTCAGGGTGCCTGCTGCTCGGCGAACTCGACGGTCACGGCGAGCTGCTCGGGAGTCGCCTTCGCGGCGTCATACATGGCGACGAACGACTTCGCATCGGCAGCCTTCACATCACGAACGCTGTCGGCCCAGGCCGGGGGGATGGGCTGGTAGTGCAGCCTCGCGATGAGCGTCTGACGGGCAGAGGATCCCTGAGGCAGCTTCACCTTGTACGTGACGCGATCGGTGCCCGCAGCGAAGTTGGAATCATCGCCGATTCCCACCGGCGAGGTATCGGAGACGTGCGGGCCGGACATCGAGTACCCGAAGGGGAGCAGGCGTGTGTCCTTGCGGCGCGTGGCCATGTGCGTAAGGACGGTCGTGGGCTTGCCTTCGCCATCCGATGCAAGCATTTCGTAGATGCACACCTGATCGGCGGACGTGATGACATCACGGTGCGGCTCATCGAGCTCGTTGGCGATGCCCGTGATCCGACCTGCTTCATCCGGCTTGCCCGACGAGAAGATCGTCTCGCGGCCATCGCGCACATCCACCTGAATCCACGCGCGCCGCGACGGGTAGCCGGTGGGAAGCTTGTGACCGGTCATGTTGGTCACGACCACATCGAATGAGAGGACGGTGGCCCCGCCACCATCGGTCTCGTGGCGGATGCTCTCGATGGCGATGGTCGCGGTGCGATGGGCAAGCTGCGAGCGCGTGGCGCGGGCCGCCTGCTCGAGCAGTTCCTTGGGAGTCGTGATCTTGAGCTTTTCGCGATTCGCGGCGAGCATGTCGAGCATGAAGGCATTGCCGCCAACAAAGGTGTGGGCTCGCACCTCGGCGCGGGTCTCGATGTTGAAATCAAAACCCGCGGGATTGCGGGCCACGTGCATCGGTCCCACTTCGGGCATGTGGCACTGCTGACACGTGCGCGTCGCGGCGGTGGCCTCCGGCTGATCGGCGTAGATGCTGTTCTGCCACTCGAAGAAGGGCGATTGCTCCGGGAACTGCTTTCCGGCATGATCGGTGCGCAGCGTGTGACAGGTGGCGCACAGCGCCGACGACCGGATGTGGTCGCCTTGCGTGGGCGTGAAGGCACTGTGCATGATCATCGGCTGACCGCCCGGATCGGCGTAGGGGCCGAAGATCACGCGGCCCGGGCGTATGTCGGCATGGCCATCAAAGCGGGCCTGAGTACCCAGGCCATCGGGCTGAATCTGATGACACACCGTGCACGAGACTCCGTCGACGTAGAGGTCATGCGCCGTAGCCTCCTTCATGCCCATCGCTTCAAGACCGGCGATGCGGTTGGTGTGATGGCCCATCGGCGCGTGGCAGCGGATGCAGGTGCCTTCGATCGCCGCGGCCTGCTCGGGCGACACGGACACTTCCTTGGCGACCTGCGCCTTCCAATACGGATCACGAGCGGAATGCGCCATCAACGATGCCCGCCACAGGCCGTACGGTGAAACATCCTGCCCCGTTGATGACCAGAGTGCCCGGGCGGTCGGCGCGGCACTGTGGCACAAGGAGCACCCGTCTCCTGTTGCAAAGATGCTGTTGGCGGCTGTGGGCTGGAAGTTGCCGCGTCCCCAGTGAGGTCCTTCGGGCAACTTGCCCCCCTGTGCATTACACAAGGAACAGCCGCTTGCGAACAGGAAACCAAGGACCAACGCCCGTGACGAGGAAGAGACCCATGTCATGATTCACAGCGTAGCCGCTCGACAACCGACTTTTCTCGGTCCATTCGCGGGTTGGAAGCATTCCATATCGGCCCTGAACACCTCAGGGAAGGGCCATGATCAGGGCATTTCTACTCGATTCGGCCCATTTGGCGCTGAAATCGCGATCAAGGCGGCGACATCGCCGGTCAAGGTGCAACAATCAGGTACTCGGCGTGGAGGGTGTTCAATACGATGCCGCTGCTGCTCACACAATCTGACGCGTCGCTGATGCGGGTCACCGACATCTCACTCTCGGCCGGTGCCGCGGCGAGACTCCGAATCGATTCACAGGGTTGGACGGCCGGAACGGAATCGTTCTCACTGGTGGTCCCCTGCATCATCGATGAGCCCCAACCCTTTGATGGCGAACGTGTCATCCTCGAGTTCACGCGAGGCGAAAGTTACATCTTCGCGCTCACTCTTCGCGACAACGGCACCGGTTCACGGACGATGCGCTGGCACATCGCAGGACAGCAGCCGCTCGAGGCCGCGGCGCCAGCCCCGACTGCGCGTGTCGTTGCCGCGGCATTCACGTACGAACGACACCCAGGCGAGGCATCTGCATCCGTGGTCTCACTGCAGGTCGTCTCCGCGGACATGCAGATCGCCGGAGTTGCGTCCCGCCCACTGGGCGTGATGCCCTCAGTACTCGCGCCGACCGGGCTGGGTCTTGGTCACCAGCACCTGGGTCTCACCGGGACGAAGACCAATGCACGCGGCGTCGCCCTGCTCTTTGCCCTTCGCGCAGGTCTCATGGATGGGCGACTCATCGGTGATGGCCACCCGACCACTCTGGGAGCCCCCACTGCGGATCTGAAACCCCTGATCTTCCCTGTCGGTTCAGACGGGCAGACGCTCACCGACTTCTGTGGTGCCGCCACCGCGTACCCGCAGGCGGTCTTCCTGGCGGCGAATCACTCCTGCTCAGGCCGTATGTGGAATGGCTCACTTGACTGCCGACCCGGCACGACGACTCCCGCGTGCGCGCTCTTTGATCCCGCTGCGGGATCGTTTGGTGCGTACTGGAATCGATCCGGTGGCGGCACGTTCACAGGCGTGATCCACCACATCAATCCGTACGCCCATGCACTTCTGCCTCGCGTACCCGGCCCTGTCAATCTCGCGCTCCAGCCGGGGATCACCGAGCCTTTCTCCAATCAAGGCCCGATCGGAACTCCGACGGAACAGATATCGAGGTTCTACCACGCCGCGGCGGGCGCAACGAACGCGGGCCAGGTTCACGTGCTGTTCGCGGCGAACTCCCGGGGCGTCACCGCAGGTGGACCTGCTCCGATCCAGCTCTCCGATGGAACCTTCGTCGGCCGCCGCCTGCTGTGCACCTATCCCGAGATGGGACTTGCCTCGATTCCGGCATTGTGGAACGGGGGGCTGGTCGGCATGTCCAACCTGCCGCTGCCCACGGGGCTCGCGACACTGAGCTCGCTGGAAGATGAAACCGGTCATGATGAGCCCGAACCGCTCTTTGGCATGGATTGCGAACGTGAGCGCCCTCGCTGCTGGAACCTTGCTACCAACGCAACGGTCGCTGTAACCGATGCGACGCAGCGCATGACCGACATGTCGTATTCGCGTGCCTGGTTCGGGTCACGCACCGCGACGCAGGTTGCCGGCGTCGCGGCGAGGTTTCATGGCAACGGAGCACCACGGATGCTCCGCAACGGATTTGCGTACCGGCTCCTGATCCGTCCTGAAGCAGGGCTGCCTGCTTCGGATGAACTCGAGTCAGGGCTCTATGTCCTCCGCAATCCTCGTGGAAGCTCGTTCTGGATTCGAACTGAATCAGCTCACTCGCAGGCTGGCGCGTCCGCCGCTGAGGGTCCGCAGCTGCTGGTCACCAGCGATCTGGATAAACGCAATGTGGAGTCGCAGCGAGTGATTTCGTACTCGCCGCCCGTGATGTCGGACGACATGACGGTCGTGAGCGATGGGTGGGTCACGATCCTGAACCGGGCTGGTCTCATCGGACTGGGGCATGTTGGGCAATGGCTCGAAATCACCAATCAGAATCTCGAGTTGAGGGAACTGGTCTGCATCAGCGGAATCGACAACTCTGACCCGGACAACTGCCGCGTGTTCTTTCAGGGAGTGCTCCGCAATCCACTCGAACCTTCGTTTGACATCGCGCACTGGCTCAGGACCCCCTCGCCGCGGTATCGGAAGATCACGATGCTCCTCTCACCGGGCCAGGACGATCACTGGCGTGGCGTGACGACCGGTGTGTCGGGATGGTCGACCGGCAATGGGTTGGTGATGCTGGGCGCACACTTCCGCAATACATCGCGTCCGGGCATCATCGCAGGTCAGGCTGCACGCAGCGGAGCCGGGTTTGCATACCAGTTCGCCCGGGCCTTCACGAAGATCACGCCTTCGCTGGGCACATCCCCCTTTGACGAAATGGCGCAGTTGCTCGCCCCCGATGTGCTGATCTGCTGTACCGCCGACCAGGGAGACACGGTTTCCTTCCCGGATGTCGCGAGAAACAATGTGCGGCGCTATGCCAGTGCGTGGCACAGTGCGGCGGCGGGCATCGGGCGGGATCTGGGCATCATCCTCTACAGCACGGGCCCGGAGTTTGCCGGAGAGATCCAGGGCAACTATCGCGAAGATGCCAAGGCTTGCTTCCATGTGGCCTACCGGCAGGCGGCAGCGGACGTCGGAGCGGTCCATACGAGCGCTTACTACGACCTGATCAACGGCGCAGGATGCATGAATGCCCACCTCACGGGCGAAGTGACGGAGAGCAGGACACATCCGAGCACGGCCGCTGATGTTTCACGCATTCTGTTGCAGTTGAGCGAGATCGTTCCACCGCTGTGTTCCGCGGACTTCAACCAGGATGGGGGAGTGGATGGGCCTGATGTGGAAGCGTTCATGACCGCCTGGGAGGCAGGACGTCCCGAAGCGGATGTCAATGAGGATGGCGGCGTCGATGGCGGAGATGTCGAACGGTTCATGAGAGAGTGGGAAGCTGGCGGTTGCTGATTCCGCCGCGGGCAGGAAATCAACGACGATCCTGAACCATTCCGCGTGGTCGGGTGTATGCTCTGATGAACCATCCGGTGGAGCGGAGAGGGTTCACCAGGGGTTGTTGTCATGTGGAACCTGCTTCGCTGTCTGAGTGCCTTGCTGATCTGCTGCGTCTGTGCCGCAACCGCCGCTGCCGACGGTGGAGCGTTCAAGCGACTCATCGAAGATCCCAGTGCCGCGAACATGCCGGACCAGAGGGCCATTCTGGCGTACTCCAACGGCATCGAGACCCTTGCGATTCAGACCCGGTTTGAGGGCAACCCTGCGGAGTTTGCGTGGGTGGTACCGCTGCCTGCGGTGCCCAAGGTGACAGCCTGCTCGCACGGGACATTCAAGACGATGCCGAGCCTGATGGCACGCCGCGTGCATGCGAATGTGCCAGCGATCTGGATCGGAGTGCTCGTGCTCGTCGCGGCGATGGTGGTGATGTACCACTGTCGATCACGCTTCTATGCTGCACTGATCTGCCTCCTGCTTCTGTTCGGCGGAGCGGTGATCCTGATGCCGGCCCTGGGCAAGGCGCGAGCCAGTGCCGTCGCGACTGCCGAACCGTCGCTTGAGGTCAGAACCGAAGAAGTCGGGAACTACGAAGTCAACATCTTGAGCTCCAAGTCGGCGGATGAACTTGTCGGCTGGCTGACGGACCATGGGTTCGATGTGGGTGAACGGGCCAAGGCTGCAATCGCGGCGTATGCGAAGGACGGTTGGGTATTCGCCGCGTCACGGGCCTCGCGTTCGAAGATCGAAGCCGGCGGCGGAACCATCACGCCGCACGCTTTGACCTTTGAGTTTCCAACGCCAGTCCCTGTGTATCCGATGCGACTGACCGGAGCGAACAACACCGGCCCGCTTGAAGTCTCGCTCTACGCCTTTGGAACTGGGACAGCAAGCGCCCCGGGGTGGACACTCAAGCACAGTGATGTCTGTGAGCTTGGTACTCCGCACTCCGCGCCCGACCTTCGACGCAGCTGGCCTACTTCGAAGGTCGTTGTGACCCACGCCGGTCTTGGGTCAGTGCTCGCGTCTCACGCAGATGGTCCGTTGCACGCCACACATCTCGCGCGAGTCTTCAAGCCCAGCGACATGGACGAGGATGTCGTAATTCGCTTCGGTGATCCGATCAAGTACCAGGACCAGGTCTGGAGCCCGGAAGCCGCGTTCAATGAGGCGGCGAACTACGGCGTTGCGGCCATGCTGGTACTCTGGTTCATCGCCATCGGTGTTCGTGAAGCGGTACCAGCGGTTCGTACTCATCGCGTCTGGGCGGCATGCACCGGGATTCCCTGTCTGATCATCATGACCATGTATCTCTCCACCCCACGATCGGAATCGCTCACGTCGTTCCGCCGCGACCAGCGACTTGCCGAAGATCTCTACATGCAAGCCTACGAAGCGATGGAGGCTCCGACGGTCGGACCGGACGTCCAGACGGCGGTCAATGACATGCAATCGGAGCAGGTCCACCGGTTGGTGAAGTCGTGGTTGGATCGATACGGCTACACAGATGAATCTCAGCGTCCCCGCGTTGAGGACTCCCCTGGAAACTACGTCGTCGAGCGTGCAGACGGCAAGTGGGTCATCCGCGTCATTGACCTCATGGGCCAGGAATCCCGCATCCCGCTCTGAACGAGCCTTACGCGGCATCGGTTGGAAGCCAATCGAACTCGGCAGGGCATGCGAGGCATCCTCGGCACCACTCCCCCCCCCAGCAGAACCCGGGTTCAGCATCGACTGATCCCCTGAGCGTGCGCGGCCACCCACCCGCGCCAATGATCAGGCACCCTCATGCCCGAACGCTCACGCCGTGACCTTGCTCTGGTTGGACTGATCGCTGTTGCAGCGTGGGTCATCCATCTGACCGCACCCAGCGATCAGCTCGATGATGACCAGCTCAAGCCCTGGGGCTACGTCGCAGACATCGTCCTGCACGGCAAATGGCTGGCCCAAGTGGATTACGAAGGGGCCCAGATGAGCAAGCCCCCGCTCTACCAGTGGCTCTGTGCCGCACTGGCAGAGTCCGGGCTTGGCGTGAGTCCGCTGGCCATGTACCTGCCTACCGGCCTGGCGATGATCGGAACGAGCCTCCTGGTCTGCTGGATGGGTGCGGGGTGGTTCGGCAGGCGAGTCGGACTCGCCGCGGGCATTGCGTTTGCCGTGTCGCCATTGACCGTCAAGCACATGTGCACAGCCCGCACAGATGCCCTCTTCTGCTTCACGATCACGCTGGGGGCACTTGGCGCGTGGCACGTGTGGGAATCGATTTCAACCTCCCGCAGAGCCGCGGCATGCGCCTGGCTGCTCTTTTGCCTGGGTGCCACCCTCGCCTGCCTCACCAAAGGCCCACTGGGGATCCTCCTGTGTGCCCTGGGGCTGGGTGCGGCGGTCTGGGAACGTCGCAGGGGCGGCTTGACAGCCTGGGGGATCCTCGCCGCGGCGATCGCGGCGGGCGTGACGCTGGTCTGGTTCCTCGCCGCGGCGGCTCAGGCGGGTCAACCCCTGGTCGATCGGATGATTGGCCGTGAACTCATCGGACACGCCCTGGGTAAGGAAGCCGAGTCCAGCATTCCTTTCAGCCGCGCGTACCAGCCGTTCTTCTACCTGGTCACAAGAATGCCCGTGTGGGGCGTGCTGGCCCTGATCGGATCGATTGCGTGGTTTCGTCGTCCGGCAGCGGATGACTTCACCCGCCGTGCCGAACGGTTCTGCATCTGCTGGCTGATGCTGGGCATGATCATGTTCGCGGCATCGACGCATCAGCGGGCAGACTTGCTGCTCCCCTTGATGCCCGCCGCGGCGATCCTGGGCTGCCGCGTGGCAGACCGGTGGCTCTCTGTGTGGGCCGCCCGATCCCGAACCGGCACGCTCGCCGTGCGAATAGCGTGGCCGGTGGTTGCGATCATCGGCCTCGCGTATGCAGCGTTCTGGAATCACGTGGGACGACTCAAGGATGCCCAGGTGATCGAAACTCGCGCGATTGCAGCCGCGGCGGAGAAGTTGAAGGCCATCATCGCGAAGGACCCGGGAGACATCGTGTTCGCTACGGGTGCATGGGAGGCCCAGTTCGCCTTTGGCATGATGGTGCCCGGGCTGGAGACTGAGCAACTCGCGGCGTTGCCGCCAACCCCCCACTATGTCGTGTACAAAGTGGTCGACTCGGCCAAGTACTCGTCCGTAGGTTCGGTAGTGGCGGAGCCGTTCAAGGGTGGCGCGTGGCTGATCGTTCGCGAACCCGTCGCTCGGTAAGCTCGCGGGCAGGCCATCGACGGTCAATCGCGACCAGACGCCTGCGCTGTTTCGTTACGAGCGGTGTGGACTGATCACCCGGGCCGGGGAGAGGGGCCAAGAGTTCCCGATGGGTGGAGCGTGGTCGTGGTCGTCAGGTGCCGATGAGAGGAGCGAGGGTGCTGACCGAGCGTCGGCGAGTGGCAGGATGGAGTCTGGAGCGTGTGGTGAGCATGGCAGAAGCCGATGAGCCGAGCATCGAAGGGCTGGACGCTGCGGAACTCGCCGCGGCGTTTCCGTTCTCGTTCGGGCTGAATGAGCAGCTGCGCCTCTGCCACGCCGGACCGAGTCTCCGCAAGCTCTGCCCGGACCTGAAGCTGGGCATGCGATTTGAAGGCCTGTTTCGGGTGGTTCGGCCACAGCTGGAGCCAACGTATGAACTCCTGAGTCTGCATTCCAGGGAGCTCTTTGCGATCGCATTGATCGGGTGCGATGCCCTGCTGAGGGGACAGTTCCTCGTGCGTCAGTCGGGCCGGACGCTGCTGTTTCTGGGGTCACCCTGGCTGATCGATGCCCTGGACCTTGAGCGGCTGAATCTTGGACTCTCTGACTTTGCTGTGCATGACCCGGCGATCGATCTGCTGCATCTGATGCAGGCAGAGCGAACGGCGTATGCGGATGTACGGCAACTTGCGGATAAGCTCGCCGCGGAGCGGGCTCGCCTGCGTGAGCTCAATGGACAACTGAGCTCGCAGAATACCGTGCTCCAGGAGACGGCGCGGGTGCTGGCGGTCAAGCGGGCCGAGGCATCGCGTCTGGCGCTGGTCGCGGCTCGCACCGACAACGGCGTGGTGCTGACGGATACCGAGGGTCGGATCGAATGGGTCAATGACGGATTCAGCCGGATCACCGGGTATCAGCTCGATGAAGTCAAGGGGCGGCGACCAGGGTCGATGCTGCAGGGGCCGGCGAGTGATCCGGCGACGGTCGCTCGAATCAGTGCCGCACTTCGCCGCGGCGAGGGGTTTCACGAGATCATCGTCAACTACACGCGGGAAGGTGCCTCCTACTGGGTGGACATTGCCTGCCAGCCGCTGCGGGATGACGCGGGCGTCCTGACTGGCTTCATGGCCATCGAGAGCGACATCACCTCACGTGTGCAGCTCGAACAGACGCTTCTTCAACAGCAGCAGCGGATGGATCTGGCGACCAATGCCGCGCGGGCGGGCGTGTGGGACTGGGAGATCGGCCCCGATGTCCTTCACTGGGACGCGATGATGTTCGAACTCTATGGATACGAGGCGGGTTCGGGCCCCGTGACGTTCGAGACATGGCGAAGGAGAGTGCACGAAGCCGACCTTGCAAATGTTGAGCGGCAACTGGCGGCCTCGATCGAGTCGGGCACTGCGTTCCGCACGGAGTACCGCATCCACCGGCAGGGCGAGATCCGCTGGATCTCCGCCGATGCGATCGTGATGCGGCGCGACGACGGCAGCCCGCTGCGTGTCGTGGGCATCAACACGGACATCACGGCCCGCAAGGAAGCCGCCCGGCGCGAGCACGAGCTGTACAAACTGCTCTCGCAGATTGCAAGCCAGGTCCCGGGCATGGTCTATCAGTTCAAGCTGCATCCCGATGGCCGCACCAGCTTCCCGTATGCGAGTGAGGGAATCCGCAGCATCTACGGGGTTTCGCCAGCTCAGGTCGCCACCGACGCCACCGCGGCATTCAACGCCATTCACCCCGACGATGTTGAACGCGTCCGGGAGAGCATCATCGCATCGGCACGCACGCTCAAGCCTTGGGAGTGCGTCCACCGCGTGCAGCGTTCGGGCGAACTGGTCCGCTGGCTCAAGGGCAGTTCGACGCCGCAGCCCGAGGCCGATGGGTCGGTCCTCTGGCACGGGTACATCTCGGATGTCACCAGCGAAGTGCTTCGGGAGCAGCACCTGCACGAGAATGAGCAACGGCTGCGGCTTGCGTTGTCCGCCGCGGGGTTCGGGATGTGGGACTGGAACATCCCAGCGGGCACGATGATCGTCAACGACACGTGGTACACGCTGCTTGGGTATGAACCTGGCGCAAAAATGGTCGACATCGCCTACTGCGAATCGCTCTGCCATCCAGACGATGCCGCGAATGCCAATGAGATGCTGACCCGTCACTGGCAGGGCGAGGCCGAACGCTACGTGAGTGAACAGCGCTTTCGCACCGCCAGCGGTGAATGGAAGTGGATGCTCGACATCGGTGAAGTGGTCGAGCGCGATGAGATGGGCCGCCCGGTCCGCATGCTGGGCGTCTACATGGACATCGATGCCCGCAAGCGCATGGTCGAGGAACTGGAGGCGGCCCGCGAGCAGGCTGAATCGGCCAACCGCCTGAAGAGCGGCTTCCTCACGAGCATGAGCCACGAACTGCGAACGCCGCTGGCCGCGATCATGGGCTATGCGGGTCTTCTGTGCCGCAGCGATGCGCTGGCGGTGCAGGAGGCCACGTGGGCAGGCAGTATCCGCCGCAACGCCGATCATCTGCTCGCGCTGCTCGATGACGTTCTCGACCTTTCCCGCATCGAAGCTGGGCAGTTCACGCTCGCTCGCGAGCCCGCCGACCCGCGCGTCATCGTGCAGGCCGTGGTGGCGGTCATGGGGCCCCTGGCGGCGGAGAAGTGCATCGGGCTCGAGGTGCGGTTTGAACCGGGAACACCCGCGGCGATCCTCACCGATCCACTGCGTGTCCGGCAGATTCTCATCAACCTGGTCGGCAATGCGATCAAGTACACGGATCAGGGGTGCGTGACGATTCATCTTGGAACTGAGCACGCCGCGGAAGGCGCGATGCTGCGGGTTGATGTCCGTGATACGGGCATCGGCCTCTCGGCGCAGCAGCGTGCCTTGCTCTACCGGCCATTCAGCCAGGCCCACGATGCAGAATCCGTGAAGCGCGGCGGGGTCGGCATGGGACTCAACATCTCCCAGCGACTTGCGGGCATGCTGGGAGGGCGCATCGAGTGCGAATCGACTCCTGGCGCAGGGTCGACCTTCACACTGCGCCTGCCGCTGACCTTGGCCAATGCCGGATCACCCCCACTTCCGAGCAGTTCCTCACGCGCGAACGACCAGGCTCCGGACCGTCCCATCGAAGGACTGCGTCTGCTGGTGGCTGAAGACAGCCCCGACCTGCAGCGCCTGCTCGTCTACATGCTCGGTGATGCCGGTGCTCTGGTCACCTGCACCGCAAACGGCCAGGAAGCACTCAAGGCAGCCCAGGCGGTCGATCGGACTGATCAGGCCTTCGACCTGATCCTCATGGACATGCAGATGCCCGTGATGAACGGATACGACGCGACGCGAGCCATGCGCTCGTGCGGCATCACCACCCCGATCATCGCCCTGACCGCACACGCCATGTCCGGCGACCGCGACCGCTGCATGGAGGCCGGGTGCAATGAGTACTTGACCAAGCCGGTAGATGAGCCGCTGCTGATGCGGACGATCCGTCGACTTCGTCCCGATGCCCTCCCGGGCACGCCACCTGCCGGCAGCCAAGCCGGCACGACCCCAAACGCTCCTGCAGTTCCAACGACCACTGCCCCGCCATCTCGCCCTTGGTTGGCCCACCTGCGAGAAGTGTTCAATCGCACGCTGCCGGAGCGTGCCGACGCCATCGCCGCGGCGTTCGATTCCGACGGGCCGCGTGGCAAGGAGTGCGCCGCGCTCGTCCATCAGATGGCGGGCATCGCGTCGAACCTTGGAAGACCCGACATCACCCAGCTGGCCATCACCGCTGAAGAATCCCTCCGAACTCACGGCGCCGCCGCGGCCGCGGCGTCCCACGTCGCGGCACTGGTCGCCGCGATGCGGCATCGCTGAGCATCTCGGGGCAGGCTCGCGAACACCATCGTGCCGAGGCTCCAAAAGAAAGGCCGCCCGCTGCGAGCGGGCGGCCTTTGAGATGTTACTGAGAGTGCCGATTACTTGGCAATCTTCGTGGGCGGCGGCGTCACGATCGCGCCACCGTTGCTGATGTTGATCTCGAACTTGTAGTCCTTCCAGTACTCGGTCGTGAGAGGAATCTCGGTACGACGAATGTCGTTGCCCGGATTCTTCTGGGCCTCGGCGCGCAAGCCGCGGCTATTGGCGAGCACGAACAGGATCGGCCGCTTGTCGAACCACTTCTTCCAGATCTCATCACCCGGCGTGATCACGATCTTGTTGCTCGCACCCTCGGTGAAGGTGAAGGAACGGGTGATCTCGGTGTTGCTGGAACGCAGCGGGTCGTTGCCGCTGAAGTAGTCGTCCAGGTTCTTCGTGCGCCAGATCGCCAGATCGGTCGCGTTGTCGGGCACGCAGACCAGATCCACTTCAACCTTCTGGTTGGTGCTCTGGCCGATGCCGATGTTGAACTTCTTCATCTTGGGAGCGCCGGGGCCACAGGCCACCAGCGAGAGGCTCGCCGCGATGCACGCGGCTGCAACGAGGCCCTTGGCGAGTTTCGAAACTGCAGTGTTCATGGTCTTGTCCTTGTATTCTGGCTCATCATTCCAGGTTCGCGATGAACCAGAAGTGCTGAGAGGAAAGAGATTGAGCCCCCGGTGAACATCCAGGAAGCCCCGACGGGAATCTGTTCATGATGCCGGATCACACATCGCGGCATCGGAAAGTACAGGCAACGAAAGCATCGAACTCCACACTTTACACCGGCCAAACGCACAAGGCCAAACGCTCAGCGCAGGCCAGCCAGGCATTCGGCCAGGACCGACCTGACCTCACTGTTGAGCGCATGGTCGGGAACGATCAGCGACCGACACCCGCTCAGCAGCGAGGAAAGATCATCCAGCGGACCATCGAAGACGCGGTGAATGGCTCCAGCCGGGGCATCGCCAAAATCCTTGCTTCGGCTGTCGGGCCCCAGGCCGCTGAACATCCGCACGATCATCGCCAATGTGCTGAACCACAGCCGCGGCGGGATCGCTTCGAATGCCTGGGCGGGCCCACCCTCATGGGCATCTGCCAGCAGAATCTGCGGGCCAAGTGCCGCCCCAAACCGCTTGTCGGACTCAAAGACCTGAGCGATCCGCTCAGGCAGTTCCAGGCCAGTGTCGGACAATGCCGCGGCCGCCGCGGCGAGGCTGAGCATTTCATCCAGCGCGACCGGCAATGCCTGCTTGCCCCCCACCAGCAACACTCGCACCGCCAGCACACCCAGTGCGTAGAGGTCGCAGGGCGTC